>JAIPJX010000084.1 GCA_021733945.1 Verrucomicrobiota bacterium | reverse complement strand
CCGGAGGACACGACGATCCCGACCTGGTCCCAGATCCAGCACGGCATCCAGTCCACCCTTCAACCCGATGACTGGAGCGGGGAAAGCTGGCTCGCCTCCGATGCCAAAGCCAGTGGCACCCGCTTGTTTTTCGGACTGCTCCTGGGCGTCGGGGGCGCGTTTCTGATCGGGATGGTGATGGGATGTTTTTCCGCGGCGGAGGCATTTTTTTATCCTCCGCTTTCGTTGCTGGCCAAGATTCCGCCCACCGGTGCTCTGGGTGTGTTTTTTGTGCTCGTGGGCATGGACCAGAGCATGTTCGTGACGATGATCGCGTTCGGAATTCTGCCCACGCTTGCAATCACCCTCTTCCTGGCGGTGAAGGAATTCCCGGAGGAACTCCAGTTCAAGGCTTATACCCTGGGGGCTTCCCACTCGGAGGTGGTCTGGACCATTCTGTTCCGGTATGTGCTCCCGAAGATGCTCGACGCGGTGCGTTTGGTGATCGGCCCGGCATTGGTCTACCTCATCGCTGCGGAAATGGTGGTGGGCGACGTCGGATTCGGCTACCGGATCCGCCTTCAATCCAAGCTTCTGGACATGAGCGTGGTCTATCCGTACCTGGCCCTGCTGGCCGCTTTCGGATTCTGCATGGACCACGGACTCAAACTTCTCCAACGCAAACTCTGTCCCTGGTACGAAAAACATCGTGGCTGAACCCCAACCCCACCCACTGGCGATGGAATGCCGCGGAGTGAGCCATTGGTTTGGCTCCAAGCGCGTTCTGTTTGATCTCAACCTCAAGGTGCTCCAGGGCCAGTTCCTTTCCCTGGTCGGCCCGAGCGGCTGCGGCAAGTCCACGCTGTTGCGCGCCATCGTGGGCACCCACCTTCCGCTCAGGGGCGAAATCGTGCTCTTCACGGGCCCGGATGGGGGCACTGCCCAGGTGGTGCGGGGGCCGGGAAGGGACCGGGGAATTGTTTACCAGCACTATTCGCTGTTCCCCTTCCTGAACGCGCAGCAGAACGTCGCCATCGGCCTGATGCTCGACGAAACGACCATTCCCTTCCGGTGGCTCCGGTTCCCAACATGGCGGCGCATGCGCCGGGAGCATCTCGACCTGGCAGCCGAGTTTCTCAGGAAGGTGAAACTCCAGGATGCCATGCAACTCTACCCGCACGAAATGTCCGGTGGCATGCGTCAGCGCGTGGCCATCGCCCAGGCATTGATCATGAAACCCAAGATCATCCTCCTGGACGAACCCTTTGGTGCCCTGGACGAAGCCACCCGCGAGGAACTCCAGACCATGTTGCTCGAGCTATACCACGAAAACCAACAGGCAAAAACCCGCGACGAATCCCCTCCCTACACCCTCCTGATTGTCACCCACGAGCTCAACGAAGCCATCTACGTGGGCGATCGACTGGTCGGTTTCTCCCAAAACTGGGACTGGCGGAGCGAAGGACACACCGAGTTCCCGGGTGCCACGGTGGTTTACGACAAACCCTCCCCGGTCTTTCACCCAAACGAAACCAAGGATGTGCAGCAGTTCGCCGATCAACGGGACGAGATCCGGCGCATTGTGTTCTCCCCGGCAACCGTCATGAACCGCACCCAACACATCACCTACGGAACGGAGACCTCCCGGCCCGCCTGACCATGACCTCCCCCACTCCGCCCGATTACGGCTTTTCCCGGCAGGCCGCCCGGATTCTTAATTCCGGGCAGTCCCGATCCATCCTGCTCACGGGCAACATCCACGATCTTTTCGCCCGATCGGCCGGGGGAACGGTCGATTATGTGCCCCTTCCGAATTTCCTTCTGTCGAAGTGGAACATTCCGGGCCTGATCCTGGTTGTTTACGAATTGAATGGCCCCATTCGGTTCGCCAATGACGCCGATCAACAAAAACTCCGCAACGCCTGGCTCCATTGGCGCAGCGGCCACGACAGCAACGAGCTGGCCATCCAGCAGATGCTCACTCAGGGAAGAACCGCCGCCGACCTCGAGGCCATCGCCGAGGCATTCGACGACAGCCTGCGCAAGGCCGTCAGCAATCCAACGCTCGCCCTGGAACTGCTGCGCCAGATGTGCCTCTGCTCCCGCACCCGGATCAAGGACAAGGAGCTGCTCCGGGAGAACCTCCTGATACTCATCGAAGGGGCTGACATGCTCCTGCCGGACGCCCCCATCACCAGCCTTTCGGACCTGGACCGCCAGCGCGTGACCATCTGCCACGACTGGTTCAGCGATCCCGGTTTCGTCAATGGAAACGATTCGGCGGTGATGATCGCCGAAAGCCGCAGTCTGCTCCACCACCGGATTTCGCGTCTGCCCCAACTTCTGGAAATCGAGGTTCCCTCTCCGGACACACCAAGCCGCTCTCATTTTATTGCCTGGTTCCTGAGCCGACAACCGGACGACTGTCAGCTCCAGTTCTGGAGCACGGCCGAAGATCTTGCCAATCTGACAGCCGGACTCTCCCTTCACGCCCTCCTGCAACTGCTCAAAGGAGTCGCGCACGACCGCGCTCCGCTGACCCAGAAAGACGTGGTGGACAAGGTGGAAACCTTCATTCAAAGCCAGCTCGGCGACGATATTGTCGAATTTAAGAAGCCCGAACACTCCCTCCAGGATGTGGTCGGTTTTTCCCGGTTGAAGGCTTTTCTCGCCACCGAGCTGATGCCCCGATTCGCCGCCACCGGTGGCGATGCGCTGGCCGGCGCTGCCGTCTGTGGTCCGGTGGGAGGAGGCAAAACCTTTATCTTCGAAGCCCTCGCCGCCGAGCTGGACATGGTGGTTCTGGTGATCAAAAACGTGCGCAGCCAGTGGTTCGGGCAGACCGACGTCGTATTCGAACGCCTTCGCCGCGTGCTCAATGCACTGTCCAAGGTTTTAATCTTTGTCGATGAGGCCGACACCCAGTTCGGCAGAGTGGCCCAGAACACCCACGAAACCGAACGCCGCCTGACGGGCAAGATCCAGTCGATGATGTCCGATCCCAAACTCCGGGGCCGGGTATTCTGGCTTCTGGTGACCGCACGGGTTCACCTGCTCTCCCCCGACCTGCGCCGTCCCGGGCGCGTCGGCGACCTGATCATCCCAACACTCGATCCGGAGGGTGAAGACCGGGAGGAATTTATTGAGTGGATGCTGAAACCGGTGCTGACCGCCCCCCTGGAGCCACAACAACGCCAACAGCTCGACAAGGCCACCCAGGGCTACTCCGCCGCCAGCTTCGCCTCCCTGCGGAGCGAACTCAAGGTCAAGGCCGCTGGTGGCACCCTCCCCTTTGAACGCATTCACGAGATCATGGCTGACAGCATTCCCCCGGCGATCGAACTGACCCGGCGCTACCAAACCCTGCAGGCCCTCATCAACTGCACCCGGCGCAGCCTGCTGCCAGACCCCAAGACGGACGAAGCTCAGCGGCACCTCTGGGCGGAGGAACTCCGGGCCCTCGAATCCAAGGGCATCCAATGACCCTCCGCTCCCATCCCCTCGGGAATCCCGCGAACGAAATCACGATTCCGCGAGCGATGATTCCCGCTTACCCATTCCCACCACCCCGTTTTGAACCAGAATCGTTCTTCTTGACCGGCTCGTGGGATGATTCCATATTCTGGATGCAATGGCTCCGATCCCCCGAATCCTGATCGTCGACGACGAGCCTTTCCTTCGGGCACTCCTGGCTTCGTTCATGAAGAAAAGCGGATTCGAAGTGCTGGAAGCTGGCGACGCGGCAACCGCCCTCGCCCAACTGGCCACCTTTGATCCCTCCATCGCAATCCTTGATGTGATGATGCCCGGAATGACGGGCCTGGAAATGATCGACAAAGTCAAGCAGTGGAAACCGGCATGCGAGGTCATCATGATCACCGGCGGCGGATCTGATCAAACCCGCAAAGAATGCATGGCCAAGGGTGCCTATCGGGTTATGGAAAAACCACTGGAAATGGTGGATCTCAGGAACACCATTGAAGGGGTGCTGCAGAAAATTTCCGAGGCCTCCTGAGCAGGTTAATCCGGACACTTCGCGCCATTCGCTCAGGACCCCGTGATGCCTTCGTGGTGGATTCCGCGCCGGTTGCACTGCAACTGCTTGAGATCCAGATGGGGGGCAATTGGTTCACCTCCAGGTGCCAGAAAGATTGGCAACCCCAGGAGAGGCGAAGCGGTGATCACGGGAGGATCCACCCGGGACGATCATTCAGGGTCCGTTTCCAACGCAGGCTCCTCCATGTCGTCTACATCTGTTTCCGACAGCTGAAATTCCGCCTGAGGCTGCGGACTGACCGAAACGACCGGTTTCCGGATAGGGGTACCCTGGAAAGTGTAACCCACGGCATGAACCGTCATCACCTGAGCTTTCGGAGGCAAGGGTTCGTCGGGATTGGCCAACTGATGCAGCTTTGCATCGTAGGTGTCGTATCGGTTTGCCGGGATCGGTGCCAACCCAACCTTGCGGGCGGCATCCCGGCAGGCATGCTGGAACTGGTTCAACTGCGACGTCAGGGCCGGTTGCCCGGATCTCGCTCCCGCTTGGTTCAGGGCGTAGATGTGATCCAGGATCCGGACGAGCACCTGAAGCCAGTCGGCCTCGGATCGCCGCAGTTTCTCCACTTCGAGGCGCAGGTGGGCCTTTTCTGATTCATTGGCCCGCTGGAGAAATTCCCTGAATGCGTTCGCCTCACTCGTGATCTTCTCCGAGAGCTGCGCCGCAACCGCCACGGTCTTCGTCGAATCATCACGGACACCCATCCATTGCCCCGTGGCGCGGGTGATTTCCGCCTGAACCTGCTCCAGGTTCTTGATCTGGGCCAAGGCCGTGGAAAGCGCGTTCGACTCGGCCAGTTTGGATGCCGCGTGATACTCCTTGAGGAACGGAAGCACACAAAACCATGCCCCCAGAGCGGTTGCCACCAGGCAGAAGGTCGCTGCCCCCATGCTCAGAGGCCAGTCGCTCCGGTAAACAACCATCCCGGCCAATCCCAGAAGCATGATGTCCCCCAGGACGAAGGGCCATTTGGAAAGTCTTGCTGTCAAATGTTCGGTCATCGAACGACAGGTGTAGGAAATTTCGCTGCGCGTGGCCATTCAAAAATTTTCCCCTCCGAAGCTCCGCGTTGACACCCTCGGCATCCGTCCTTACCGTGCGTGCTGTATGAGCCAACTCCAGGCATCCCTTCTAGATCTCATCCGGCGCACCTCCACCGAAGTACCTGACGACGTGAACCGGGCGATCCTGGATTCACTGGAACGTGAAAAGAAGGGAACCATTGCCGAATCGGCCCTCAAGATCATCGATCAGAACATCGGCCTGGCGAAACAAAAATCACAACCGCTGTGTCAGGACACCGGAAGCATCCTCTTTTATGTCGACTGCCCGGTTGGCATGGACCAGCTGGCCTTTGAGGAGGCCGCCCACGCGGCTGTCCTTGAGGCCACCCAAAAAGGCTTCCTCCGCCAAAACTCCGTCAACTCGCTCACGGGAGTCAACGACGGCACCAATCTGGGCCCCGGGTCACCCACCCTGCATTTTCACCAGCATCGATCCGAGACCATTGCCGTGCGGCTGGTTCTCAAAGGAGGGGGGTGCGAAAACGTGGGAGCGCAGTACTCCCTTCCCCACGGCCCACTCAAGGCCGGTCGCGACCTTCCGGGCTGCCGGAAAGTCATCCTGGACGCGGTGCTTCAGGCTCAAGGCAAAGGCTGCGGCCCCGGCATCCTGGGCGTCTGCATCGGCGGGGACCGATCCACCAGCTACGAATTCTCCAAAAAGCAGTTCCTTCGGACCCTGCCGGACCGCAATCCGGATCCGGCATTGGATGAATTGGAGCAGGATGTCTTGAACACGGCCAACGAGTTGGGAATTGGTCCGATGGGGTTCGGAGGAAAAACCACCCTCCTGGGAGTGAAAATCTGCGCCATCAACCGGTTGCCCGCCTCGTTCTTCGTTTCGGTCAGTTACATGTGCTGGGCATTCCGCCGACACGGCGTGACTCTTGCCCCTTCCGGAGAGATCACCCAGTGGCTCTACTAGACATCGCCTATGACTCCTCTCAAGGTCCCCATCGACGAATCAACCATCCGTTCACTCAAGGTGGGCGATGCGGTCTCCATCTCGGGAACTGTGTACACCGGGCGTGACCGCGTTCACAAATTCCTCCACGACGGGGGCACCCTGCCCCAGGGATTGAGCCTCAGGGGCGGGATCATCTATCACTGTGGCCCTGTGGTGATCCAGGATGCCGACGGACAATGGAAGGTCACGGCGGCAGGCCCCACCACATCAATCCGTGAGGAGCCTTACCAGGCGCAGATCATCCGGGATCTGGGTCTCCGAGCCGTGATCGGCAAAGGCGGCATGGGGGATCAGACACTCGCCGCCTGCAAGGAGTTTGGCTGTGTTTACCTGCACGCCATCGGCGGTGCCGCCCAGGTCCTTGCCGAATGCGTCACCCAGGTGAGCAACGTCTATTTCCGCGAGGAATTCGGATCGCCGGAAGCGATCTGGGAACTCCAGATCGTGAATTTTCCGGCCGTCGTCACCATGGATTCGCATGGACGTTCGCTCCATGCGGAGGTCCTTCAAGCCAGCCAGGAAGCACTCGCGCGCCACTTGTGAGGAACCCGGCGGCGAGCGGCACCTTTTCCCCGCCCCCCGCCCGATCAGAGCAATGCCCCTCCCGGAGAGCTCCGATCCAGGTCGGGAACCTGCGCCACATTCTCAATTCCAATTCGGCAGGCATTATGCTCTAAACTCTGGAATACTTCGTCGGTTCGAAGTAAAATCCGGCCAACACGGGTGGCGCGCCAGTGTTTGAGAGATCGAAATATCGACCGATATGATCAGGAATGAAACGAGCATTGCGATGAAAACCGCACCGACCCAAAGGCGGTGCCCCCCCCGGTGGGGTTCGGTGGCCTTCACCCTGATCGAAGTCCTGGTTGCGGTGGCCATCTCAGGAATCGTCTTTGTCGGTCTTTATTCCGGGATCTCCTCCGGCTTCGCGATCGTGGAATTGGCGCGGGAGAATCTCCGGGCCGGACAGATCCTTCAGGAGAAAATGGAGACGATCCGCCTCTACACCTGGAGCCAGATCACAACCGCCGGGTTTGTCCCCACCAACTTCACCGATGTCTTCTTCACAAGCACACAATCCGCGAGTGGCCTCACCTACACCGGCAGGGTCACCATCGCCTCCGCACCCATTTCCGAATCCTACAGCAACGACATGAAATCCGTCACCGTGCAGGTGACCTGGACTTCGGCCGGAGTGCTTCGTTCCCGCGACATGCAGACGCTCGTGTCCCGTTATGGTTTGCAGAATTACATCTACTAGCAACTCCGGGGGCAACACACCCCTGCGCGCCGCGTCTCGACGCAGGTGCCTGGGCATGACTCTGGTCGAGTTGATGATCAGCGTTGCCATCTCCTCGATTCTGGGACTCAGCACCGCAGCACTGACGTTTTACACCGCTCGCAGCTTTGCGGCCATGGCCAACTACATTGACCTGGATCACCGCAGCCGCATCACCCTCGACACCATGTCCCGCGACATTCGACAGGCCAACCGACTGACGGACAGCACCGCCACCAGCCTGACGTTTGAGGATTCCGACGGAAGCGAATTGAAATACACGTTCGACAGCGAGGCTGGCACCTTGACCCGTTCGATTGCCGGCGTCCCGGACCCCTCCCCCATGCTCACCGAATGCGTGTCCCTTCAATTCTCCATTTTTCAGCGCAATTCAATCTCCGGAACCTACGATCAGTTTCCGACCGCATCCCCGGCCACCTGCAAGCTGGTGCAGCTCCGATGGACCTGTTCCCGAAAAATCCTCGGCGTGGAACGAAACACCGAGAGTGTACAATCGGCGAAGATCGTCATCCGAAAGCAGTGACCATGAAATTCCCCAGACAACGCCCTCAGGGCAGCGTGCTCCTGATCGTCCTGCTCACCGTCACCATCATCGGCATTTCGATGGCCGCCTACCTCGACCTGATCAGCAATCAGAACATTTCAACCATGCGCTCCATTGAATGGAACAGCGGCATCTCGGTGGCGGAAGCGGGGATTGAAGAGGCACTGACGCATATCTACCACAACGGAACGAACCTGGCTTCGGAGGGCTGGACGCTTTCGGGTGCCTACTACACCAAGGAGCGAGCGATGGGGGACTCGAAATACGTCACCTTGATCTCCGTGACCGATCCTCCTGAAATCATTTCCAGTGCCTATGTCCGGGTTCCCCTGGGTACCAACTTTATCGACCCACCGCGGACCATCCGGGTCACAACCGCCAATGACGCCCTCTTCGCCAAGGGCATGGTCGCCAAGGGCCAGATCGATCTGAGCGGAAACAACATCAGAACCGACAGCTTCGACTCCACCGACCCCGCCTACAGCACCGGCGGAGCCTACGACCCTGCCAAGGCCAAGGACAACGGCGACATCGCCACAAACTCGGCCATGATCGATTCCCTCAATGTTTGGAACGCGGACATTTTCGGCAAAGCCTCCACCGGTCCGGGCGGCACGGTGAAGATCGGGCCAAACGGTTCGGTGGGCACCACGGCCTGGCATCTCGCCGGAAACAAGGGCATCGAACCAGGCCGGTCCAGCGACGATATGAACGTGAGTTTCCCCGATGTCAGGCCTCCATTCTCCGGAGGTGCCCTGACCCCGGCCGCCGGATCGGTCGGGGGCACCAACTACACCTATATCCTCACCTCGGGCAACTGGGAACTCTCCAGCCTGGCGATGAACGGCAACGAGAGCCTGATCGCTCTGGGCGACGCGGTCCTGTACGTGACCGGTTCGGTCAGCCTCACCGGCAACGCGTACATCACCGTCGCCACCAACAGCACGCTCAAACTCTATGTCGGCGGCCCCACCGCCTCAATTGGAGGAAACGGAATCGCCAACACCCCCGGCAGCGCCACAAACTTCGTCTACTACGGCCTTCCCACGAACACCAGCCTCTCGATGAGCGGCAACGCAACGTTCACGGGCGCCATCTACGCCCCGTCCGCCGCATTCACCATGGGCGGCGGGGGCAGCTCCGCCTACGACTTTGTTGGCTCCAGCGTCACCGCCAGCATCAAGATGAACGGGCACTACAATTTTCACTACGACGAAAGTCTGGGTAAAAACGGCCCGAGACGCGGCTACGTCATTACTTCGTGGAACGAAATCTGACACGCGCCCCCGCACGATAAAAACCGCATCGCTGCGGTCTTGCATTCCCGGGACAACCAGCTAAACCATCCCGATGCACCAGCGTTTACGACTCCTCACAATCCTCGTTCTCGTTTCGATCCAAACCTTCCCCCTGCCATCCGGCGCCCAGGATCAGAACACACCCGCAACCCCAGCCTTCGCTATCCCCGCCACCGACGACGGACTGCCGGGCCAGGGACCAATCCGGCGGGCGGAGTGGTTCCAGCGTCTCTGGCAAAACCGCCGAAGCGCCTGGTCCACCCAGGTGCAGCAGGATCAGGGCGCCGTTGTTTTCCTGGGAGACTCGATCACTCAGGGCTGGGGTGATCGAATGGGTGACAGCTTTCCCGGCGTCAAGGTCGCCAATCGCGGCATCAGCGGCGACACCACGCGCGGGGTGCTCATCCGCCTGAAGGAGGATGTGATTTCCCTCAACCCCAGTGCCGTCGTGCTCCTGATCGGCACCAACGATCTGGAGGACCAAGCCGAACCGGCAACCATTGCCGCCAACCTCCAACTCATCCTGGCCGGACTCAAAACCCACAACCCGGCCATGCCGATCATCCTCTGCAAGGTCTTCCCAAGCTCGGCATCCAAAAGGCGGCCGGTCGAAAAAATCAAACAAATCAACGACCTCTACGCCGCGGCGGTCAAAGGGGATTCCCAGATCACCATCATCGAGACCTGGCAACTCTTCGCCAATGCCGAGGGCGACGCAAAGCTCGGGGAATTCCCGGACCTGCTCCACCCCAATCAGGCCGGTTATAAGAAATGGGCCGGCGCCCTTCATCCGATCCTGGCGACTCTTGGATTTCTCGAAAACGAACCGGATGCCTTCGAACCGGAGCCTGGCTTTCGGAGCCTGTTCAACGGGCGGGATCTGACAGGCTGGGGCTTTCGCGCCAGCTCATCCGCCGAGATTGAATCCGCCCAACGCTGGAAAGCCAGCGATCCCAACGCTCCAGCCTGGCCGATCATCTCCAAACCCATCGAGTTTGACGGCAAAACCTCCAGCAACGACGGCCGATACGTCGCGAAAAACGGTCGCCTGATCGTCACCACTCCGGCCGAAGGCCGCAGAATCCAGCAACTCAGAACCACCACCGATTTCCCGTCGGATTTTGTTCTGGCGCTCGAATTCCGTGCAACCCCGTATGCCGACAGCGGCGTGTTTATCCGCGGCCCCCAGCTTCAATGCCGGGATTACCTCCTGGCCGGTCCCTACAAGCACCTGCAACGGTACCGGGCCGGCGATTGGAACGAACTGGTGGTGAGCGTGAAGGATGGCATCGCACAGGCCACCTGCAACGGCGAAATCCTGGAAACGGCCATGAAACTTCCCGAAACCGGACCGATCGGCCTGGAAGGCGATCGTGGCCAGATCGAATACCGCCGGATTCGAATCCGCGAACTTCCGTAGCGTCCCGTTGAATGCCCCCCGATGCAACATGGGGATTTGAAGGGCGGCCCGGGGGAACCCAGGGCCCTCGGATTCAGGCTTTTCAACATGCCCCACAGCTCCTAGTCTTGTTGGAATCCCCGGGAAGCTCAGCAACGCCGGCTCCCGGGGATGCGAAAGCCCTGGAACCAACTGCATTTTCAAAACAGAGACAACCCATGCCTCACGCTCCTTTCAGGAGCCAATCAACCATGATCACCCACTCGCCAAGACCGTCCACCGAAACACCCCATCAACCCGTGCCCATGAACCACGCGCGCCTCTCGCCAGGCCGGGAGTCTGGATTCACCCTGATCGAGCTCCTGGTGGTGATTGCAATCATCGCGATTCTCGCCGGCATGTTGCTGCCCGCGCTCAGCAAGGCCAAGGAAAGCAGTCGCCGCGCTAAATGCCTGAACAACCTGCACCAGATCGGGATCGGCATGACCATGTATGCCGACGACAACAACGACCGGATGTTGTCCGCCCGTGCCGCCTCGGTGCAGATCGCCATTGATCCTCCAGAACAACAGGCTGCCCGCACGATCGGCCTGACGATCGAAACCAACAGTCCGGTGGCCAAGATCTGGACCTGCCCGAACCGCCCCCGATTTCCGACCTACGAACCGGAGTACAATCAGTGGATCATTGGTTTTCAGTACTTCGGCGGCATCGCTGAATGGCGCAACCCCGCAGGCACCTTCAAATCGTACAGTCCAGTCAAGGCCTCCACCGCCCACCCAGGCTGGGCGCTCGCCGCGGATGCCGTCATGAAAATCGATGGGGAATGGGGCGGCGGTCGCGACACCGCTTACGAGAAAATGCCGCCCCACCGGAACAGCAACAACCTTCCCGTCGGGGGAAACCAGTTGTTCATGGATGGTTCGGCGCGCTGGGTTAATTTCGAACGTATGCTCTTCCTCCACAGCTGGAGCACCGGCGGCAACCGGGACGCCTATTTCTTCCAGGACGAAGTGCCGGACGAAGTCCAGCAACACCTCCCCCGGCTCCGGGCCAAATACTAGACCGCCCGCCCAACGGCATTCGGGCGAAGGATTGGGAAAGGCGGCACACGGCGGGAATCCGGGTGCCGCCCCGAACCGCTATCGGGTCACCGTGCGCAGAACGATGTTCCGGTAATTCACGCCGGAATGATCGCCCTGCAGATAGATCGGTCCGAACAGGAATGGATCCGACCACAACGCCCCCCCGGTACACCCCGGAACGGGCTGGTTGTCGATGATGCACGTTCCGTTTAGAATCACCGTGACATGCCGGTCCACCAGGGTGATGTCCAGGGTCTGCCATTGGCCGGCAGGTTTCTCCACCGTCTGGCTGGGCTTGATCCTGCTGTAAATGCCCCCCATGTTGTGCGCGTTGGCCGCACGCCCATGGGTATCGGCCACCTGGACCTCGTAGATGCCGCGCAGGTAAATCCCGCTGTTACCGCCCGGAGGCACGTTCACCTCCAGAGTCAGGTTAAAATCACCAAAATCCTGAATCGTCCGCAGGTTCCCGTAGGACCGGTGGGGTTTACCTGTCTCCTGAACCGGATAATTGCTCAGAATGCCATCGTGAACCACCCAGCCATTGGCATCCTTGGGATTGATCAACCGCCACCCATCCAGGTTCGTTCCGTTGAAAAGACGAAACGAGGGTCCATACTCAACCTTTGTCAGATCCGGAGCCGGCGGCATTGGCGGCGTCAACCGCCCGCTGAATTCAGCCCGATCAAACTCGGACTGACCCTGACGACTCTTGACGGTCGTCAAGTGGAGGTTCACCCCATCTCGCTCGGCAGTGATCGTCTCGGTGGTGACCACCTCTGCTCCGCGTTCCCCCGATGTTGAGAAACGTTTGAGCACAAGTCGATCTCCGGACACTTCCACCCCGTCGACCGGCAACACGCTGCCTCCCCCCCAAAGGATGTCCGCCGTCAGTTTACCCCCGGTCTCATCCACACCCAACCATCCGGCACCCCCGCCCGGTATCGTCAACGCCCAGTGTCCCTTGAAAGGATTTGCGGCACCTGCCGACAAAACCAGCACCGACAGGATCAGAAGGCCAAGGTTCCGCGCAACCCAGCGGGTCGCCCGCAGTTTTATAGAGCATCTTTTCATACGAATCAGTTGGAAAATCCCGACGCCGTGATTTCATAAAGGCCGGGCTTGACTGTTTTTAAACCTCCACACTCCCGGGCACAAGCAAAAGCCCCGCCGATTCCGTACAAGCCCCAGGGCCCATGACTGCCCCGCAGGCGCAATCCGCCCCCGCACAGCGCCTGAATCCTTCTTGCCAAGACCCAAAAAACGAAATAAAAACCAGCGCGTGAACTGAGTCAACCCTCCCTCAGCCCTTCACGCGCGGCAACCACCTCGGAATGAACTATCGCCTCGTCAGCAAACTCCTGGGGCTATTATTGCTCCTGCTCAGCGCCGCCATGCTTTCCTGCCTGGTTTACGCGTGGTGGCACCACGAACGCACCCCTGGCCTTGACGCTGTCGAAGCCTTCGCTGCGTCCAACGTTGCCTCCACCCTGGTGGGGCTCATCCTGATCACTTTCGGCAAAGGATCCGGTCGCGAGATGCTCCGCAAGGAAGCCGTTGCAGTGGTCGGACTGGGATGGTTCGTCTGCGCCGCATTCGGTGCCCTGCCCTACATCCTGTGTGAACCGTCCCTGGGACCGGCTGCGGCCTTTTTCGAATCCGTTTCCGGATTCACCACCACCGGTTCCTCGGTCATCAGGGATCTCGATGCGCTTCCGAGGAGCATCCTGCTCTGGCGTTCCCTCACCCAATGGCTGGGCGGGCTTGGAATCCTGGTTCTCTTCGTGGCGCTTCTCTCCTCCCTGGGCGCGGGCAGCAAGGCGCTTTTTCACCATGAATATTCGGCCAAGAACGGGGGTGGTCTCCAGGCCCGGATCCAGGACGTGGCGACACGCTTCCTTCAAATCTACACAGGCCTGACCATCGTGTGCGCCGGAGGCCTCATGCTCATGGGAATGAACCCCTACGAAAGCGTCTGCCACGCAATGACAACGCTGTCGACGGGTGGATTCAGCCCGCGCAATACCAGCATTGCCGCCTATCATAGCCTCGCCATCGAGCTCTGGATCACGCTGTTCATGCTCCTGGGGGGCATTAGTTTCATGCTCTACGCATGGCTCCTGCGCGGTCGCTGGGATCGCTGGAAAACCGATGAAGAAACAAAGGTGTTTCTCTGCATCATTGCCGGAGTCACAACCATCATCGCCACCAACCTTCTGTTGGTCGGGGACGGCCACACCGTTATCAGTGCATTTCGGGATGGTCTCTTTCAGGTCGTTTCGATCATCACCACCACCGGATTTGTTTCCACCGATTATGATGTGTGGCCTTCTCTATCTCGACTCCTGCTCCTTTCCCTGATGATCATCGGCGGATGCGCGGGATCCACTGCCGGAGGCATCAAAGTCAGTCGCTGGATCCTCTTCTTCAAGATTGTCCGCCACGAAATCACTCATTCCTACCGCCCAAAGCAGGTCTTTACCCTTCGACTGAACGGAGTGATTGCCGAGGCGGAGCTTTTCCTGCAAACCATTTTCTTCATCGCTCTCGCGGGTGTCACCGTGACAATTGGAACGGTTGTGGTGAGTCTGCTCGAACCAGGAATGTCCATCGACGGGTGCCTTTCCTCAGTCCTGGCGACCTTGTTCAACATCGGCCCTGGCCTGGCCAAGGTGGGCCCCACCCATACCTTCGCGCATTTCGGTGGCGGCACCCTGTTTTTCCTCAGTCTCCTCATGCTCCTGGGCCGCCTCGAATTCTTCGCCGTCCTGGTTCTGTTTATGCCATCCCTCTGGCGGCGGTACTGAGCCCCCCCCCCCACGTCGTCCTCGCTTCGGCTGCGTCGAACAGCCGGGCCCGATCTGCCGCACTCATGCGGTGCCACCTGCACGGAGATGTCCGCTCCAAAGTCCTCCGCCGGACAGCGAGAGGTCACGGCATCCGCTTTAGGGCGTCCGCACCCGATAGAACCTTGCCGACTGCGTCGTTGCCTCCGCATCGATCACGGTTGCCGCACCGCCCGCAAGCGTCGCGGTGGTGATCACGTTCCAGGTGATCAGATCCCCGCTCGCTTCAACCGTCACCTGCGCGTCCGTCGGACCGGATAACACCAACTGAATCGACTGATCGTTCAACAGGCGCGTCGAATCAACCCTCAATTCAACCGAAGTCGGGTTCACGGTCACCGTTGCCGGCGCACTCACCACGGCCCCGGCCGGATTCGTCACCCGGATCGTATAGGAACCGGCATTGGACTCCTGAACTCCCGCGACAACATATTCCGCCTGAGTTGCGCCACTGATTTCCACACCGTCCAGACTCCATTGATAGCCCAGGATTTCGGAACCCGTCGCCACGACACGGACCGTCAAGCGGTCCCCGACGCGCACGGTCTGGTTTACCGGGTTCTCCGTGATCACAGGCGGCAACAAGACACTGAGAACCGCCGGCGCACTTTCGAGCTGTTCGGTCCCGAGCGTCACCAAGACGCTGTATTGGCCGGCGTCGGTGAATTGCACATTGTTCAAGCTGTAGGTCGAAAGAGTGGCCCCGGCGATCGCCGTTCCATCGCGTTTCCACTGGTAATTCAGCGCTCCCGTTCCGCTGGCGCGCACACTGAACAAAACACTGCCACCCTCGGCAACCGTTTGATTTTCCGGCCCCGCGACCAGACTCAGCGGAACGCTGACACTCAACCGGGCCGGAGCACTCTCGATCGCTCCGGCCGCGTTTCGAACGACCACCGTGTAGTCACCCACATCGTTTGCTCCAACGCTCGAAATGACCAGACTCGCCTGGCTGGCTTGGACAATGTCGACGCCGTTCAAGCGCCATTGATAGTTTAAACCACCCGTTCCCCCGGCAACGACGCTGAACCGCGCCTCACCCCCGAGGGGAACCTCAAGACTCTGCGGAGGAACACCCAATACAGGTAACTGGTCGATGCTCAGGACAGCCACCGGACTCTCCGCTATTCCAGCGGCGTTTTCCACCAGGACCGTGTAATCGGCGGCATCACCAGCCTGCACGGTGCCAATCGTGTAAACGGAACCGGTTGCTCCCGGGATTATTACTCCATTGCGCCGCCACTCGTAGCGAATCGGCGCGGTTCCACTCACCACCGTCTCGAAGCTGACCGATCCTCCCGTCGAGACGGATTGTGAAACAGGAGGCACGGTCACCGTGGGCGGCACGGTGACCGTCAACTCCACAATCGAACTGGTCACGCTCCCGGCAAAACTGGAAACTTCCACGGCATATCGCCCCGCATCCGCCGGACCGACATTCAGAAAGACCAGCGAACTCTGATTCGCCCCAGGGATCGCCAGATCGTTTTTATACCATTGATGACTGACGCCGGTGCCACCGCTGCTCAAAACAAACAAACCGACATCCGCCCCCGAGGCAACGGACTGGGATCGGGACTGCGCGGTGATGACAGGGACCTGTCCCAATGCCTGAGTCAGCCGCACCATCCCGGTCCGACCATCGACTCCGTCCACCGCGATGTAATAAGTGCGGCCACCGACCACGGTCAGATTCACGAGACTGCTCACGCCGTCACTGCCGCTGTTGTTGTCGCACCCTTCGAGCACCAAACCCGAAAATTCGCTACCGGTGTAAACGGCAAGCACGGTGTCGAAGCTGCTGCCCTCGGTGCTCCATTGAACCACACCGCTCTCCGCCGGTGTCCACCGCAACCACTGGGAGGCTCCGCCGAACACGTCGCAATGATTGGGTTCGCCCTGTTCCCTCGAGGATCCGAACGTACTGAAGACCAACGTCGCTGACGCCCCGGTCGCCAGCGACCGGACCGGTCTCCGGGCAGGCGACGTTCCACCCGCCAGCTGTGGCGCAGCAGACACCGACCCCGTGGCATTTTTAAACTTATCCCGCGCCATCCCAGCCAATCCGCCGACCTGCAAGGACGCGGGGAGCGTCTCGATTACCTGCGTTCCCGAAGCAACACGCACCGAATAAGCACGCGCGTCCTTCTCCTGCACGTTGACCAGCGAAAGGCTCGATCCCGTGGCACCCGCAATCTCCACCCCGTCCGCCAGCCACTGGAAGCTCAACGAATTTCCGACCGCCTCAACCGAAAGCACCACGTCGCTGCCGGGCAACACGATCCGGCCCTCTGGCGCTTTGACGACTTCCGGCAGCCGGGAAGCCGCCGCGTCGAACTGATAGCTCACAACAATCTGGCCCGTGGCCCCTGCGAATCCATTGACGTTCACAAGATAGACAACACCCGATTCAGCGTTGAACCGCACTTCGCTGGCAAGGAACCCACCTCGGTCATCATCGGTGGCGACCTGCACCAGATTCGGCGACGTCCCCCTGTAAACCGTCAAAACCGTGTCAAAGGAACTCCCTACCGTATTGAACGTCGCAACGCCACCGGCAGGAGCCTGCCACGCAAACCAGCGCTCCGCCCCGGTTCCTGGCTCTGCGCTTCGGCGCGCTACCTGCCCTCCCCCGGGAGACGTGTTGCCGCCATCGAACACACCCTGATTCCCCGTGATCGGTGAACCTGCCGAACCTGCGGAATTCCCGGTCGACAACGGCGTCAGATTCAGGGTGAGACCAGCGGTCTGACTCGCAACGATTCCCCCCGCGTTCTGAACCACCACACTGTAGTTGCCGGCTTCGGCGGCCCCCACTCCGTTCAGGGTCAACTCCCGACCGGTGTGACCGGTGAGGGCGCTCCCATTTCGTCGCCATTGATAAGTGAGCGTCGGATCACCCGCCGCGTCCACGCGGAAAACCACCGTGGATCCCGGATCCACCCTTTGGCTGACCGGTTGGGACTGGATCACCGGGGGGGCCACGACGGCGAGGACGGCGGACGCGCTGGTGACCGGCCCCACCGGGTTTGAAACGATCGCGGTGTAATTGCCCGCGCTGTTCCGTTGAATTCCCCCCAACTCCAGCGTCGGGTTTGTCGCACCGGCGATATCCGTTCCGTTCAAACGCCATTGATAGGTCAGCGGTGCGGTCCCCCGGGCTGTCACCTGCAGGGCCACCGTCCCGCCAAGCGTCACGCTCTGGCTCCGTGGTTGACTGGTGATCGAAACCCCGACATTCACGGTCAGGGAGGCCGGCACGCTGAACACAGGCCCGTTGACATTCCGGACCATCACCTGATAAGCCCCCGCATCCGAGGATTGCGCGTTGCCAAAGACCAAGGTCCGATCTGTGGCACCCGGCACGTCCACTCCGTCCTTGCGCCACTGATAACTCAACGGCTCGGCACCGCTTGCGGTGACAGCGAAACTTGCCGAAGCACCCGCAGCCACGACTTGCTGCTGCGGTTGCGAAACGATCCGCGCCGCTTCCAACACCTCCACCACGGCCGCCTGGGTCGTCGCGCTTCCAGCCGCATTGCTCACGGTCAGCGTGTAACTCCCCGCCGACCCAAGGGTCACAGGGTTCAACACCAGCTCCGGAAGTGTCGCAGACGGGATCACGACCCCGTTCCGACTCCATTGGTAATTCAACGGCCCCGCCGCACTCACGCCGGCACGCAACGATAGCGTCCCGCCCTCCGGCACTTTTCGCCCCTGCGGCTGATTGGAAATGACCGGAGGCAAACTCACCGTCAGAACCGCCTCACGACTTTTCACCGACCCGCCTACGTCGCTCACCACCACCACATACCGCCCGGCATTCGCCACGCCCACACTCGTCAGACTCAGCGTGTCATTCACGCCCCCCGGCAAAACCAGTCCGTTGTAATACCATTGATGCACCTTGGGACCGGTGCCGCTCGTGACCACACGGAATAGGACTCCCGCTCCCACCAACACGATTTGATCCGCCGGCTCGTCAATGATGCGCAAGGGTTCGCTCACGGTCACCCGCGCCTCACGACTGACGGCATTCCCAGCAGAATTCCTCACCTGAACACGGTAGAGCCCCGCGTTTTGGGCACCAACATTTGCAAGCGTCAGGACCGGATTGATCGCTCCGGCAATCGGAGATCCGTTAAAACTCCATTGGTATTCCAGGGGACCGCTGCCGGAAACCGTAACACTCAGGTCGAGCGTTCCGCCCGTCACAACCGTCTGATCTGCGGGTTCGCGGACGATCTGAGGAGGCCTGGCCGTCACGGTGAGCAGGAACGTCACACTGGCTTTGCCGCCCGCCGGCTCGAAGACCTCGACCGTGACGGGTGTCTGCCCCGTGGCATTGGCCACCGGGGTGATGCGAAGGGTCCTGTTCGCAGCGGTTCCTCCAAACACAACATCGCCCACCAGGGCCGGATCGTTCGGGAGAATCCGCAGACTCAGATTGCCAAGGGCTGTATCAGGATCGCTCACCGTAAACGCAATCAACCCCGTCGCGGTATTTTCAGGGGTGGTCTGATCCAAAATACCGGAAATGGTCGGAGGCAGATTCGGCCCCGCTCTCACGATCGCCGTGAAGGTCCTGAATGCGCTGAGCACAGGCACTCCGTCATCCGTTACCACCACGGTGATTTGATTGCTTGTATTGGCCTGCGCGCCGACCGCCGTCCAGGTCAGCGCACCGCTGAGAGGATCAATCGACGCACCGGCCGGACCACCGGCACCAAGGCTGAAGGCAAGACGGTTTCCCGGAAGATCCGGGTCGTTCGCCCTGGCCTGCAGGGTCAGGGTGTCTCCGACACCGAGTGTTTGATCCGAGATTGGGTCAAGAACCGGCGCTGCGTTCACTTCATTGATCACAACCCTCAAATCCTGGGTCGCCTGCAGGGGCGGATTCCCACCGTCCGTCACCCGCACGGTCATCCCAAGAGTCGCCGGCCCCTGGTTTTCGGCTGGTCTCCAGGAAAAGACGCCGCTCGCGGGATCCAGAACCGCCCCGGTCGGAGCAGCCCCAACAAACTCATACACCAGGGATTGGACTGGCACGTCCGCATCGCTTCCCTGAAGCGTTACCGCAAGCAGATCCCCTTCATTGACCACCTGCTCCGCAATCGTTCCCAGTGTTGGCGCTGTATTCGATGGTGCCACAACGATCGTGAAACTCTGCGTCGCACTCAGGACGGGGATGCCGTTGTCGGTGACTACCACGTTTACGGTGCTGGAGGCACCGCCTTGGGCCACTGCCGGGGTCCACTGAAACAGACCCGTGGCGGGGTCGATGGTGGCACCCACAGGCGCTTCGCCCAGCGAAAACCTCAGGCTATTGGAAGGGAGATCCGAATCCGTTGCCAACACCGCAATACTCAGCGGAACATCCACCTGCCCGGACGCGGAGTTCAAAGGCGCAATCACCGGCGCAGCATTGATCTCGTTCACTGCAAGCCCGAAGGATCTCGTGGCACTGAGCGACGGCGTGCCGTTGTCGCTCACCCGCACCGTCGCGCTTGCGTTGCCGGGCCCCTGCTCCTCGCCAGGTGTCCAGCGCAACAATCCGCTCGCTGAATCAATGCTCATCCCTGCCGGCGAACCGGGCTCCAGCGTGTAGACCAGGGTTTGCCCTTCGGGATCGCTCGCACTCACTGGGAAGGTCCACAGTGTCCCTTCATCAACCGTCTGGTCCGGAATGGCAGCCAGTTCCGGAGGGTTGTTTGACGCTGCAACAGCAATGTTAAAACTCCGGCTCGCGCTCAACGGCGGCGTGCCATTGTCCTCCACCCGAATGGTCACGAGCTGATTCGAGGTCGGACTCAGCCGATCCGGCGTCCACGTGAACAGTCCGCTCACGGGATCAATGGACGCTCCCACGGGTTCTCCGCCCTGCAACGAAAACCGAAGCGTATTGGCCGGCAGATCAGAGTCCGAGGCGCTGGCCTGAACACTCACCGGCGTGCCCGCTTTCACCGCGCTGTCATTCAAATTGCCAAGCACCGGTGCGGTGTTCACTTCCAGGACGGTCGCTTCAAAACCCTGGGTCACGCTCAGCGTTCCCGGGCCGTCGTCCGTAAGAACGACCGTGATTGAGTACGTGGCACCTCCCTGCGACTCGGTCGGCGCCCAGCTCACAACACCGGTCACCGGATCGATTCCCACACCCGCCGGTGCCTCACCCAAACTGAATGTCAGGCGTTGAACGGGCTGATCCAGGTCCGCCCCTGCCACGAACGCGCTCATCACGCCCCCCTCGGGCACGGTCTGATTGCTGATTCCCGCCAGAAACGGAGCCACGTTGACCTCATTCACCGTCACACTCAGCAACTGGCTCGCGCTTTGCCCCGGCACTCCGCCATCGCTGACAATGATCGGAATGCCATGAGTGCCCGGCCCATCGGCCTCTCCCGGCGTCCATGCAAACACACCGGTTGCGGGGTCGATCACCGCTCCCGACGGCGCTCCAAGCCCGAGGCTGAACCTCAGTTGCTGCGCCGGCAGATCCGGATCGGTGGCTATCGCGCGCACCGAGATCGGCACCCCTTCATCCACGGTCACGCTCGAAAACGGTTCCAGCAGCGGCGACTGGTTCGCCTCGTCCACCGTAACACTGAAAGTCTGCGAAGCACTCAACGGCGGGTTCCCATTGTCGGTCACTCCCACCGTGATCGAATAGACTCCCGGCCCCTGGTTCTCCGCCGGAGTCCAGTTGAACTGTCCGCTCCCGGAGACCGTCACACCTGACGGGGCACCGCCTCCCAGGCTGAAACTCAGCTGGTTGACCGGCGAATCCGCGTCGGTTGCATTCACCGAAAAGCTCAACGGTGCTCCCTCCGCAACACTCCTTGAACTCACCGGACTCATGACCGGGCTGAGGTTCACCTCGTTCACCGTGACCACCAGGATTTGCGTGCCGCTCATCGGCGGGACTCCAGCGTCGGTCGCACGAACCGTCAAGGTCACCGTCGCCGGCCCCTGCGTTTCGTTGGGAGTCCAGCGCATCGTTCCCGTAGTCGGATCGATGCTCGCCCCTGCCGGAGCACCGGCGTCCAGACTGTAGACCAGTGCCTGCACCGATCCATCCACATCGCTCGCGCTCGGCGTCACCTGCAGCAGACTCCCCTCATTCACGGACTGAGCGGGAATCGCAGCCAATACGGGTGCGTCATTCACAGCGGTTATCGTCACACGGAATCGATTGGTGGTGCCGTCCACACCGCCGTTGACGGTTCCTCCGTCATCACGGACAATCACTGTCAGCACGGCGCTCCCGGACGCGTTCAACACCGGGCTGTAGCTCACTGTCCCAACCGAGTTCGGGCTCGAGTACACCACGGATGGCGAACGGATCAGCTCCGGGTTGTCCGAGCTGGCACTCACGGTCAATACCTGGCCACTTTCCGCCGAATTTCCCGGACCAATGCCCGTCAGACTCACCGTATGCAGGCCTGAATCTTCATCAATGATTTGATCGGGGATGGTGTCGAGCGTCGGCGCTGCGTTTAATCCCACCACCGTGACCTCAAAGCTCCGCTCCGACACCCCCCCATCCGTATCGGCCACGGCCACCGTAACGGTGGCCGTACCCACGGTGCCGGTTGTCGGAGTCAACTGAATGGTACGATTCGATCCCGAACCGCCGAGCACAATATTCCCATCCGGCAGAAGCCCCGGCTGTGAGGACCGCGCAGACACATTGAGCAACCCAACCTCTGTTTCACGATCGGACACCGTGAACAGAATCGTCCCGCCTGCCCCGTCCTGATTGATCACCTGCCCGCTGATCGAACCAACCACCGGCAACTGGTTCACAACATTCACCGTGAGCTCAAAGGACTCCCTGGCTTCAGCGCCCGATTCATCCTCCACCACCAGGGTGATCGTTGCCACTCCAGAATGCCCCGACACAGGGGTCACCGTCACGGTCCGGGCACCACCACCGCCTTCCAATACAATACTGGACGGATCCACGAGCACGGGATTGGACGATTCTGCGCGGACCAGAAGGGATCCCGTCGCGGTTTCCACATCTGCAACATTAAATTCGATCAGGCCGGAGCTGGTATCCTCTCGGATCGCGCGATCGGCGATCGGGCTGATTGTCGGCGAATCGTTGACTGGGCTCACCACAACCTGGAAACTCCGCGTCCGGGTGTTGCCGCCGCCCCGCAGCACTCCGCCGTCATCCTCCACCAAAACGGTCACCGAAGTCGCCCCGTACGCGTTGGAAACCGGGACCAACCGCAGTGACCCGGTTTGATTCGGGCTCGTGTAGTCGACTCCCAGAATGGTGATCAATCCCACATCCTCCGACACGGCGCGGACACTCAAGACCTGATTCTCGTTGACCGCCCCCGTGCCGATGCCGTTCAAATGAATCACCCAGTCCCCGCTGTCCTCGCCGATCGCCAGGTCCGGCAGGGAATCCAGAGTCGGCGCATCGTTGACCGACTCAATGGTCAGGCTAACGGTTGCCGCCGAAGAGTCACCGACACCGTCGTTGACCACGAAGCTGAAACTGTCGCCCCCGTTCGCATCCGAATGGGGCGTGTAGGTCAGGTTCGGCACCGTACCACCCAGCGTACCCAATGAGGGGTTTGAGGCAATCCGGTAACTCAGGGAATCATTCTCAACATCCGTGCCGGTTAACCTGAGGCTCACCGACTGGTCCTCCGGTGTCTGAACAGCCTGTCCCTGGGCCACGGGCAAATCGTTTACCGGGCTCACGTTCAAAACGAAACTCCGACTCGTTCGATTCCCTCCGTCGTCGGCGACACTCAGGGTGATCGTCGCATTCCCCGACTGATCGACTGCCGGTATGATTGCCGCACTCCGGTTCAGCCCGGTGCCGGTCGTCAAGACGTTGGCATCCGGCACAAGAACCTGATCCGAGGAACCGCCGGTCACTCTTGGATTGCCCACCGCCCCTTTGTCGATGATCACGAAGCTGACTGAGGCAACCGAGTCCTCCGCGACGCTCACATCGGCAATCGCTTCGATACCGATCACGGCCGACACCTGATTGATGGAAATGGAAACCGTCGCGGCCTCCGAATTCAAACTTCCGTCGTTGACACGAAAGCTGAAGCTGTCGTTCCCGGTTGCGTTGCTGTTGGGGGTGTAGGTCAGGGCGGGTGCGGTGCCGCTCAAAACACCGCTGCCCGGCGCGTTGACCACCGTAAACCCAGGTGCGCCGCCCTCGGCGTCAGTACCTGCAAGTGTGATTGTCTTTGCTACGTTCTGGTCCGTCACCACCGATTGCGACAGGGCGACAGGGGGATCATTCACGGGGGTCACTTCCAGCGCAAAACTCCGAATCGCATGTCCACCCTGTGCGTCCAGGACGGATATCGTGATCGTCGTTGTGCCTGTTTGATTCCGTTCGGGCCTCAGCGTCACAGTCCGATTGACACCACTCCCTGCAAAGCTCAACC
>JAIPJX010000083.1 GCA_021733945.1 Verrucomicrobiota bacterium | reverse complement strand
GGACGCGATTGAATCGGGCCCGGGTGCCTTGATCACGCGGGCACTGCCTTGCAAGGTTCCATGGTGACCGTTTGTGGAACCGTCGCGCGCCGTGCCATCTTCGAAATTCCACCAACCCAGCAATCCCGGTTCATCACCTTCAAGATTCGTATTCATTCCTTCCCGGATCTGCTCCGGTGTCCGTGCGACACTCCAGAGCCGGATATCATCCAGTCGCCCTTTGAATCCCTCGTGCCCGAGAGCAATCAGTGAAGTGGTCTCCAACGAGTCCAGACCTTCACCCTCAAGCGTTGCGACCGGTGCGCCGTAAGCATGGAGAACCATGTTCGTGGCACGCAACACGAGGGCAAAGTGCACCCAGACTCCGGGGTGGGCCACGTTCTGCGCTGAGACGGTTCTCCCAAGCCACCCGTCGCCGGCTCCTTCACGAGTGGTGCCCGTTGCAAAACGGTCGAAAGAAAGGAGCAACGGATCATTCTTGGAAGGCGAAAGCTGCAGCACGATGCGCTTGGCCGGGAATTCAGCCTCGGCGAAAGTCGCGATCTTAGTATACCCCTCCTGCCGATTCGACTGCTGAAACCAGCCTTCGATCGTGGCCTCCTGCAACCCGTCGAGCAGACGAGGTGGCAATTGCAAAAAGCTGTCGTCCGAACCGGGGAGTTCGAGAACAGGTTCGTCGAACGAGACTGGCAATTGCGCCTCAACGACCTGGGCTTCGCCCACAAGGGATCCGTGGTGGGCACCCGGACCTGCGTCACGGCCGGGTTGATCGGCATCCGAAAAATTCCAGAGGGACACGAGTCCCGGTTCCGTGCCGGTCAACGGTTCGAACATGGTATCGCGAATCTGCTCCAGAGTACGCGCTTCCCCCCAGACTCGTATTTCCGTCATTTGTCCGCGGAAGGGCCATACTCCGTCCGTGACAGTGCCTCCCAGACGGCCCTGGGCGCCCTCTGCGATGACGTCGAAGCTGCCCTGATAAGGATCCTCGCCGATCAGCGTGCCGTTGTAGTAGAGTTTCATTCCGTCCCGGCCCGAGACACCGGCCACATGAAACCACTCGTTGGTCTTGAGGACTGGCCGATGAATGGCGTGAAGCCCACCATCGGCGATCACAAATGTCAGACCATTCCCCTGAAAAATCCAGCTCGTGGTGAGGGAAAGGTCGCCCTGAGAATGACCGAACTGGAAGATGCGCTGGTTTCGGGTGATTTCGTCGAACTTCACCCAGGCTTCAACGGTGGATTCTTCGATGCCTTGGAACGAATTCGCCGGCAGTTCCAGAAAGTCGGCGGTTTCATTCATGACCAGGACCTGGCGTGAAGACGTCGAAACAGAAGATCCGGGGAGATCGAGCTCGCGATTGGGGGACGATGCAGTTTGTGCGTCCTGACCGCACACCATCAGCGCGCAAACAAGAAGCGTTGGAAGGATTTTTGCTTGAAAGTTCATCTTAGAGCCTGTTTGAAAACTCCAATTCCATCGGTGTCATCCGTTGTTGATCCTTTTCGGGTGCCGGGTTTGCCGCCGTCGTACAACCTGCATTCACACGCTCCTGACCTCATTCAACGCGCGCAAGAACTCCTCGATGGCTCCTGCCTCGTTCAATTCATGCAACCGCGCTATCGCGCCGTTGGCATCGGGATTGTGTCCCCTCAATTCCTCCAGTTGCTCCCGGACCTCGGTTGTGGAGTACAATTCCGCGGCATCCTTCATTCTGGCCAACAACTCCGCTGGCGCTTGAATTCCTGCAAAATCGATCTTTTCTTCGTTCCCTTCGCCTCCCGCCACACTGCTTTCTTCGAAAACGAACTCCACTTGAAGCAAGTCCTCCAGGCACTGCCAGATCTCTTCCAAGCGAAACGGCTTTCGAATGAACAGCTCGAAGCCCGACCGTGTGAACTCATCCTGTTCGTGCCGCAGGACTGACGCGGAAATCGCCACAAACTTCAGCTTGGCAATCGAAGGCTCCTGAGCAACCAACTGCTCTCGAATCCTGCGCAACGCTTCCGTTCCGTCCATTCCCGGCATGCGGATATCCATGAAGACGATGTCCGGAATATTCTGTTGAACCGCCGTCAATGCCTCTTCTCCGCTGTTTGCAGTAACGACCTCGCAGCCGATTCCTCTCAATAATTGCGACAGCACCGCGCGATTCTGCTCCACGTCATCGACCACCAGTGCGCGGACCGAATGTCCAGGTTTTAATCCAATGACTTTGCGTTGATCTCGCGTTGCCGCCGAACTCACCGCGTCTTTCGCCGGCGGTAACTCGACTTCAAAATAAAACCGCGACCCGGTCCCGACTTCGGATTCCACTTTTAATGCCGATTGCATCAGATCCAGCTGGCGTTTTGAGATCGCCAGCCCGAGGCCCGTGCCGCCCTGTTTCATTCCTTCCTCTCCCTGCTGGAAGGGCTGGAACAGCTGTGCGATACCCTCTGGAGATATGCCGTTGCCCGTATCGATGATTTCGAACAGGTACCGATCTGTGACTGCCGGGGAGACGAGGCTCGGATCCGCATCCTGCAGGGAAGCTGCAGCTTCCTGACGCCGGTTGGTGCGACTCACAGTCAACTTCACCTCTCCTTCCTTGGTGAACTTCACCGCATTGCCCATCAGATTGATCAAAATCTGCCGCAACTTTCCTTCGTCCCCATGAACGGGCATCGCCTCGTGCTGACACTCAACCCTCAAGTGAAGGCCCTTTTCTTCACACCGAATCCGGAACATTGATTCCAGTCCCTGGACCAGCGCACCCAGGTCAAAGTCCGACGTCTGCAATTCCATTCGTCCTGCTTCAATCTTGGAAAGGTCCAGAATGTCATTGATCATGGAGAGCAGGTGATCACCGCTCCTCTGGATGGTTTCGAGAGCCTGCATCTGGCTGGAGGGCAGTTTGGCTTCCCTCTGGAGGATCTGGGAATAACCCAGGATCGCATTCATGGGGGTGCGGATTTCGTGGCTCATGTTTGCGAGAAAGGCGCTCTTGGCTTTGTTCGCAGTCTCGGCGGCTTCTTTGGCTTTTCGAAGCTGTTGATTCTGGTCCGCCAACTCCTCTTTGGCCCGACGTTCTTGATCGAGCATTTCCTGACGCAGCGCCTGAGCCTCCAGGCGTTTCCGCACATAGAGATTGCGGGCGACAAAAGCCCATCCCAGCAGGCCCAGGATTCCACTTCCCGCGGGCAATGTGATCCACGCGTTTTGATACCAGAGAGGAACCACACCGAACGTAAACATCGCCGCCCGGGACAGTGCGTGATCGCGGTCGATGGATTGTACTGAAAATGTATAGCGACCCGGTGCCGGGGGGAACACGTTGAGCTCGGTCTTACTGGTCCAGTCGCTCCATTCGGTTTGACTCCCGGTCTGCTGACCCGTCTCGTCCTGCAAGCGATAACGGTATCGAATTGAACTTCGCCGAGTCTTAAAATCAACGGCTGAAAACTTGAACTCCAGGACATCGTGAGCATTCAACTGCATCGATCCGTTGGCCAGGGTGGTGGCACGGGAGGAGACAACGTCCAACCGGGGAGCGCTGGGTGTCTCACCGGCGGGATGATAGCGCGTGATTCCTTTGGGCGTTCCGAACCACATGGCCCCGTCCGCCCCCTGACAGATTGCCACCACATGATTATCGATGAGACCATCCTCAGAATTGAGTTCCGACCAATCCCGGCCGTCGAACCGAAGCACCCCCGCCGATTCCGTGCCGACCCAATAGTTTCCATCCCGATCCTTGAACATCCGACGCAGTGGCTGATTCAAGAGCGGATTCGGGTGATAGGAGACCGATCGTTTGGACTGATCCCTGCAGACCAACAACCCGGTACTCGATGACATCCAGATCTGCCCGTCTGGTCCGTCGATGAAGTCGTAGACCTCCCCGTAATCCGAACCATCCTCCAGTGTCACCGGTTCCATCGATTTCCCGTCAAACACGGCCACCAGGTTGGACGCGCCGGGGGTCGATAACCGCCTGGTATTCGCGGCCCAGACGGATCCGTCGCTGCCGACATGCAAACTAATGGCACCGGCGAAAAGGTCGCCGTTCGACAAAGTCGTTATGTGTTGGAGAGCGTCGCCACGGTCTGCGGTTACATTGAATTGAGCGATGCCCTGCGTGTGTGTTCCGATCCATAAGGTCCCGTCCGGAGCTTCTTTCAGGCAAAGGAGACGAGGCTGGAATGTATTCAGCACCACTCGCCGCAAGGAAGAACCCTCAATCCGGCCGAGTCCGTGGGAGTAGGAAGCCACCCAGACCCCGGACCCGACGGCGATTCCATAGACGTTATAATTTTGTTCCGCATTCTCAGCGATGGAATAGGGATGAACGGTTTGGCCGCTGATCCGGAACAGTCCCTTTCCCGGGATGGCCGATACGACGTGTGATCCGTTGCCCACCCAAATGCTGTCACCGTCCCCGGCCGCCAGAGCCGCGACGTCCAGGGAGGTGAGTCCGTTGGCTTTCGTGAATTGGAAAAAGGTCGATTCTTCGTACCGATACACACCGGAAGATGTCGCGATCCAAAGAGCACCATCTGGACCATGTTGGATCTTTCGAATCGTAGTCCCGGCACCCGGTCCGTTTTGTTTCCCCGCGTAACGCACCGCCGTGCCTTTCTCTAGGTCGTACCGGGTAATCCCGCCATCGATATCTCCCAGCCAAAGGATGCCATCGCTTTTTGTTCCGATGGCGGAAACCGCAATTCCGATCCCTGTGCTTTGACTCTCGAGATGATCAAAACGCTCCCCGTCGAAGCGGGTGATGTCTCCCGCCTTAAAAGTGGGGCTGCGAAACCAGATGGACTGATCCGGCGCGATAAACAGAGTGTCTTGGTGGCGGCCCAGCCCCGGTCCGGCAACTTTTACCACGTTGGTTCCTTCAATTCGCCAAAGACCCTGTAAATCGGATACCGTCCAAACGCGGTCTTTTGAGTCCACCGCGAGAGCCCCTAACTTTGTCGGACTCACGGTGCCCCCGCCCAGCGGGGGAATCCCATGGACCTCCTCAAATTGAGTTCCATCGAACTTTGAAAGACCATTGTCCGTGCGAATCCAGAGGGTTCCGTCCGAATCGCCCTCGATAGCGACGATTTTTCCGGTCGCCAATCCATCGGAACCACTCGCAAAATTGGTAAATGTCATGGAGTGCGGATCGAACCGGGACACCCCCGAGTCGGTTCCAAGCCAGAGCAGGCCCGTCGAACCATGATACATCGAAAACACACGGTTGCTGATGAGCCCGTCGTTCTCGGTAAAGGTTTCGAAGGAATCCCCGTCGAATCGAGCCAGGCCATTAAACGTCGCCAGCCAAAGGGTTCCATCGGAAGAAAACTCGAAATCATAGACTTGATTGTGCGGCAATCCGTCGCCTGTCAGGTATTCGGTCCATTGTCCCGTGTGGAATGCCGAGACCTGGAAGTCGGCGTTCAAACCGCGACCGTGTTCGATCCTGAGAATCTCTCCGTCGTTGTACTCAACATGGCGATCCGGCAGATTGATGCGCAGTCTGTACGAATCGGGACGAACACCTTCGATCGAATATTCGCCGGAGGGCGAGGTGAGCGATTGTTTGACAATTCCCGGAGTCGATAACCTCCCGGCTTCATGATCTGAAGCATCGGCCTGAATCAACTGCACAATCACATTGGGGATCGGATCACCATTGAGATCCGTGACGCTTCCCGTGATCCCGGCCTTGGAGAGGGTGACGTCCATCTCGCGCCGCTCTCCAGGGTTTAGGCTGACGCCCATAAACCAGGCGTGCTCGATCTGTTCCGAGTCCGCAAAATGAATATCGAAGGGCTCCGTTCCATCGTGGAGGACAATTGAAAAAAGGCCATCGGCCCGGGTAACGGAAGTATTTCCCGTAGCGGACTCCAAGAAAACGGCTCCCTTGCGTTCAAGATGATAATGGACATTCGAAACCGGCTTCCCGGCTGGGTCCACGACCTTCCCGGTCAGAACCGAGAACTGCTTCACGAATGGCTCTTCCAGATCGATCGTGGGGATAATCTTTGCATCCCCGTGCAATGTTCCATGTTTGCCCTGCGGACTCGTATCGCGGACGACCCCATTTTTTCCACCAGGCTCGAAGGACCAAAGACCCAGCAAACCAGGTTCGTTGCCTGTCAGTGTTCTGTGCATGTTTTGCTGGATTTGTTCCTCCGTGCGCGCGTGATCCCAGATGCGAACCTCGTCCATCTGTCCATCGAAATCTTCGTCGCCACCCGGGCTCCCTTCCTTCACCACACTTCGACCCAAAAGGTTGAGGAGGGGCGGCATCGGATTCGGTTTAAAAGTTCCGGATGCTTCCGGGGTATGAATGGTTATTCCGTTGACAAACAATCGAGACCAATCCCTGCCCACAGAAACGGCGACATGCATCCATTGATCGCGCGCGATCAGTGCGGGAGTCTGGCTGTAGATAAAATCCTCAAATTCCGGAGGGTGTGTTCGTTGAACCACCAGATCGTTTTCAGCAGCAAAGTTGTAAACAGTGACCTGAAGAGGCCCCAGATCGGAAAAATCAAAGAACCGCGAATAACGGTGGAGCGAACGCCATTTTATCCATCCTTCGACCGCGACCACTTCGTTGGTGGCTAGTTGCTGCGGCAATTGCACAAAATCCCCATTCCCATCGAGGTCCAGCACGTGATTGCCCGCGGTTGCCGGAAACGAAGAGGACGGTTCGTCCGTCGGTCGGTCTGAAACGACGATTTTGGCATGCCCTTGAAGCAGTCCATGATTTCGACTGGGACTCTTGTCACGAACAATGCCATCGTTATCTGCTTCATCAAAGGACCAAAGGCCAACCAGCCCCTTCTCGGAACCGGTCAGTGTGCGCGACCGCCAGAGCTCGATTTGCTCCGGTGTGCGGGCGTGGTCCCAAATGCGAACCTCGTCCATTTTACCCTGAAAATACCAATCAACACTGCTCCTGATTTCTTGTCCCCATCCAATTCGAAAGGGTCCGGGGCGTGCGGTCGAAAAACCGCCGACTTCTGGATTGTCCCCCAAGAATTGCCCGTCCAGAAAGAGCCTCGTACCATTGGCATCGAACGTCACCGCAAGGTGGGTCCAGGCGTTCTCCCGCGCATAACCTCCCACCCGCGCAGCGTAATACCGTCCACTCTCGGCCCACCCCGCATCAATGTTGGCCCTCCCTCCGAATGAGAGGTTAACGCCGAGGTCATTGGCAAGTCCGCCGTAACTAAAGAGCTTTTGTAGCTGGCCTGGTTTTTCCAGGTTTTCCGGTTGAAACCAGAATTCGATGGTCGCGTCCTTGAGGTGACCGTAAACGTCGGCGGGAAGTTCGACATAATCACCATTGCCATCAAGGGTGAGCACGTAGTTCGGAGATTCGTTTTCCGTGAACCTCGGTTTTTCAAGGGTTGGTCGAAATGATGGGATCAACTCGGCATCCCCAAGGAGCTTTCCGTGATTGCCGTGAGGCGAACTATCTCGAACCAGCCCATCGGTACCCGAATCATTGAAGGACCAAAGACCTGCAAGGCCGGGTTCATTTCCGGAAAGGGTCGAATACATGTGGGAGCGAATTTGCTCCTCGGTCCGGCGGTGGTCCCACACCCGGAGTTCGTCGATTTGGCCGAGGAAATCTTTGTCTGGCTGAACCCCTGGGGGCTGGGGACGCCCCACGCCGAGGCCACGGCCCACATAGTTCGTCTGGGCTACCCCAATGTCCGCGAAGCTGGCCTCTGCGGCATGCTCGCTCAGAAGCAAACCGTTTGCGTACAATTTCATTCCTCCCGGACCGGATACGGCCGCCAGATGGATCCACTCGCCGAGCTGCAGGGCGTCCAGTGCCGAGGCTATGTTCCGATCCGAAACGCGACCATTCTCTGCGTGCTGGGGGTGAAGGTTGAACCGGAGGGTTGAGGTTTCCACATGATTAATTATGTTCATGCACCGACCGAAAGCCCCGAAGTCAAAGATGCGGGAATAGTTCTGAAACGCATCCCATTTGGCCCACACTTCCACCGTCGCCTCGGTGAGGTTTGTAAAAATGTTCATTGGGAGCTCGACGTAATCGCCATTGCCGTCGAGATGAAGCACGTTTTCTGTGAGAGCGACACCCGGATCGCGCGGAAGTTCCACTGGCACGGTCCGTGCCGCTCCGGCCAGGCGACCGTTGAACGTGCCGGACACGAGGTCCATCACGCGATTCTCTTGAACCTCTGCAAAGTTCCACAAATGGGCCAGCCCCGGTTCGGCTCCGGTGAGGCGACGGAACCGGTTCTCGCGGATCTGTTCCTCCGTGCGTTCCTCCCGCCAGACTCTCACTTCGGCAAGTTGGCCCTTGAAATCGGGATCGTTGTTCAGAGGGTCGAAGGCGCGATCCTTGGACCGGCCGAGGTAATTTCGTTTGTCCAGCATGCCCGGGAGACGGGGTTGCCGGTTCAAAGCCGTCGGCATCGGGTTTCCGTTGATAAACACCTTCAGCGTGTCCGGTCCTACGGTTGCCGCGATATGGAACCATCGCCCGACCTGGGTGCCACCGAAGATCTTTGCAGTGGAAACGCTACGTTCGCCCACGTGTACCAGGTTGAGGTTCGAGCGGAGATCCGTGAGCAGTCGGAAGGTTTCATTACCGATCCGAAGATCGAACAGCTTTGATGAGGGGGCCAGCGCCCGCCATTTGACCCATCCCTCGATGGTGGCGACGGACAGGTCGGCAAATGCGTCGGCTGGAAGTTCGAGAAAGCTGCCTGATCCGTCCAGTTCAAGGGCTCGAACGGCGGGCTGTGCATCGGTGGCCGTGGACTGCGATGGCGGCGACTGGGTGGGATTGGCTGTTTGAGCCGCCGGGGCAATGATTCCCAGGACAAGGAGAGCCAGATGCAGAATTCTAGGGTTCATAACTTGGTTGCCATGCGTGTGCTCGTGGACTGGGATTGTATCCAGCCATTAAGCAGCCGGGATGCCAAGGCCCCCAGGCGGGTGAAGCCTCAGGCGAAATGGAGATCAACGGGACAGGGGGATGGAAACGGGATGCTTTGTAAAGTCAACAACTACAGTAAGATCCGTGTTTGCCGTTTGGTTTTGGCAGCGGTAATCCGTGATTGGCTTCCTCTGGAGAAACGCCCCGGATGCGATCCTATGAGCGATTCTATGGGCGATTCTATGGGCGATTCATAGGGGTTCTATGGGTGAATCGCTTGTGGCACCCATTGCACAGGGGACTGCCGTGAGAGGAGGGGGGAGGACCGAGAGCCGGATTGCCGGCGGCGGATCAGGGAGCCTGACTTGCCGACTGGAACCGTTGGGGCTGCCAAGTCAGGCACCCTGAGTGATTCTTGAGCGGGAGCCGATCGACCAGTGGATGGTTTCGCCGACGATCGGGAGTGGACCAGGGCAAAGAGGAGCGGCCCCCGGATTGCCGGTTGTTTAGCAGACCGTTAAAAAACTCCAGATCTTGCAGGAGTCGAGGTCACGAGACTCTTAGGTATTTTGAGGTGTTGCAGAGCCTCCGCACGTCGGCTCCACCTTTTTTAACCGGCTGTCAGGCCTCCGAATGAGGCTCCGAAGGGAAGGGATCGAATTCGATGGGGTGGAGTCCGGGGGCGTATCGGTTGAGGTATTTGAGTGCCACGAGGAAATCTCGCGGTTGGGGTGCGGTGATGCTCAACGATTCTCCGGTGACCGGGTGCAGGAAGTGAATCGCTTCGGAATGCAGTGCGACCCGGCCGATGAGTGGTTTTTCGGATTTGCCGCCGCGGAGGCGGTAATGCGGTTTAAGGGTCGAGAGCTGCAATGGATGCCCTCCGTAGAGAGAATCTCCGACAATCGGCAGGCGTTTCCGGCTGAGGTGAATGCGGATCTGATGAGGCCGGTTGGTCAGCGGACGGCATCGCACCAGGGCGTAACCGGAATACTGTTCGACGCTTTCGATGAGTGTGATCGCCTTTTTCCCGAGCTGAAGATTTGGATGAAACCGGCCGGAGGGGTCGCTGCTTGTGGAGATTTTCAGTTCCACCCGGTAGGATTCCTTGCCGGGGGTTCCGTGGACCAGGGCGAGGTAATCCTTGTATGGTTTTTCGCTTCCGAACTGATCGGCCAGATTGGTGAACGCGTCCCTGGTCTTGGCCAGGAGGAGGACGCCCGAGGTTTCGGCACCGATGCGGTTGGCGTTTGCCAGAAAGGTGATGTTTCTGGTCCTGGCCCACGTGGCACCGTTTTCGATGTCCCGGTGCAGGAGAGACATCAGGCTGGGTTGATTGGGATTTCCGAGGTCCGGGGTGAGGGGCAGGTCGGAGGGTTTGTCCAAAGCCAACAGTTGGTCGTCTTCGAAAAGCACTGGAATGGGCCAGAACTGGCCGGTTTCGCGGGAGGAGAGTTTGAGGGCCTGGTTCATCGTGTTCCGTTCATGTTCGGGAGAATAATGACAGGCCTTGTCGCGAAAAGCGATGATTGGCCTGGGTTTGGGAGATTTTTGTGAAGCCGGTTTTCCGAACGCGGAATGTCGGCAACCGGACGGGAACGGGGGAGTGCAGACCACTGCCATTCGTTTAAGCTATTCGGAGGGTAGGGCGAATCCGTCCCGGTGAGCCGCCAAGCGGTTGCGCGAAAGTGGGTTGAGCGGCTCAGCGAGGACGCTTCGCCCTACCGTTTCAGTTCTCAAAATAATGGGAGTGGAGTGCAGACAGCCTCACGGCTGTCTGCAGGGCGTGATTGAATCCGCCGGGGGCGGGTGTTAGTTGGCCGATTCGGATGCGTCCGGATCGTTGGGAAGGACGATGGTCGATGCCGCCATTTCCTTGCCGAGCCATGCTGAGAAGGCCTGATTCTGCTGGTTCCGCTGGAGGGTAGCCAGATATTCAGGCAGCGCTTCCTTGGTTTTTTCCGGGTCGGGTTGTTTCTTCGACTCCAGAAGGACCACGAACCCGCCTTCCCGGGTGGGTGTGAACTGGCTGATTTCGCCTTCCTTCAGGGCAAAGGCAGCGTTTTTCAGGGCGGGCAGATTGCCTGAACCGGGTATTCCGAACACCATCTGCGATTTCTGAGAAAACGGGGCGAGATCGACCGGGGTGAGTTTCTGTTCGGCGCAGGCTTCATCGAACGTTTTGCCGCCGGCAATGGCCGAGGCAATCGCTTCGCGAATGACCGATCCTGCGGAGTTCACCAGATCGCTGGCCTTGCTGCGCTTGTAATCTTCGGTGACACGGAGCCGCACACTCTCCAGGGGAGGCACTTCGCTCGGAATCCGGGCATGATAGCCGATCATGTAGACCGAGTCGGAGGCAACGATCGGCTGTTCGTACACCGGTTCCTCAGGGCTGAGCTGAAACGCCGCCGTGGTGAAGGTGTCGGGGACCGAGAGTTCGGGCGGTCGGCTGAACTGGGTGAACGGAAGGGTGACCTGGGAGGGAATGCCCTTGGCGGCCGCCAGATTGACCAAATTGTTGGTCTTGGGATCCATCTCGATCAGTTCGTTGGCGAAATCGATCGCCTTTTTCCGGGCTTCCACCAGCGCGTATTGATCCAGGATTTCCTTGCGGATCTGGTCCTTGGCGAGCTCGGCTGTCAGGGGTTGGTTGTTGTCCCCGAAGAACGAGTTGGTGCCGCGCTGAAGGTAGGTGGCATCAATGATCTCGGTGAGGTTGGTATTCGAGGCCATGGCGGTCTGGGCCAGGTCCAGGTAGTTCGTGGCCACAAACCTCACGTAGTTCACCTGCACCCGCTCGGGGATGCGGTAGGTGGCCTGTTGATTGGTGTAGTAGGTCGCGATGGCGACCGGATCCATGGTGACGGAATCCAGGTAGTTGGAGCTCCAGAGGAACGCGGCCTTGGTTTTGACCTCCTCGTTCTCGCGGTTGTACCGCAGTTCGGCTTCCTGGGGCGGAACGAGTTTGCCGGTGATTCCTGCCAGTGCGACCAAATGCTCCATGGCGATCTCATGACGAACGAACCGGTCAAAGTCCGCCTTGCGGAATCCGCGCTGGGTGAGGGTGTTGTTCACGAACCCGTCGTAGTTGTCCTTGCGGAATACTTTCTCCTCCGGATCCCGAAACGCATCGGCGATCCATTGAGCAGTGGCCCCTTCGGCAGCCTGGATGTTCAGGGCTTCGATCTTGCGGATCATAAAGAGCCGGTTGCGGGTCTGGCGTTCGATGAACTTGAGTTGGCGCGCCTGCTGGTCTTCCGAAGCCCAGCGGCCGTAGTTGAAGAAAAACTGGAGCTCGGATTCGCGGTACGCGTTGAGGTAGTCGTCGCGGGTCACGGCCACGCCATTGATCGAGCCCACAGGCTCCTTGCCGGAACCGGTGTACCCCCCGCCACGCTGGGCCTGAGGGGTGAAAAACCAGACAAAACTTAAAATGGTCAATCCGAAGATGACCCCCCAAAGCCACTTGTGTCGTCTAAAACTTGCAAACATATGAATCCTCTAGAATTTAAGGGACGCACCTAACCAGCTTTCACGGGGGCGGTCAAACGGAAAACGGAGAAACGCGAACTTCCAGATCCAACTTTACAAGAGGGCCTCACTCCTGTAAGGGTGCTGGCTTGTATGAGTAAACTGAGTGTGACGGCAATTCTTGCTTTGGCGGTGGTTCTAACAGGGTGTTCGACCACGGTGACAAATCTCACCCCGAGCCGTCTTCCTCGTGAAGCCACGGGATTGTACCCCTTCGAGGTGGCGTTCGAGAGCAATCAACAAAGTCTCGTCAAGGAAACCATCCGGCCTTCGGTGGTGGTCGGCTTTGAATCGTATCCGATGCAGCCGGCACCTTTCCTGAAGAACCGGTGGGAAACCCTGGTCCCGGTGCCGGCAGGGGAAAGCTCGGTCCATTACCGCTACAAGTTTGATTTCGATTACAACGCCATTCCCCAGCGCCGTTCGAGCAGTCTGCTTTCCAGCCCCTACACGTTGGAAATCGCGGATTGAGCCCCCTGGGCGGGCTTGAGGGCCGCCAGTTCCTCTTCCAGGGCAACGATCTCCTGGAGCTGGGTCAGGAACCAGCGATCGATCTTCGTGAGCTGGAACACGTCTTCAATCGTGAACCCCGCGCGAAAGGCGTGGCGGATGAAGAAGATCCGTTCTGCGTTGGGCACGCTGAGGCGCTGGATGAGCAGGTCCTTTGGAAAGGGGCCCCGGTCATCCAGCATGTCCCCCTGGATGCGCCAGGGCTTGCCGTCGCCTCCCAGACCGCTTCGTCCGATCTCCAGTGAGCGCAGGCATTTCTGGATCGATTCCTTAAAGGTTCGGCCGATGGCCATGGCCTCTCCCACCGCTTTCATCTGTGTGTTCAGGGTTGGGTCCGCATGGGGGAACTTCTCGAACGCAAAGCGGGGGATCTTGGTCACGACGTAATCGATCGTGGGTTCGAAGCTGGCGGGCGTCTCGCGGGTGATGTCGTTGCGGATTTCGTCGAGCAGGTATCCGACGGCCAGTTTGGCGGCGATTTTTGCAATCGGAAAGCCGGTCGCCTTGGATGCCAGGGCGGAGGATCGGGAAACCCGCGGGTTCATCTCGATGATGACCATGCGCCCGGTATCCGGACAAACGCCGAACTGGATGTTTGATCCGCCGGTTTCGACGCCAACCGCGCGGATGACCGCGAACGACGCGTCGCGCATGATCTGGTATTCCTTGTCCGTGAGCGTCTGCGTGGGTGCCACCGTGATGGAATCGCCCGTGTGCACACCCATCGGATCGAAGTTCTCGATCGAACAGATGATCACGCAGTTGTCGGCGCGATCGCGCATGACCTCCATCTCAAATTCCTTCCAGCCCAGAAGGGATTCCTCGACCAGGATTTCAGAGACAGGCGAGAGCTCCAGGCCGCGTTTGGAGAGTTCATCGAACTCCTCGCGATTGTAGGCTGTGCCGCCGCCCGTTCCACCCAGCGTGAACGCCGGGCGAATGATCAGGGGCAAGCGTCCGATGGACTCGGCTACGGCCCGGGCTTCCTCCAGGGTGTGGGCAGTGCCGCTGATCGGCACATCCAGGCCGATCGAAATCATGAGATCCTTAAAAACCTGGCGGTCTTCGCCCTTCTGGATTGCCTCGGCGTTTGCCCCGATCATTTCCACGCCGTAACGCTCAAGCGCACCGCTCTTGGTGAGTGCCATGGCGGTATTGAGGGCGGTCTGGCCGCCCAGAGTTGGCAGCAGGACCAGTTTGCCCGTGACTCCCAGGCGCTTCATCTCCTCGAGTTCGCGCACGATGATCTTCTCGGTGCACTCGGCGGTTACGGGTTCAATGTAGGTGCGATCGGCGAACTCGGGGTCGGTCATGATGGTGGCCGGGTTCGAGTTCACGAGCACCACGCGGTAACCCTCCTCCTTGAGGGCTTTGCAGGCCTGGGTTCCTGAATAGTCGAACTCGCAGGCCTGGCCAATCACGATGGGACCCGCGCCAATGATCAGAACGGAGTGAATATCGGTGCGTTTTGGCATAAAACCGGGTGACTTAAAGCCAATCGCTCCCGCTTGTCAGTTCTTTTCTGCAATCCAACTCAGTCTTCCCCTTGTGGATCGTCGGCTTTCGGGAGTTTTGAGTCCCGGTCGAAGGGCAGTTCCTCGCTGGGAGGAAGTTCCATGTCCGGATACGCGCGAGCCCAATCCTCGCGATCCGCCGGATCGGCGTAGTACCGAAGGTAGGTTGTTTGCCCATCTTCCCGGCCCGGCACACCATACTCGTAAATCGTGACGTGGGACCTCCAACCGGAAGTGCTGGGCAGGTTCTCGGTTTCCTCCTCGAGAAGGGTTCCAACGAGAAGTTCATACAGGGCGCGGTCGGAGAGATGATCCGTGCCGTCCAGGAAGATGTTTCGATTGGCCAGGGCACGGATGAGCTTCCAGAGTTCGGCGGGCAGCCCGGTGTCTGGTATCTCTTTCGAAGGAGTTGGTTTTACACCGTCCCTGGCCAAAAGTTCACGATGAGTGATCATCGACGCACTTTCGTAAGCCACGACGTTTTTCCAAAATTGCTCTTCGACATCCAGAGGAACCGTGGCGGGGCCGGATTCAATCAACGCGCCCTCGGAGAGTTGTTCGACCTGATGTTTCAGATCGTTGATCCGTAGAATCTGATCGATGAATGGATCGGATTCTTCGGGGGGATCCGGGAGGTTTCCGTGGGAATCCGGGCCCTCGGTTGAGGTGACGGTAAACTCGGTGCGTGCGGCGGACCGACGGAGATCTTCCTGGTCGGCCTCGGACTCAGTCAATTCCCAGGCCGGGGGTGAAATGTCCAACTCGAAGCCTGTGCTTTCAAGAACCACGCGTCCGTTTTTTTCGCTGAACCATTCCAGTCGCAATCGCTGGAACTTGGGTGCCTGATCGTCTTTCGGCGCTGTCCCGGTCGATAAAGTCGTCATTTCCCCACAGGACCCGGACTGATCCGGGTCGATTGTTTCGGCTCCTTTCCGTGGTGTTGAGGCGTTCGCAAAGCGCACCACCCGGCCGACAAGATCGCGGCACGGGTTTCCGTGAAGCTTCAATACGAGGGGTTTGTTTTGGCCCGCGAGCCAGATCTGGCCGCGGACAACTCCCTTGACGCGATTGTCGATCTCGCCCCGAACAACGGAGGAATGAAGTAGGTTCATGGCTGTTTCAATTCGATCGGTTGGAATCCGTTGTCCCTCCAAAGGGGATCCTTTGAGACCTTACCCCGTTCAGAACCTCCTCGCCAGCGATTAATCGGATGGGGTTGGTCTCGAGAAACACAAAGGGACAGGTTCATTGTTCTGTGAAGCGAAAGCGTACCAAGGGACAGGCTCCAGATGCATCGCCAAAACCAGCCGAACCCGGGACCCGGAGCGGAGCAGGCATGATTTCGGTCCCTTGACTTTCGCGGGAAACAAGTCATGAATCGAAGCGCTTGACGGGGCCCTGGATGACCCAACGACCGTGTTGGGGTTGAGGGCGCTTCGCCGGATGCGGTTGGCCTGTATTTCAATTCCTACCATGGACAAAGTCTCGGACCCATCGAACAGACCGCCGCTTCAAGCCGGCACGCTCTATCTGGTTGCCACTCCGATCGGCAATCTGGAGGACATCACGCTGCGCGCCCTGCGTACGCTGCGGGAATGCGACCTCGTGGCTGCCGAGGACACCCGGCGGGCGCGCCAGCTTTTGGATCAGTTTCAGATCTCCAAGCCAACGTTGAGCTGCCACCGGTTCAATGAGGCGAGTCGAAGCGAGGAGATCGTGGGAAGGCTTCAAAAAGGGGAAAAAATCGCGCTGGTGAGTGATGCCGGCAGTCCGGGGATCAGTGATCCGGGGGAGCGAATAGTCCGCACGGTGCTCAAGGCGGGACTTCGGGTGGAATCCGTGCCGGGAGCCAGTGCTCTGGTGGCTGCGGTCACGGCGAGCGGACTTCCCACCGGGGAGATGCATTTTCTGGGGTTCCTGCCCCGCAAATCCGGTCAACGGGTCAGGACGCTCCTGCGTTTGCGGGAATACGCGGGGACCCTGGTTTTATATGAATCTCCCTATCGGGTCGAAAAACTGCTGGGTGAGCTGTCGGAGACACACCCCGGCCGGCCGGTTGTGGTCGCCCGCGAACTGACAAAGAAGTTTGAGGAATTTTTACGGGGCACCCCGGAGATTCTGGCGGCGCAAATCAAGGGACGGCGCATGCGCGGTGAATTCGTCGTGATGGTGGGAGGGGAGGAATCGGAGCCAACCGGGGACGAAGACTCCGAGACGCCCGAGTCGCGGTGAGGGGAAGGATCAATCGACGAACTTGCCGGGGTTGAGAATTCCGGCGGGATCGAGAGCCTGTTTGATTCGTGCGTGGAGTTGGCGGGTTTCCGAGGATGTGGCGAGGTTCCACCAGGGTTTCTTGGCCAAACCGATTCCGTGTTCGCCAGTGATGGCACCGCCCAGAGCGAGCACGCCTTCGAATAATTCGTTGAGGACGACCTCCGCGTGTTTGAGGCTGCCCGGCGACGATTCATCCACCATCACGTTCACGTGAATGTTCCCGTCTCCGGCATGGCCGAAGCACGCGATTTGGATCTTGTGGCTTTTTTGGAGTCCGGCGGTGAATCGGAACAGCTCGGCGAGTTTGCCCCGGGGAACGACAATGTCCTGATTGAGTTTCGTCAGTCCTGTGTCCCGGAGTGAATAGGAGAACTCGCGGCGCAGTTGCCAGATGCTCTCGCACGGCGCGGTTCCGATCGCTTTTCGGACAAAGAGAGGGGATTGCAGCCGGACGGTTTTTTCGAGAGAGCGGAGGTCCGCCCGAACGGCGGCTTCCTGGCCGTCGATCTCGGTGATCAGGTGGGCGCGGCAGCCCGCGAGCAGTTTGCTGCCGGTTCGCTTCTGCGCCGCCGCCAATGTAAACGAATCGGCGACCTCGAGGGCGGACGGGAGGAATCCGGCGGAGAAGATCGCGTCGATGGTCCGGAGCGCGGATTTCATGGAGCCGAACCCGATCGACAGGCAGGCGCGCTGCGGGGGCAGGGGAAGGAGCTTGAGAGTTGCCTGGGTGGCGATGCCGAGCATGCCCTCGGAACCGACAAAAAGGCGGGCCAGCTCGAAACCTGTTTTGTTTTTGTGCGTACGCCCGCCCAGGGAAACGATCGAACCGTCCGCCAGCACAACCTCCAGACCGAGCACATAATCGCGGGTGACGCCGTATTTGAGGCAGCGGGGCCCGCCTGCATTGGTGGCGATGTTGCCTCCGAGAGAGCAATCCGCGCGGCTGGCCGGGTCGGGTGGGTAGAACAGGCGCTGCTTTTCAACGGCGTCCTGAAGTGTCTTGGTAATGACTCCCGCACCGACCACGGCGACGAAATCCCTGCGGTTGATTTCTTTGATCTGGTTGAGGCGGGCGAGGGAGAGCGCGATTCCTCCGCGCACGGGAACGCAGCCGCCCACGTAACCGTGCCCGGCACCGCGGGCGGTCACGGGAATGCCGCGTTTGTTTGCGAACGCGAGAATCGCGCTGACGGAGGTGACATCTCTGGGGAGAGCGACGGCTTCGGGCAGGGCGGAGGCGAACCACTTGTCGCGGGCATGCTCCTGAAGCGTTGGGTTGTCAAAAACCAGTTCGTCGCTGGCGAGGCATTTTTTGAGAATTGCCCAATCCCGGGGTGCACGCTGTTTCATTCCTGCGTGACCGTGGTTGCGGCGAGCAGTTCCAGGGCTTCCTCGGCCTGGTCCTCGGGGACATCCACAAAAATGCCACCCGTGGTCATTGAATATCCCTCCATGCTCAACGCCGCGAGTTCATGGTTGATATAGGGGGTAAATCCGGCCGCCTCGAGTCGGGACCGAATCAGCTGCGCTTCGGCGGAGCTGAACGAGCGAAACACGGTTGTCAGAGTCATACACTAAGGTGGTGTGGGAGGGGCGACAAATCAAGACGGCAACACGTTTTTGACTTCGGCGAAGATGATCACCCCGGCTCCGGTCTGGTGCAGGCTTTGCACCTGGGCTTCGATCTGTTTTCCAATCAGGTGCTGTGCCTGGTTGATCACAACCATGGTGCCATCGTTGAGGTAACCGACCCCCTGGCCCTTGTCCTTGCCCTCGCGGACCACTTTTAGAGCCAGAGATTCGCCGGGCAGGATCACCGGTTTCATGGCACTGGCCAGGCGGGTCATGTTCACGTGTCGCACCGATTGGAGGGAGGCCACGGTGCCGAGGTTAAAATCGTTGGTGAACAGCTTGGCACCCAGGGCATGGCTGAGTCGCAGGAGCTTGGAGTCGACGGTCGTTTCTTCAGGGAAATCGCCCTCGTGAATCTTAACTTCATTGTGTCCGCCCCGTTGGATCCGGGCCAGCGTCTCAAGGCCGCGCCGACCGCGGGCCCGGCGCGTTGGATCGGTGGAATCAGCGATGGACTGCAATTCCTTGAGCACAAACCGCGGGAGCACGATGATTCCCTCGAGGAAATCGGTCTCGAGGATTTCCGCGATTCGTCCGTCGATGATCACGCTGGTGTCGAGTACCAGGAGGTTTTCGGGTTTGTTCTGGGAGGTGAATCGCACGTAGGGAATGATGAGGCTGAAATCCTCCTTGTTGCTGCGCATGGCCAGTACCATGCCGATGTATCCGAACGCGATGAAGAGGCAGAGTCGGATGAGCCAGCGGGTGGACGGGTCATCCAGATAAACGAACAAGCCGGACTGATCCACCATCCAGGCGATGAGGCTGCCCAGGATCAGACCGAAGGTGGCAGCCGAGAAAGCCCGGAGCGAGAAGCCCTTGAGCATTTCGTCGACGGCGATGAGCAGGCCGCCGAAGCCGAATCCGATCACGATCCCAAGGAAACCGTTCGCAATGAGCAACGGTTCCACCTGGGTGATCGCGTATCCGGCTGCCATGCAGAGGAGAAGGAAAAGGATGCGAATGACCCAGAGTGCCATGTTATCGTAGGGGGTTGCGGCCGGTATAGACGGCAGTGCTGGAAGGTGGTTTTGGCAACCGGGGTTTCCAGAGCAGGCCGTGCCGGCTGAGATTGCTGCTGAGAGAGCCCAGGTTGTGAAGCGTCTCCAGGAAGTCCTCCTTGAGGATTTCGTTTTTCAAGAGACTTCCGACGATGCCTTTCCCGTCCTGGAGGTCGCTGCTCAGAAGACTGATCTGGTGCGTGGCCGATTCGATACTCTGAATCGCGTCGCGGATATCGGTTCGGTTGGTGGTCACCATGTGGTGAAGTTCCGTGGCGACGGTGTTGAGTTGGCCCGAGAAAGCTTCCAGGTTCGCGACGGCGGCGTTCAACGGTTGGGTGTTGGTTTCTACGAACTGGTTCAGGGAATCCAGAGTCGCGAGCGATTGCCCGGAGATTCGGTTGAAGTTTTCCACCAGACCACTCAGGTTTGTTAAGGTCTCAGGGGTTGAAATGCCGTTGACGAACCGATGAACAAGCGGGTCGGTTGATTGAAAAAGTCCCTCGGGAGTGCCGGTGGTGTGGATCCTGCCCTGATGCAGGAAAAACACACGTTGTCCAACGCGCCGCATGCTTCGCATATCGTGGGTGACCACGACCGAGGTTACTTTCAGATGCTCGCATACCCGCAGGATCAACCGGTCGATGCTGTCCGAGATCACCGGGTCCAGGCCGGAGGTGGGTCCGGAAATCACAGGTTTGGGGATGAAATCGATTAATTGCAACCGGCCCTCCGGTTCCAGTTGAAAATTTCCGTGCCGGGTCCGGTTGATGTATCCGGCGGTGTTCCCAAACGGGACGCAGGATCCTGATGCACCAACCGCGCCATGAGCCCCTGAAAGGGGGCTCTTGGCGCGGCAAAGGGGCGAGCCAGACGTCCCTTGCGGGACGGTTGTCGGGTCAGCTTGAAAGCGCCTCTTCGGTGGCGGGTGTCTGGAGGAACACGAGCTTGTCCTTCTCCAGGGTCACCTGGATCGGGGAGTTGTCATGCAGTTTGCCTTTCAGGATCTCCTCGGCGAGAGGATCCTCCAGGAATCGTTCCACTGCCCGGCGCATCGGGCGGGCACCGTAGGTGGGATCATAACCCTTTTCGACCAGATAATCCTTGGCTTTTTCGTCCAGTTTCAAGTCGATTTTTCGGGATTTCAGCCGTTCGATCACCTTCTGGATTTCGAGGTCGAGAATCCCGATCAGATCCGGTTTGTTCAGGGCATGGAAAACGAGGACGTCGTCCAAACGGTTCAGAAACTCCGGCCGGAACGCCTTCTTCGATTCCTCAAGGATCTTCTCCTTCATCTTATCGTAGCTGGCTTCGTCGGAGGACTTCAGGAACCCGATGCTGGTCTGTTTGCGAATCGTTTCGGCACCCACGTTGGAGGTCAACAGAATGATCGTATTCCGGAAATCAACAACCCGCCCGACGTTGTCGGTGAGTTTGCCCTCCTCAAGGATCTGGAGGAGCATGTTCATCACGTCCGGATGCGCCTTCTCGATTTCGTCGAACAGGACGACGGAATAAGGTTTGCGGCGGACCTGTTCGGAGAGTTGACCGCCCTCCTCGTAGCCGACGTAACCGGGAGGGGATCCGACCAGGCGGGAGACGGTGAATTTCTCCATGTATTCACTCATGTCGAGCTGGATGAGTGATTTGGAATCGCCAAACATATGTTCGGCCAACGTTTTCGCGAGCAGAGTTTTTCCGACGCCCGTTGGTCCGAGCAGGGCGAACGTTCCGATCGGGCGTTTGGGATCCTTCAGGTCGGCCCTGGAGCGCCGCAGTGCCTTGCAGAGAGCGGTGACTGCCTCGTCCTGACCGACGACGGTCTTGGCGAGCTCGGACTCCATCTCCAAAAGCTTCTGAGCTTCGCCTTGCTCCATCCGTTTCAACGGAATGCCCGTCCATTTGGCGATGATCTGAAGAATATCGTCTTCATCGACCGAAATGCGTTTTTCCTCGCGGGTGATTTTCCAGGCGTTCAGGACAGTTTCGAGTTTTTCCTTGGCTTGCTTTTCCTTGTCCCGCATGGCGGCGGCACCTTCGAAATCCTGTTCCTTGATCGCACGCTCTTTTCGGGCCTTGATGTCTTCGATCTCGGCTTCGAGGGTTCGGACATCCGGTGGACGGGTCATGGCCCCGATTCGGGCACGGGAACCGGCTTCATCCATGACATCGATCGCTTTGTCGGGTAGGTAACGGCCGGTGAGGTAGCGGTCGGACATCCTGACGGAAGCTTCGAGGGCTCCGTCGGTGAAATCGACCTTGTGATGGTCCTCGTATTTGTGTCGAAGGCCCTTGAGGATCAGGATCGCCTCATCGGGGGAGGGAGCCTCGACCTTGACGCTTTGGAAGCGACGTTCGAGAGCGGCGTCCTTCTCGATGTATTTGCGGTATTCGTTGAGAGTGGTTGCACCGATGCACTGCATCTCGCCGCGGCTGAGTGCCGGTTTGATGATGTTCGAAGCGTCCATGGTTCCCTCTGCGGAACCCGCCCCAACGATGGTATGCAACTCGTCGATGAACAGAATGACATTCTTTGCCCTGCGGATCTCGTCCATCACGGCTTTGATTCGTTCCTCAAACTGGCCGCGGTATTTGGTTCCGGCGACCATGAGGGCGAGGTCCAGCGTGATGACCTTCTTTTCGCGGAGAAGTTCGGGCACGTTGCCCTTGGCAATCTCCTGCGCGAGTCCCTCGACAATCGCCGTTTTGCCAACACCGGCTTCGCCCAGAAGAACGGGATTGTTCTTGGTGCGACGGCAAAGCACCTGAATGACACGTTCGATCTCGCTCTTGCGTCCGATGACGGGGTCCATGTCGCCCTTGCGGGCAATCTCGGTGAGATCGCGGCCGAAGGCTTTGAGTGCGGGGGTTTTTACATCGCCCTTTTTCTCGCCACCGGCCTTTTCGGTCTGCTCGCCGCCCTGAGCTTCCTCAGTCGCGGTGAAATTGGGATCGAGCTCCTTGAGGATCTCCTGTCGGGTCTGTTCGATGTCGACATCCATGTTCTTGAGAACCCGGGCGGCGACACCGTCGCCTTCGCGAAGCAGTCCAAGCAGGATGTGTTCTGTGCCCACATAAGTATGACTGAGTGCCTTGGCTTCTTTGGCAGCCAGGGAGAGCACCTTTTTGACGCGGGGCGTGTAGGGGATGTTGCCGACCATTTTCTGGTCCGGTCCCGTGCCCACCAGTTTCTCCACCTCCATGCGGACGGATTCCAGATCCAGGCCGATTTTTTGGAGCACATTGACGGCGACCCCCTGACCCAGCTTGATCAAGCCGAGTAGAAGATGTTCCGTGCCCACAAAATTGTGATTGAATCTGTCGGCCTCCTTACGAGCCAGAGCAAGAACCTGCTGGGCACGAGGAGTGAAGTTGTTCATCGCTTCATCGCTCATAGTAATTGCGGGTCAAGGTGCGCCTAATCTTTGGGTTTGTCCAGCTTCGAGCCTGTCGATGCCGAAGGGACCGGGTGTGGCCTGTGGACATTTCGGAGTCGTTCCCGAAGCATGTCGGATCGGAGAAGGTCGCGTTCGTCCGCCGAAAGCTTTTCGGAGTAATTTCTTTGGAGGTGGGCTGGCTGCGTGATGAGGAACAATTCGTCCACCAGCGCGCGCTCGGTTCCTGGAAAATGGCCAAGATCGATGCCAAGCCCGAAAAGAGAGAGGAGATTCATCGTCTCCTTGGAGGAAATGCTGTGCGCGTTGGCAAGGATGCCGTAGGCGCGGCCGATCTGGTTGAAGACAACCTTGGGTTTTGACTCAAGCAGGCTCTCCCGGGCGTTTTCCTCGTGTTCGATCAATTGTGCAACCACCTTGCTCAGTCGTTCGACGATGTCGCTTTCCTTTTCTCCCAAGGTCATTTGATTTGAAACCTGGAAGACGTTGCCCAGAGCTTCGGTGCCTTCGCCGTAGAGCCCGCGCACGGCCAGGCCCAGTTTGTTGACCGCCTGAATGATCTGGTTGATTTGTTCACTCAACACCAGAGCCGGAAGATGGAGCATGGCGCTGACGCGTATGCCGGTACCGAGGTTGGTTGGGCAGGCGGTCAGGTAGCCGAGTGTGGGGGAAAAAGCATATTCGAGCTTGGTTTCCAAGACCGAATCGACCTGATCAATCGCCTGCCAGGCCTCTTTGATCTGGAGACCGGGCTTGAGGCATTGCATGCGGAGGTGATCCTCTTCATTGATCATCACGCAGAGCGATTCCTCTTTATTGAGAACCAGGCCGCTTCCCGCGTTTTTTGCGGCATGTTCGCGGCTGATCAGATGACGTTCCACCAGGATCTGCTTGTCGAGCGCGGTCAGGTTGTCCATCGACTCGGAGTAGGCCTTCTCCATCTCTTTGAGGCCTTCGACTGCGGGGCGCAGGGCTTCCAAAGCCCGAACGCGTTCCGGTTTCTTTGCCCAACCGGGAAAGGAGAGGTTCTTCAGGTTCCGGGCCAGACGGACGCGACTGGACAGAACGATCCGATCGTAGGGGCCGATGCGTTTGCTCGCTTCGGCGGGGGATGCCAGAAATTCGTGGATGTTCATTGCGTCAGGTCGCCGTCAGTTGGGTGATCTTGGATTTCACAAGATTGATTTCATCCCGGAGCTGAGCGGCTGTTTCGAAATTCTCTTCGGTCACTGCCTTGTCCAGTTTGTTTTGGAGCGACTGAAGCTTGTCCGACAAGTCGAGGGTCGCCTTGAAGGAAACCGGTGATTTCCCGACATGCTTGGTGCCCTTGTGCATGTTCTTGAGCAGACCGTCGAGTCCATCGGCGAATGTTTTGTAACACTCCGCGCAGCCGAGTCGACCTGTTTTTTTGAAATCCGAATGGGTGAAACCGCACCGCAGGCACTTGGCCTCGCCGGTTGGCAACGCTTGCTCG
>JAIPJX010000082.1 GCA_021733945.1 Verrucomicrobiota bacterium | reverse complement strand
AGGGAATAGAGCGCATTGACGATCGGCGCTCCCGCAAAGACAATCGCCATCACAACCGAGGGAGTCCCCCTGGCGCCAAAAGCGAGCAGCACCCCGAAAGCTCCGACTGCACCCACGATTCCCGCGATCAACGACCAGGCCATGCCCTTGGCGGGATAGGTCCACGTGGCGCCCTTGAGCACGAGAACGGCGAGCGGCGCGAGCACCGCGGTCAGGAAATACGCGATCCCAACAAAAAGAAACGCCTTGTACCGGCCGTTGACCGGATCACCCATGGCCATCTGGCCGGTGTGCAGAAAAACACCGTAAACGCCCCAGGAAGCGACGGTGAGCAACGCAAATAAAAGCCATGTAAATCCGGGCTGGCCCGAGTTTTCGGTAATCATATTTCAACAAGTATTAGTGCCTGCGGCATCCGACATCAATTCCATTGTGCGTTTCCGAGATCCACATCAGGCGAGCAGTTCCTCCGGGGCCACCTCGATCTTATCCGCAATTTCCTTCGGGATCGCGGCAGCTGCCATTCGACCGTCATTGCGATGGCTCACGCACACGATCGTCACCATCCCCCGGGCAATTTCCTCAGGCGGCTCGGCCGAGAGGTTCCGGAACCGGAACTGGTAACTCAACGACTTGGACCGTTTCTCCCGCACCAACAGATGAACCTCCACCTCATCCTCAAACCGGACCGGCCGTCGAAAGTCACACTGCACATGCACACGGGGAAATCCCAGTGGCGGATCGAACTGATTGAGCACCACTGAAAATCCGAGCGACCGATAAAAACCGTGTTCGGCCGTTTCCATGAACCGAAAGAAATTGGAGAAATGCATGATCCCGGCCATGTCCGTTTCGGAAAATTCCACGCGGCGGGTTGTCTTGAATTCGTATGCCATAAGGATCCCGTTTAAACCGAAATCGCCCCCCCCTTCACCCCTCCGCGCTCCGGGATCGATCGCCAGGCGGCCAGCATGTTGTCCGCCATCCGCTCAGCGCTGAACCGGTCTCGCACCGCGGCACGGCCGATCCTTCCCATTTCCCGCGCCTGGTCGGGCGACTTCAGCAGTCCTTCAATTGCGTCTGCAAGCGATCCGACGTTTCCCGCTTCGCAGAGCACGCCGCCTCCCGTGGCCTCGATCAGCTCCGGGAACGCCGCATGCCGGGGCTGCACCACGGGCACCCCACTGGCCAGAGCCTCGATCACATACAATCCAAAGGCTTCACTGTAGCGCGCGGGAACTGAAAAGACGGAAAGCCCCCTCAGGAACGCCTGCTTTTCCGCCCGGTCCGGGTTTTCAAAAAAAGCTACGTCTGTCTCCAATCCGGCGGAATTCAGTCGGCGGCGCAGGCCCTTCACAAAGGGCGCATCCGAGGGCCCCATGCCTCCGCCCACGTGCAACCGCAGATTGGGAATCGATCCGCGGCGTCGAATTTCCAGAAACGCATCCACCAGGACATCGAGTCCCTTCTCCCGGCACATGCGGGCAAAATACCCGAGGACCGGAGTCCGCGGCGGGATGTCCGCCGGTTCGAAATTCTCCAGATTGATCCCGTTGTGCACGATTTGAATCCGCTCCGGCGCAATCCCAAGTCGCGCGGCCATCCGATCCGCAAAATAGCGGCTCGGAGCAACCAACAGATCGGCCTCCCGGGCTCGTTCGGCCACCACCTGCCAGGTTGTTTCCCGTTGGGCCATGGGAAGGGCATCGAGAAAATCGTCTTCTCCCTGAAGCATGCAGACCACAGGCACGCCAAGCTCAGCCCGGATCTGCCGGACCAGGCCCACCAATAAAACGTTGGAGAGACAGATCACATCGAGCCGCGGCTGCGTTTTCAGCCAGTCGATCAGTTCCCTCAATTCCCGCGCCTGGTTTCCCTGCTCGCCGCGAATCATCGACAGCGTCAATTCGCCAACATCCGCAGGCCGGGTGCTCCCCGCCCGACCCTCCACCAGTTTCAGGAATCGCGGCGAAGCCAGCATTCGGGTCACCCACCCGGGAACCTTTCGGAACAACGCGGATTTCTGTTCGAGATAAACGCTGATGCCTCCGAAGAAAATGGGAGTGGTCTCGCTCTGATCCGGTTCCTCAAGGGTGAGCGGCAGGTAAAGAGGCACCATCAGGGTCTCATGCCCCTTGGCACGGAGCACCTGCACCAGGGCATTGTCCCGGAAACAATTTCCGCAGAACATTTTCCCTGCGCCTGGAGTGATCTGGACGATATTCATGACACGTCGGCCTTTTGGGGTTCAAGAATCCGTGTGCCGCGCCCCGGATTCGGGGGGGGCCACACTCACACGCAATTATCTGCCGTTCCACCATGGCCACGCTCCTCTCAACCCCGCTGAAGCACCAGGTTCTCACCCGTGAGGGGTTCGCCCACCGGCAGTGGATCGGGCAACTCCGCAAACTCGGACACGGCCTTGAACAAGTCGGTGAAATCCTTGTCCACATCGCCCGACAGGCAATCGGTCACATCACCGGCAATTTCAGGAAACCGGTCGGTCAGCTTTTTGAAGCTGAACTTGGGATCGTAAAACGCGTAAACCAGCTTGCGCATGTTCTCGATGCCGGTCCTCAATGCCGCCCCATACGAAGCGAATCGCGAGGGCGACAAATCACCGGCTTCCATGGCTTCATGCACCGCGTCCGCCGCCATCACCCCGCTCTTGAGCGCGAGCATCAACCCGGACGAGAAAACCGGATCGAGAAAACAGAGGGCATCTCCCACCAGAAGCAACCCCGGACTGGCACAATGCCGGGCGTGGTAGGAGTATTCGCCGGTGATGTAATACGGCCCGGTCTGTTGCCCGCAGGCCAGGTGCTCCTCAATCCATGGGTTTTGCGTGATCTCCCGCCGGAAAATTTCACCCGGATCGCGAACCCCGTCCCGGCTCAGATATTTGCCCTCGGCCACCACCCCCACACTCACCCGGTCGTCGTGCAACGGGATGTACCAGAACCAGCCGCGCTCCGGAATAAACGCCACCGTGGTGGCTCCGGCATCCAGGCCTTCGTCCCGAGCTGCTCCCTGATAGTAGGTCCAGACCGCAGCCTTGTTGAGCATGGGATCCCCCAGCCGCCACCGATTGCGGACTGCGGCAAACGCATCGCGCCCGGAGCAGTCCAATGTGATGGGCGCGGTGTAATCGCGAATCTCACCAGCCTTGTTCTCGGTTCGAACACCCACCACGCGATCGCCGTCCCTGAGGAATTCCTTCACCGCAGTCTCCTCGTGAACCACCGCTCCTTTCTCCCGGGCGTTGTTCAGGACCATGAGATCGAACTCCGATCGCAGCACCTGCCAGGTCTGCGCAATATCCGCATCGTACCGACTGGAGAAATAGAACGGCTGGGAGGCCTTGCCCGAAGGGGCCACAAACTGAACACTGTATTTCTTGACGAACGAGCTCTGCCGCATCCGGTCGATCAATCCCAGACGCCGAAGTGGGTGGTTGGTAAATGGCAGAAGCGATTCCCCGATGTGATATCTCGGAAATTTTTCGCGTTCAAGGACCAGAACCCGGTGTCCCTTCTCGGCGAGGATCGCAGCCGCGCTGGCACCCGCCGGTCCTCCTCCGATGGTGATCGCTTCAAATTCGGTTTTCTCAGCCATAAGTTTCTCCAAATGCGTTTGCGGTCCTGGTCCACCCCGGCCGCAGGGTTCCGTGCTTCCAATCTCCGTGCCGGTTCAAACGGCGAACCCTTCGCCTCTTCGTTTCGCGATCGGAGGCAGGATCTCCACCACCTCGGCCAAAGCCTGCTTCCGCGGATCCAGCAATGCATTGCGCCGACCGAACACCTTCACCACTCCCGGCAAACCCAGGGCCGCCTGGATAAACCCGTCCGACTCGATCCTGAAAAAACCTTTCGGACGGTTCGAGTAAACAATCTTGTGATCCTCCAGGATCCGGCCCAGAGGCAGCTTTTCATCCAGAATCTGACGCCTGGCGGTCGGCGGAAACAGGGCCAGGTTCATCTTGATCGCACCGAACTCGACAGGCCGACCGCTCTGGACGAGGATCAGGACGACCTCGCGAAAATAGAAATCACCACGCTCCTGCCGGCTCAACACCTCCAGCCGGATCGATTCCCCGTGGAAGCTCTCCAGTGTTGATGTCATATCCCCGGAATGCACCAGCAGGCTCCGATACGGCTCGGGCACCTTCGTGCCGTCCACCGGTTTGATCACCGGAAGCGCACGGCCCGCCTGCGCGTAGAATTCATCCAGCGGATACAGGAACGGACTAACGGTCAGAGGGGGGCTTTTCTGAGACATTTAAAAATTCAATCTGATGCAATCCAGTCGCCACGGCGCGTCCCCAACGGTCTAGGCATAACGCACGTTCCGGTGTTCCGGCAGGAAGAATCCATGCAGGAGCCGGTCCACCTGCAGCAATCCCTCGCGTTTCAACCGGACCGTCTCACCCGAGATGTCCAGATACCCGGCATCCACCAGACCTTTGAAGGGCGCCGCAAAACGTTCCAGAATATCGACCGAGAATTTCTTCCTGTAATACTCGGTGCTCACCCGGCCCGACTTCAACTGCAGCACCAGCTCCCGAATGAGCCGTTCGTCCTGCGTCGGCGTCAACGCCCGGTAGATCGGCAGCCGCCCTTCACCCAGCGCCGCGACGTAGGGATCAAAATCATGCTGATTCTGGAAATGAGTCCCGCCCACATGCCCGAAGGACGCCACCCCCAAACCGAGCAAATCCGCGCCCGCCCATAACCGGTCCCGATAAAGAAACGTCGCCGTCTCCTTGTTCTTCACGGCTGTGTACGCGCTGCCCACCGAATACCCGGCCCGTTCGAGCTCCTCGAACGCGTAGGCCACCCAGCGGCGCTTGGTATCCCAGTCCGCCACCGGCGCCTCCAGCTTGCCTTCCGCCTTCATCCGCTGGAAAATCGTGGTGTTGTACGGCACCTCCATCTGGTAGATCGTCACACTGTCGGGCGACATCTCGATCGTCTTGCTGACACACGCCCGCCAGTTCTCCTCGGTCTCCTCCACCATGCCCGCGATCAGGTCGATGTTCACCTGGGGAAACCCGAGCTCCCGCGCATAGGCGTAGGCCCGCTCGATCTCCTTGCTATGATGCGCCCGACCGTTGATCTCGAGCACATGATCATCGAAATTCTCAACACCCAGGCTCAGTCGCGTCACGCCCATCTCCCGGATCGCCTTGAGTTTGTGATCGGTCAGGGTTCCCGGTTCACATTCGAACGTGACCTCCTCCACCTGGTCCCAGGGCAGGATCGCCTTCATTCCATCGGTCAGGGATTGCAGCTGGTTGACCGAGAGATAGGACGGCGTGCCGCCACCGAAATAGACAAAGCTCGGTTTGCGCCCGCCAATGAAGGCCTTCTCCGAATAGAGCTTGAGCTCCTGAAGCGCCGCATCAATGTAACCCTGGATCGCCGCGGCGTTTTTGTCCGTGTACACCCGGAAATAACAGAAATGACAGCGTTTTCGGCAGAACGGAATGTGCAGGTAAACACCGAGGTCCGTGCCCGGCTTCGGCGCCCGGTCCAGTGCCGCGTAGGCATCCTGCACCAACTCGGGTTTCCAGAACGAAAACGGCGGGTAATTGGACACGAAATAGTTTCCCACCGTGGTGGAAGCCGCAGCCTCGCCGCCAGCTGACGGATTCAAATCGTTCTTCTCAGTATTATTCATAACCCTTCATCCACTCCGCTATTCCTCAGGAACCTCCCGCTCCCTTTGCCCCAAACGCGTAAACCTTCCCGTCTTCTGAACCGATGACAATCCGCCCTCCGGCAACAGCGGGAGACGCCGTCAACGATTCGCCGATCTCATAACGCCAGATCTCCGATCCGTCGCCCAGATCCACCATGTAGAGCCTGCCATCGTCGGATCCCACCACCACACGGTTGCCACACACCGCCGGGGAACTGTCCACCTTGCCCCGGGTCGCAAACGTCCAAAGCACTTTGCCGTCCTCACGCCCCACGCAGTGCAACCGTTTGTCGCGACCGCCAAACACAACCCTGTCCCGGGTCACCGCCGGTGACGAGAAAAACGGAAACGGCCGGTCCTGATATTTCCAAACCACCCGCCCCTCATTGACGTCGATGCACAAAAATTCGTTGTCATACTGGCCGATGTACACCCGCCCGTCGGCCACGGCTCCCGACCCCGCGATGTAGGCCCCGGCCTCCACTTCCTTGACCTTTTGACCATCCGCCAACGAAATCACATGCAGCAGGGCATCGCACCCCCCGAACATCGTTTGTCCCCCGCCGACGGCAGGCGATCCATTGATGTAATTGCCTGTCTCGTATGTCCAGACCGCCTTGCCGGTCCCCGAATCCACACAGTGCAACCGGAAATCGTAACTTCCCACAATCACCCAGGGATCACCACCCTTTGGGTTCGCCACCCAGTTCGGAGCACCAAGAATCCGGTCTTCCGTCTGGTATTTCCACCCAAGCGCCCCGGTTTCCGCATCGAAGGCATACAAAAAACCGTCCGACGACCCCACATACACCCGATTGCCCAACACCAGCGGAGAGGATTCGATCGCCCCTTCCGTCTTGAACGACCAGAGCTTCCTGCCATCAGCGAGGTTGATCGCATACAGACGTTCATCGTCCGATCCGACGTAGACACGACCTCCGGAAACGGCTGCCGAGGATTTCACAGGCCCTTCCGTTGCAAAGCTCCAGAGCAGAACGGGGGCATCGGGAAGGTTTCCTGTGGCGATTCCGGTCAATCCGGGACTTCCCCGGAACATGGACCAGTCCTGCGCATCAAGCGCGGCCGCTCCCGAAATCAGGGTGCACACCAACCCAGCCAGTCTGAACCAACGTTTGATCTGTCTTGATGCCATTCTCACGAAAATCAGGATAAATGGGCCCGAAAGCGACCATTCCGCGTCGGAACCTCGACGCAGACTATTCCCCACAGTCCGGTGAGTTGCAACCAAAATAATACCTACACGTATCAATTTATGGCCGGTTGCAGCTGCCCCCCCGGCCCCGCGCCAGCGTCCGATTTCTTGGATTGCGGCGATTTTCCGCCCCATTTGCGCAGGGCAATGTGTGCCGGTCATGCGGTGACTGTGGCAGCGGGGGAATGGATGGGGGAGGCTCAGCGGGGACGCTTCGCCCTACCGCCGTGGGGACGGGGGAAGGTGGCGCGAACCGTCCCGGTGAGCGGCTGCGGCGATCTGGTTTCGGCCACCCCCCAGGCTCAGCGGGACGCTTCGCCCCACTGCCATTCGTTTAAACTATTCTGGGGTAGGGCGAATCCGTCCCGGTGAGCCGACAGGCGGTTGAGCGAAAGTGAGTTGAGCGGCTCAGCGAGACGCTTCGCCCTACCATTTCAGTTCTTAAACGAATGGCAGTGCGCTTCGCCCTACCGAATTTCTTCCGCAGCGGCCGGGGTTTATTAAGCAGGTGGGAGCGCCGTGGCCTCGGGGCGTTGGTGATCACACCACTCCGACGCATCCGTGCCCTTCAAAAGACCGGAAATACCGCCCTGATCTTGATTCGTACACTGGGAACTTGCGTCCGGGTGCCTCGTGGATAAACTAGAAGCATGAGCCGCCCAGCGGATCAATGGCGAATGAAGCTCCGAGTTTTAAGGTTCAACCTGTGAAAAGTCCCCTGCCGACAAACACTGGAACGTCCGACGGCAATCCGTTGCGGCGGCACAAGCCAGGACCAGATCCGCTCTGGTCCCTGCCGCCGGCGCTCGCCCTGCTGACCGCGCTTCTGGGCCTGTCGGTGCTTTCAACCTTCTGCAGCGCGGCTGAACTTCATCCCGGGTCCGAGATTTTCAGGAAACAATGCGCCAGTTGCCACGGTGCCGAGGGACAGGGAGTCGCTGGCGAATACGATGAGCCGCTCCAGGGCAGCCGTTCCCTCAGTTCCCTGACCCGCCTGATCGAACGGACCATGCCGGAGGACACCCCCGAGTCGTGCGTCGGCGAAGACGCCCGACAAGTCGCCGAGTTCATTTTCCAGGAATTCTATTCGACGGAAGCCCGCAAAAAGAAGGGGCTCCTCCCACCCATCGAGATCGCCCGGTTGACCGTCCCCCAATACCGGAACGTGGTCGCCGATCTGCTCGGGCGATTCACGCCCGTGCCGGGCGGCGGAAAGAGGGATGCCGCCACGGATCAAGACCCGGCCGTTCAACCCGGTTTGAGCGCCCAGTATTTCCAGTCCGAAGGAATGAGCAAAGCGGACAAACTCAAGCTCGAACGGGTGGATCCGAACATCGACTTCGACTTTGCCGAAGGCAGTCCCGGTGCGGACATCACGCCGGACCAGTTCGCGATCATCTGGGAGGGAGCGTTGAGCGCTCCGGATACCGGGCATTACGAGTTTCGCGTGAAGACCCCGAACGGCACCCGGCTCTACGTGAACCGGGACAACACCGGGACCCGGGGCAAACTCCGGGACGACAGTTCGGCCGCGGGCCAGGCCGCGCTCATCGACGCCTGGGTCAGCTCGGGCGAACTCCAGGAACACACCGCCCGTGTTTTCCTGCTCGGAGGCCGGCAATACCCGCTCCGGCTCGAGTTTTTCAAATACAAGGAAAAGGCCTCCTCGATTCGGCTCGAATGGAAACCGCCCCGTGGCACCTGGGCCCCGCTCGATCAACGGCATGTTTCCACCGCACGGGTTCCACGGACGTTTGTTGTCGAAACGCCCTTCCCGGCCGACGACCGAAGCCTGGGTTACGAACGAGGCAGCTCGATCTCCCGCGAGTGGCAGACGGCCACCGTGAACGCGGCCATCGCGACCGCTGCGGAAACCGTCGCGCGTCTCCCGCTTCTGGCGGGTTTCAAGGACGGGGCCGGCGATCGGGACGATCCGATCCGCGAGTTCCTTGCCCGGTTCGCAGCAGCCGCCTACCGCCGTCCATTGTCCACCAAGGAAACGGAACTGTTCCGTGAAGTCCTGTTCACCGGTGCCACCAACCCGGAGTCTGCCGTTCGGCGCGCCGTCATTCTGATTCTCACAAGCCCGCACTTCCTTTACACCGACCTCACCCCTCAGAACGAAGCGCCGGACCAATACACAATCGCTTCCCGGCTCGCTCTCGCCCTTTGGGATTCGATCCCTGATCCAGCGTTGTCGGACGCGGCCGGACAGAATCAGCTCGGCACACCCGAACAAATCGAGGCGCAAGCCCGGCGCATGCTTGCGAATCCACGCACCCACGAAAAGATCCGGTCGTTCTTCCATCAATGGCTTGAAATCGAGGAACGCGACCTCGCCAAGGACCGGGAGATGTTCCCGGAGTTTGACGAATCCGTGGTTGCCGACCTGCGCCACTCGCTCGATTTGTTTCTCGAACAGGTTGTCTGGAGCGACCGTTCCGATTATCGGGAACTTCTGCTCGCAGACTACCTGCTCCTCAACCAACGACTCCGGAAGATCTATGACCCCGCAGTCTCCTCCCCTCCAGCCGTTGCCGGCCCCGAAAACACGGATCCGGCCGAATCCGATGAAACACACAGCCCAGCCACCACGCCCCCCGACTCCTTCGAACCGGTGGTCTTCGCACCCGGCCGCCGCGCCGGCATCCTCACGCATCCCTACCTCCTGAGCGCCTTTGCCTATCACAACAACAGCTCACCCATTCATCGCGGCGTATTTCTCACGCGCAACATCGTGGGCCGACGGCTCAAACCACCTCCCATGGCTGTTGCGTTCAAGAACGAGGACTTTCCGGCGGACATTTCAATGCGCGAAAAAATCACACGCCTGACCCGGGATAAAGCCTGCATGAGCTGCCATTCGGTCATCAACCCGCTCGGGTTCGCCCTGGAGAATTACGACGCCGTCGGAAGATGGCGCACGCGCGAAAACAATCTGCCGGTCGACAGCGCCAGCGCCTATGTGACCGATCAGGGAGACACCGTACAAATCCAGAGTGCCCGTGACATCGCCAACCTGGCCCTGGGCCACGAATCAGCCGAACGCGCCTTTGTCACCCAACTCTTTCACCACCTGATTCACCAACCCCCGGCCGCCTACGGCCTGGACACGGCGGAAGAACTGGGGGATCAGTTCCGGGCTAAAGACTTTGACATTCAGAATCTCATTGCCACCATTGCCGTGATCTCAGCCGGCCATGGCATTCAAGCATCCAACGCAACCACCGAATCAAAATGATGACATCCCCGCGCACTTCACGCCGCCGCTTTCTCCGTGACCTCGGAATCGGTGCCGCCGCAATCCCTTTTGTCAACGGACTGCACACCCTGCGGGCCGATCCGTCCGGCACCTCCGCCGCACCAAAACGACTGATCGTTGTATTTTCACCCAACGGCACCCTGCCCGACGAGTTCTGGCCCGATGAGTTTGGCCCGGAAATACCGCTCGCCCTCAAACCAATCCTCAGTCCACTCGATCCCTACCGCGAACAGATGCTCGTGCTCAAGGGAGTCGACAACAAGATCCGCGGGGACGGAGACAACCACATGCGTGGCATGTCCTGCCTGCTCACAGCCACCGAATTGAACCCTGGTAACATTCAGGGCGGATCCGATTCACCCGCCGGCTGGGCCGCAGGAATCTCGATCGACCAGGAAATCCGGAACTTCTTCCAATCCCAAAAAGAAACCCGCACCCGGTTCGGTTCCCTGGAGTTCGGTGTCGCCGTTCCCAATCGCGCCGATCCCTGGACCCGGATGTGTTACGCCGGCAACAACAAACCCGTTGCGCCAATCGATGATCCAGGTCAGATGCTGGAACGTCTCTACGGCGGATCCAAGGATCGGGACACCGTCGGCAGCATCCTCGATTACGTCCGCGACGACCTTCGCCGCGTCTCCACCCAGCTCAGCCCCGAAGACCGCTCGCTGCTCCAGGAGCACATGCAACTGGTCCGCCAACTGGAGCAGGACATCGACGCCGCGAAAAACCAGAACGATCTGGTGCACCCGGAACCGGACATCGACCCGAACATCGAGCTGGTGAACGACAACACCCCCGCCATCAGCCGCATGCAGATCGATCTCCTGGTCAACGCGCTCGCCAACGACATGACCCGCGTGGCCAGCCTGCAGTTCATGCGCTCGGTCGGACAAGCCCGGATGCGCTGGCTGGATATCCAGGAAGGACATCATTCGCTCTCCCATGAACCGGACAAGAACGAAGACGCACAGGACAAACTCAAACGGATCAACGTCTGGTTCGCCGGAGAACTGGCCTATCTGGTGGAACGTCTGATCCGCACGCCGGAACCGGGAGGACGGGGTGGCACGATGCTCGACAACACGCAGATCGTGTGGCTCAACGAACTTGGCAAGGGAAACTCGCATACCCTCAAAAACATTCCCTTCGTGCTCATCGGCGGCGGTGCCGGGTTCGCCACCAACCGGGCTCTGGACCTCGACGGCGCGCCGCACAACCGCCTCTGGCTCGCCCTCGCCCACGGAATGGGCCACCGGACACTCGAAACATTTGGAACCGCCAAATACTGCGTCGACGGCCCGCTCGACCTTTCATAGCAGGAACCGAATGCTGACACCCTTGCCCGACCGCTCCCCAGGAGCGGTGTCGGGATATTCTGCAACCGACCGCCCCCTGCCCTGATGCCGTCTTCCCATCCAGGCTACGCCAATGTGGATTCCAGCGAAGCGCTCGGACTGGTCGCCTCCGGCCGCGTCGATGTCCTCGACGTCCGCACGCCCGGCGAGTTCGAGCAGCTCGGGCACATCCCCGGGGCGGCTCTCCTTCCGGTGCAGCTGATCGCCAGTGGCACCGCCACACTGCCGAACGGCCCCAAACCCCTGCTCGTTGTCTGCGAACACGGCATCCGCAGCGTGCAGGCTGTCCGCTTCCTGGCCTCGGCCGGGTTCACCCATCTGCTGAACCTCTCCGGTGGCATGGCAGCCTGGGAAGGACCGCGCGAACATTCCCCAGCGGCGGGCAACGCCCTGGTCGGCCCCTCCTCCTGGCTCCTGGAAAACGGCGACCTCCTGCCCCGCGACGGTCTCCTGCTCGATCTGGCCTGCGGGCACGGACGCCATGCCCTGTTGCTTGCCGCATCGGGATTCCGGGTCCGTGCCATCGACCGCGACGCCGAAAAAATCGATCGAATCAATCAGGTTGCCGCCCGGCTCAATCTCACACTCGACACGGCGGTGGAAGACCTCGAATGCGATGGCAAGGACCTCGGATCGGACACCTTTGACGCCATCCTCGGATTCCGGTATTTGCACCGCCCGCTTTTTCCGGCCCTGATCCGGGCTCTGCGCCCGGGCGGAGTGCTCATCTATGAAACGTTCACGATCGACCAGGCGAAGCGGGGCAGCCCCACCAACCCCGATTTCCTGCTCCAACCCGGAGAACTGCTCGACCTCGTCACCTCTCTGAGAATCGAACGCCATCGCGAGGGCGAGTTCGACGGAGCAGACACTGCGGCTGTCGCAGCGAGACGCGACGCCTGATTTCTCCATGAACCATCCCCTTTGGTGCCCCACATCACAAACACCCGCAAACACGACGGATGAACGGGAACTGCATCCATGGCGTTCTTTAATCCTGCTGTTGACCTTCCTGTTCGCCTGTTCGCAAACCGCCTCCGCCGCCGCTCCCTTCGCAGTGGATCTCTTCACGGCAAACCAGGACCATCCCCGGTACAGCGAAGGATCGATCGTGCAGCTACGCAGCGGGCAACTGCTCCATGCGATCACCGAATTCAGCGGAAGTGCCAGCGATTTCGCCAGCGCCCGCATCATCGCCCGCCGATCAACCGACGCCGGTCACACCTGGAGCCCCCCGGAAGTGCTCCAGGAAAACATGGGGGACCTCAACGTGATGTCCGCTTCATTGCTCCCCTTCTCCACCAGGGCACGCAGTGGGCTGGGCCTTTTCTACCTTCTCAAAAACTCGCCGAGCGACCTTTCCCTCTGGCTCCGGATCTCGCAGGATGACGGCCAGACGTTCGGGCCACCGGAACGCGTCACCCGCGAACCCGGCTACCATGTCATGAACAACGACCGCGTCATCCAGCTCTCGACCGGTCGTCTGCTCTGCCCGATCGCCTGGTCTCCGGATGTCAAGACTCCCACCCCTTTCATCTCCTTCTGTTACGCCTCCGACGACGGTGGACAGACCTGGCACCGGGGCAACGGGAGCGTGACCCTCCCCAAACGCGGCGCAATGGAACCGGGCCTGATCGAACTGAAAAACGGCCGGGTCATGATGTTCCTGCGCACTCAGCTCGACGAAATTTACAGGACGGAGTCAGCGGACGCCGGCGAGACCTGGACCAAACCCGAACCAACCGGGATCGCGTCCCCCGAAGCACCCTCCACACTCGGACGCATTCCATCCACCGGCGATCTGGTTCTTGTGTGGAATCCGACGGTCAAGGCGGGACTCGGCCACGGAGGCACCCGGACGCCCCTGGTCGCCGCAGTCTCACACGACGACGGAACCACCTGGGAACCGTCCCGAGTGCTGGAAGAACGCACCGACCAAACCTACGCCTACACCAGCCTGCTCTTCGTGCCCGACCACGCCCTGCTCAGCTACTACGTGCGCGATGAAGCCTCGGGCCGAATCTCCTCACGGTTCCGGTCCCTGCCGGTTTCCTGGTTTCACCAAACCAAATCTCAAGCCATTCCGAAGCATTGATCCAAATCGCCTGGAATAAATGACAGGACAGTGACGAAATTTGACGATTACGCTTTTTCAGACAGCCTCTGAAACAAGGACTGCCTTCACATAAGACACGGCCTGTTGCCTGTATTTGTAAGTGCCTGTCTGAAAACTCTAATCCCATGGCAGGTGACGAGGCTCCGCAGATTCGGGAAAGCGCCATGTTCGGTGAAAACAAAGTTTCTTTGTGATTCTCTGCGACCTCTGTGGTCTCTGCGTTAAACCGCAGGTCCGATCTGGACAATCGCTCAGGCTACCTCGAAATGCTGTCGTCTCGGGCAGTCCCATTTTTTCTTTTAACGGGGAGCGCACAGAGATCGCAGAGAACCACAGAGAGATCTGCGTCCTGGAGTATGCCATGACCGTTTCGCCTCCGCTCGGATCACCGATCAAGAGCGTCGAGGTAACCCACCGGGCAAGCCCCCCCCGGCACCACGTTTCCAGACCCCGGCCCGCGCCCTCCAAACCGCTTTATCCCTGGCCCATCCCGAACAGGTTGCTTCGTGCATTCTCCGTAATCCGCACCACCGCCGGATGCTTCACCTTGCGCTCGATGGTGATCGCGTAAAACGCCTCGCGCACCGACGTGGTCGAGCCCAGCGCCTTGACGCCGTACTCCCGGCAGATTTCATCGGCGATCACCGAGGGTCCGTGAAAAACACCCGCCCCCTCCCGGCCAAACACCTTCATGAGCGCGCTGTCATGAAACTCGGCATGCACCCGCGGCCGGATGTGTTTGACACCAAACCACCGCTCCAGCGATCGACGGATCAGGGTGTCGTCGGTCGACGCCAGGAAGGGTGCGCCATCCATGTTTTTTGGAAAACGTCCCTTGAGTGTTCGCGCCAGGCTGGGCTTGGCGAAAAACGTCACCCCGCATTCGCCGAGAAAATGATTAAACGCCTTAACCTTGACCGACCCGGCAATCGGAGCGTCCGCCAGCACGAGATCCAATCGCTGAATGGAAAGCTCGGCCAACAACTGCTCCGTCAGGCCCTCCTCCACGACAAGGTGGGTGTTGGAGGAATCCTCCAGAACCGGTGCCAGGATCCGATGCGAGACCAGCTTGGGCAAAACATCGGAAGCGCCGACCCGCAATCGCCGCGGACGAATGGATCCAACCCCCTGCATGCTCTCCAGGAATTCCGCACCCAGCGAGAATATCTCGTCGGCGTAGTCAAAGGCCAGCTGGCCCGCAGCCGTCACCTCCATCCTGCCCGCCTTGCGCTCGAAAAGCGGCTCCCCGAGCTGATCCTCCAAGAGTCGGATCTGTTTCGAGATGGTCGGCTGGGTCAGGTTCAGGGCCGCACTGGCCTTGCTGACTCCGCCCTCGCGAACGACCACCCAGAAATACTGCAAATGATGATAGTTGAGCCAGTTCATGATTTTTTTGACTATAGATAAACGCTATGGGTTTGCGATATCTATTTCCATTAGACCATGCCTGAAGATCTGTCATGATTGAAACCATGAAGAAATCAGTCACCTACGAGGAGTTGTTGGAGAACCATTCCCACTTCAAAACAAAGCTCTTTCCGGCCAGGTCCGAGCTCTTTTCCGAACTGGCAAACGGACAGAGTCCGCACGTGACGATGCTCACCTGTTCGGACTCACGCATTGATCCCTGCCTGATCACCCAGGCCCAACCGGGCGACCTGTTTGTGATCCGGAACGCAGGCAACATTGCCCCGGTCAGACAGGGTGCCCCCAGCGGCGAAATCGCCACACTCGAATTCGCCGTGCAGGCCCTCAAGACCAGGCACATTGTCGTCTGTGGTCACTCGGATTGCGGTGCCATGAAGGGTCTGCTGGCTCCCCACAAGTGCGCGCACCTCACCTACGTGTCCGCCTGGGTGCGCGAGTCGCAGGCGGCCCTGGCCTCCCTCGATCTGGAAAACCTGAGCCCGGAGGACCAGCTGGCCCGCCTCATCGAAGCCAACGTGCTCCTCCAGCTTGAGAACCTGCGGCAGCTGGACTTTGTGCGCGAGGCCGAAGCCTCCGGCGCGCTTTCGCTTCACGGCTGGGTCTACCAAATCGGATCCGGTGACATTGACGTGCTTTCGGAGGCTTCCAAGGGCACGCCCGAACTGATCGCCGCCTGAGCAGCAGGCTTCACAACCATTCTTCCCGGACAAAAATGAGTAACACAAACCAAAGCAAACCGGCTTCTTCAAAAACAGATTGGGGGCGCGAGTTCATGGCCTCCATCGTGGTCTTTCTCGTAGCGCTTCCCCTCTGCATGGGCATAGCCATTGCCTCCGGTGTGCCGCCCACTCTGGGCCTGATCAGCGGAATCGTCGGCGGCCTGGTTGTGGGCACGCTGGGCGGCGCCCCCCTGCAGGTCAGCGGCCCCGCCGCGGGCCTGGCTGTTTTGGTCTGGCAGTTCGTCGAGAAATACGGCCTGCCCGCACTCGGATGGGTGGTTCTCGGGGCCGGGCTGATCCAGATTGCCTCCGGTGCCCTCAAACTGGGGCGTTGGTTTCGCGCGGTCTCCCCCGCCGTCATCCAGGGCATGCTGGCCGGCATCGGCGTGCTGATCTTCGCCAGCCAGTTCCACGTCATGGTGGATGACAGCCCGCAGTCCTCGGGAGTTCTCAACCTCATCACCATCCCGCACTCCATCCTCAAGGGGATATTCCCCCTGGATGGATCGGTGCATCATCTCGCAGCCACCATCGGCGTGATCTCCATCCTCTCGATCGTGTTGTGGAACCGCTTCCGTCCCGCCAAGCTGCATGCCATTCCCGGTCCGTTGGTGGCGGTGGTCATCGCCACCTGCCTGGCCAGTCTCATGAAGCTGCCCATCAACTACGTCAACATCCCCGAGAGCCTGTTTGACAGCCTCAACGTACCTTCCCTCGCGGACCGCTCATTGCTCCTGGAACCCGCGTTCTGGGGAACGGTCATCGGTTTTGCCCTGATCGCCAGCGCGGAGACCCTGCTCTGCGCGACCGCCGTGGATCGCATGCACTCGGGCGAACGCACCAAATACGACAAGGAACTCATGGCCCAGGGCATTGGCAATTCCCTCTGCGGCCTGGTGGGCGCTCTGCCCCTCACGGGTGTGATCGTGCGCAGCTCCGCCAACGTCGAAGCCGGAGCCAGGACTCGCTTCTCGGCCATCTTCCATGGAGGCTGGTTGCTTCTCTTTGTGGTTCTTCTGCCCTTTGTGATCCGCTGGATCCCCACCTCCGCCCTCGCTGCGATCCTCGTCTACACCGGCTACAAACTGGTCAACCCAGCCTCCATCCGGAAGCTCTGGAAAGAGGGCCAGACCGAGGTGTTCATCTACGCGTCCACGGTCGTGGCCATCGTGGCCACGGACCTCCTCACCGGCGTTCTGGTCGGGTTCGGCCTGGCTCTTGCCAAGCTCCTCTACACCTTCCTCCACCTCGATATCCGCAAGGATGTGTCCGCGGACGCCATGCGCGTGGACTTCATGCTGCGGGGTGCCTCCACATTCCTGCAGATCCCCCGGATCGCCGACGAACTGGAATCCATCCGGGACGACGTCGAAGTGCACTTCCACCTGGGCTCCCTGGCCTACGCGGACCATGCGACCCTGGAGCTGTTTAACGAGTGGGAGGAGCGCCGAACCGGCAGGGTGGTGGTTGAGTGGGATGAATGGAAAGCCCGGTCCGGCAAGGGCCTTGTGCTGCCCGACTTCAACCTGAACCCCGTCCGGTCACCCGTCACCACCGAGGCGGACTTGATCCAGAAGATCGCCTGAACCCGGGGGCTCCTGTCCCGGAACAACCCTCGGGGCTTTCGCCCCCCGGATTCCCAGGCCCACCCAAGCTGCGGCACCTCCCGATCGGCCGAGGTGCTGCAGCCTGCGCTTGACGCCGCCTCAATTCCAACAGCACCCATCCGGGTCAGCGTCGACCCGACGGGGTTTCTGGACAACCGTTCCAAATGCGAACATGGTTTCGCAGCAAAAGATTTCTGAAACACATGCTCACACAATTGGAAACTCCAACGCAGGACGCGGCACACGGGGAGGACCCTCTCCTGTCGGAGGCCTTCGCCAAAATCGGGAGGGATTACGGATTCCTGGTGGAGTGCCTCCAGGAAGTGCTCGTGGAGATCGGGGAGGGTGATCTGGCCGTGTATCTCCGGGAAGGGGAACTGCCGCCGGACGGCGCGCTGGACCAGAGGGCTGTCCAGCTCCTGTCGCTGGCATTCCAGCTGTTGAACCTGGTCGAGGAAAACACGGCCAACCAGGTCAACCGGATGCGCCAGAGCCAGGCCGGTGGCACCGGCGTGTCGGGCGGCTGGTCCAGCCAGTTGCGCAAGCTGACAATCTCCGAGTTGCGGACGGAAAGCCTGCTTGCTTCCATGGGCGACATGGAGGTGGATATCGTGCTGACAGCCCACCCGACGGAATCCAAGAAGTGGAGCATCCTGGACCAGCACCGGGAGCTCTTCCTCAACCTGTTTAAGCTGGAGAACCCGCTCTTCACCCGGACCGAACGCGGCATGATCCGGGACGACATCAAGGATGTCCTGGAACGTCTCTGGCGCACGGGGGAGATCCCGCTGGAAAAACCCGACCTCCGGGCGGAGAGGCATAACATCCTCTATTTCCTCCGCGAAAAGTTCCCGAGTGCGGTCGAACAACATGACCGCCACCTCCTGCAGCTCCTTGAGGAGACGGGCATCGAGCGCAGGGAGATTCTGGATCGCGGCGCGTTGCCCAGGCTCCGGTTTGGAAGCTGGGTGGGCGGGGATCGCGACGGCCATCCCTTCGTGACCGCGGAAGTCACCCTCGAAACGCTGGGTGAGTTGCGTGCCGCTGCCATTGGTCTGGTGCGGGATTCCCTGGAGAGTCTCGCCGGCAGGCTTCCCCTTTCCCGCATGGCGCAGGAGCCTCCCCGGGAACTGATCGACGCCCTGGATTCGCTGAGGAAACGGCTCGGACAGGCCTCCCAACCCCCGACACTTTCAGAGGAGCCATGGAAGGAATTCGTGTGGCACCTCATTCAGCTGCTGCCCGGGAAAACTCGCGCCGAAGGCCCGACCGGAGCCTATCGTCGTCCCGGTGAGTTGATCGCCGATCTCGAGTTGCTCGAACGTTCCCTGCTGGCGGTCAAGGCGGATCGCCTCGCCTGGAACGAAGTGGCCCCGATCAAGCGGCGGCTGCAGGTGTTCGGGTTCCACCTCGCCCGGCTCGACATTCGTCAAAACTCACAGTTCCACGAAAAAGCCCTGGTCCAACTGCTCGACGCGGCCTCGCTGCCCGAGGCCCGGGACTTCCTCGACTGGGATGAGGCTCAAAAAGTCGATTTCCTGAACCGGGAACTCCAATCCTCACGTCCGTTCACTTCGGCGCATGCCACTCTGGACGAGGAAAGCCGCCGGACACTCGCCTGCCTGCGCTCCGTGAACAACTTCATGGACCTGCACGGACGTTCCGGACTGGGTTGCCTGATCGTCAGCATGACCCGGAACCTCTCCGACCTGCTGATCCTCTATGTGCTTTGCCGGGAAGCCGGCATTGTCCGCTCGACCCCGAAGGGACTGGTCTGCCTGCTCCCGGTCGTGCCCCTCTTCGAGAAGCGGGAGGATCTGGAGAACAGCCCGGGGATCATGCAGTCCTTCCTGAACCACCCGATCACCCGCAACAGCCTGCCTCTGCATGATGCGTCTCTGGACGAATCCGACCTGCACGCACTTTGCTCGGAAGCTGAGAAACAGGAACCCAGGGCCCGTCCCCTGCAGAGAATCATGCTCGGGTACAGCGACAGCAACAAGGACTGCGGCATCCTGGCCAGCCTCTGGATGATCCGCCGGGCCCAGTCGAACCTGGTTCGGGTCGGCGAAGAAAACGGCGTGCGTGTCCAGTTCTTCCACGGGCGCGGGGGAACCATCAGCCGCGGCGCGGGTCCCACCCATCGCTTCCTGGAAGCGCTGCCCGCGGGAAGCCTTCACGGAGGCATCCGACTCACCGAACAGGGGGAATCCATAGGCCAGAAATACAGCAACCTCCTCACGGCCGCACACAATCTCGAACTGCTCACAGCGGGAACCCTGGCCAGTCGTTTGCGCGAAAAGGAGGGTTCCCTGGGCAATACCTGGAACACCACCATGGAGTTCCTCACCCGGGAAAGCCACCGGGCCTACGAGGCGTTCATCCAGCAGCCCGGCCTGCAGGAATTCTTCATGCAGGCCACGCCCGTGGATGTGCTCAAAAACAGTCGGATCGGATCCCGACCCGCCGCGCGCACAGGAAAAACAAGCCTCAGCGACATGCGCGCCATTCCGTGGGTGTTCAGCTGGAACCAGGCGCGGTTTTACCTCCCGGGATGGTTCGGGGCCGGAACCGCACTCCAGATGCTCCATGACAAGAACCCTGAATCTTTCGAACAACTCGCCGGGGGATTCCACGCGCAACCGTTCCTGCGCTACCTGTTCTTCAACCTGGAGGCCAGCCTCGAAAGCGCCGACCCGGCCTTGATGGCCGACTACGCATCCCTTGTGGAAGATCCCGACCTCCGAAGCCGGATCCTCTCCGCCATCCTCGAGGAATACGACCGAACCTACAAAGCCATCGGCCTCCTGATGCGCGAACCCATGGTCCAACGACGCCCAAGGTTCTACCGGACCCTCCATGCCCGCGACGCCGGCCTGCGACTCCTCCACCGGCACCAGATCCAGCTGCTCCGCAAATGGCGCCAGTCCGGCGATGAGTCCCTCCTCACCGAACTGCTCGTCGTCGTCAATGCCATCGCCAGCGGGCAACGCACCACCGGCTGATTCCCTGCCTTAAGGCATGCAGGGCCCCGGGCTTTCCCGGGACCCCAACGTGATTGACCCAGATCGGGTTCCCCCACCCGATGGACCCACCCCGCCCCAGTCGGGGACGCCATGTCGTGCGTTGGCACAAATTTCTATAATCTCTCTATTGACGACAAGCAGAGTCGGTGTCACTTGTAACTGTCATGGAGGTCCCTTTCGAAGACAGCGTATGAAGCACTTTGCTTTGGCACCCCATCGGCGCGGCCTCTTCACAGCGCTGTTGATCCTTTCATGCGGAGTGACATTCGCCGGTGCCGCAACCCCGCTCGCCCCCGAAGCCGCGTACCCGATTGTTGATTCGTTCGTCGACTACTGCCTCAGGCCACAGCGCGAAGATCAGGTCTTCACGTGCGTTGTGGAGGAGAGCACGCAACGGAATCCCCGCCGGTTCGAAAACCTGGTTTTCGAGGGAGTTGACAGGTCGCAGATTGACGCCTCCAAGCTGCCACTCATTCAAATGAGGAGCAATACCTTCTCGTTTTACCTCACCGGGCGTCGATACAGATTGGTGCGCGAGTTCTGTTCCAATTGCATCCACACCCTCTGTCAGAACGAACTCACAGGAACCGATCCCCTCTCTGCTCTCGGCACTTATTCACGATCATGGGATACGAACTACGCCCTCTGCCATTTGTACGACGCCCTCGGCCGCCTGGGATTTCAAAAGGCACAATCCACCCCGGGGATTTCCTCGGCACTCACGGAAGAGGAGGGACCACCCCTGATACCTTTTAACTTCCGTTATCTCTATCGACTGGAGCCTGAAGTGGCCGTTGTTGCATTGGGACTCCTGGGGCAGACCAACGTGATCAGGAATCAGCCGTGCAATCCGGTTTGGGAAGATTTTTCGCGGGTCTTTGGAGGGAAAACAGAAGCTGGAATCCGAACCAGCCTGGCCACCGGAAATGCGCGGGTGTTCCAACAAGCGTCCGAAAACGAGTTCCTGCTCGAGTTCCGGTTCGGAAACGGGAACACCCTCCGGCTGGCATACCACCCGGGCGAATCGATCCCGATTGCCAGCGTTGATTTCCAGGACGCCCGCGGAACATTCCTGCGGAGAATCCGAAAACATCGCGTCGAGGGAAAACCCTGGTTTGCCGAGTGGAGTCAGACGAGCCAAACAGCCCGCAATGAGGGAGCGCCCCCTTCCTTTCATATCTATTACTTCGACGAAACAAATCGCGACGCAGAAACGGAGTTGGCTCGCTTCTCCGAGGTATATCTTGAACGGAACCGACTGTCGGCAAGAAAGGATCGGTTTGGGACCTACACCGAATATCGCGATGGAAAAAAATCGCGGGTGTACACCGACACGGAGAACCTGTGGAACGTAGCCGTTTCCCTCCGACACCGAATGATCCTGTCGCTGTTCGTGGTATTGCTTCTCGGTGTCGGGATCGCAATTCTGGTTTATTACGCATCCGCGCGGCGCTGAGATTCACAGCCTCGGAAATAGTCCTCCAGGCGCATTGCTCCGGATGGCATGAATTTCGTCCGCGCGCCGTTGGATCGGGTTGCCTGGAAATGCAATGGAGATCTCCCCATGTGTGGCACCATCTCCCGCCCAGAACTGGACAGCTGCCGTATCATGGATCATGCTCAAATTCCTGCTGTCATGTTTCCTCAGCGCCTGCTGGGTGCTTGCGGACGCACCACTCCCGGGTCAGATCATCGCGGATCCAGAGCATCCCTCCTGGCTGATGCGCCACGGCGGCGAACCCATCTTCATTTGCGGCCCCGGAGATCCGGAGGGCTTTCTCTACCGGGGCGAAGAAAAACCGGATGGAACACGGGACGGCGATCAAACTCAGATCCTCCGGAAACTGGAGGAACACGGCGGGAACTGCCTCTATCTTCAGGCGGTTCGCAGCCACGGCGGAGACGGCACCGCTGACCAGAATCCTTTCCTGGATCATGACCCGGCAAAGGGCGTTAATCCGGCAATCCTCAACCAGTGGGAGTCCTGGTTTCAGGAAATGGATGACCATGGCATTCTGATCTATTTCCTCTTTTACGATGACAGTTCACTGGTCTGGAAGAGCGGGGACGAGGTAACCCGTCAGGAAGAGAGCTTCATTCGCACCCTGGTGCGCCGGTTCAAACATCATCGCCATCTGATCTGGGTCCTTGCCGAAGAAAGTGAAGAGGCGTTTTCACAAAAAAGAGCCGAAGCATTGGGGCGGATCATCGCCGGGGAGGATGATCACGGGCATCTCATCGGCAACCATCATCATTCGGGAACAACCTTCGAATCCTATTCGACGAACGGCCCATTCAACCATTACGCCATGCAGTTGAACATCCCGCTCAACGAAGTATTCCCTCAAACACGGGATGCCATCGCGAAAAGCAACGGACGCTATCAGGTTCTGTATGCGGAAAACACCGACACCCCACAAACCGTCGAAGCCTGGCGTCACCATGCCTGGACCGTGGCGATGTCTGGAGCCATGCCGATGCTCCTGGGGATGGATGTCTCGTCAACACCCGTCGACGCGTTGCGCCAATGCCGGATTCTCTCCGATTTCTTCGAGGACACCCCGTTCCAGCGCATGCACCCCGCGCCTTCGCTGTCGCGTCCTCCGACCCGGCTCGCCCTCGCGGATGACGACACTTCGATGATTGTCTGGACGCTGGACTTCGACAGCGAGGACATCCCGCTGCAGGACCTTCCGAAGGGGAGCTACGACCTGCTTTGGCTGGATCCCATCACGGGGCGACGGGTGGAAGCCGTGTTGGAAGTCAATACATCCTCAACATCCCTGATCAAACCCTCCGGCATCGGGCGGGAGAGTGTTGTCTATCTTCAGAAGCACGTTTCCCGGCCCAACGATTCCACGGTGTATCCGGGCGAACATTGGGACCGAACAACCCCGGCGGAATCCGGCATGAGGGAGGATTTGCTGAAGCAGATCACCCAATTGGCCGGCGGCCGCGGCTGCATCATTCGCAACGGCCATCTGGTGTATTCCTGGGGCGACATCCAACGCCCGGGTGATCTCGCCTCTGCCAGCAAACCCCTCTACAGCCATCTCCTTTTCCGGGCTTTGGAAGAGGGATTGCTGGAATCGGCGGATGACAAAGTGGCAGCCTTTCGGCCCTGCCTGAACGACCTCAACCCGGACCTCGGTTACAAGGATCGGGACCTGACCTTCCGACACCTCGCCTTTCAAACCGCTTCGTTTGGCTACCGGGAACACCCGGGGGAAGCCTACGATTACAATGATCACACCATGGGCCTGTTCTGGGACGTCCTGGTCGAGGACGTATTCCGCACGCCCTGGTCTGAGGCCCGCGCCCGGTTGTTCGAACCAAAACTCACCGGTCCGCTGCAGTTTGAAGACAACTTCGATTTTCCGGAGAATGGCCGAACACGCGGCCGACCAAAGATGTCCCCCCGGGATTTCGCCCGATTCGGCTGGCTGTATCTGAACGAAGGACGATGGCGGAATCAGGCGGTCATCAGTGCGAGACACGCGCGCATGGCCGCCCGCGATCCCCTGCCCCTGGGCATTCCCAGGACCCGGGCGGAGGAGGCCGGGCGATGCGCGACGCGTTCGATCGGAGGCGGCGGCAATCAAGCGGACCATCAGGGCGGTTACTCCTGGCTTTGGTGGCTCAACACCCTTTCGAGGGATGGACGTCGTTGGTGGCCGGACGCTCCGGAGGACATGTTCTGCGCACTGGGACACTGCGGTCAGCGGGGTGTTGCGATTCTCCCTTCCCAACAAATCGTGATGAGCTGGAATGACGCGAAGGAACTTCATTGCAACCGTGACCTGGGCAATCACGTGTTTCAACTTTTGAAGGAATCGGTCCGTTGATCCCCGGAGGCATCCCGTGCTCAACCGGCCGGGCAGACGGGACAGGGGGTGCAAGACAGAATTCTTCGAACCGTTGCTTCCATTGGCTTGTTTGGAAAAAGTATCTGACCTCCAAGCACCACGTCGGTTGAAGATCTGAAAAGGTGGCACGAACCGCACTGCCATTCGCGCGAACCGTCCCGG
>JAIPJX010000081.1 GCA_021733945.1 Verrucomicrobiota bacterium | reverse complement strand
GGGGGTGGTTCGATCGGTTGTTCATGAGGGGGGCGACGTGATTGTGACGCTGGCGGAGGGAGGGGCAAAGTTGCAGGTCCGGTTGAAGGGCCCGCTGGAGGAACCTCCATCCGGGTGGGTGGATTCCGAGCTTCGTGTATCCGGGGTGAGCAGTACCCAATTTGATGCGAGGGGGCGGTTGGAGAAGTTCCAGTTGCTGGTTCCCGGGCTTGATCAGGTGGAGATGGAGAAGCCGGCCCGGGTGGATCCGTTTGATCTGCCGACCCGGGCCATCGGTCAGTTGTTGCGGTTCACACCTCCGGAGTCGGCGGTACACCGGATCAAGGTCGAGGGCACGGTGAGTGGCATGCGTGGGGGGCGGTTGTTCTTTGTGACCGATTCAGCGAATGCGGTCACGGTGCGTACGGCGGAGCGCATTGTGCTGGAGGTGGGCGATCACGTGGAGGTGATCGGTTTCCCGGAGATGGGGCGGTGCGCTCCCGAGGTTCTGGATGCCTCGGTTCGGAGGGTTGGCAAGAGCCCCGTCCCTGAGTCGGTCCGGGTGATCGGAGGCGATCTGTTTTCCAGGGTGAACCATGCGAATTTGGTGACAACGGAGGGTTGGTTGATCGACCGCACGGTGCGTCCGGGTGACGATGTGCTGGTGTTGCAGATGGACGGATTCACGTTTCCGGCGATTCTGGAGTCGTCCGGGGAGGGGAGGCGTCTGCAGGAGGTGCGGGTCGGCAGCCTGGTGCGGGTGACGGGGACATGCCTGATTGAGCTGGACCCCAACGGTGTGCCTGAATCGGCCCAGGTGCTGCTGCGCGCCCTGGAGGACGTGGAGGTGTTGCGGGGGCCGCCCTGGTGGACCCTTCGTTACACCGTGCCGGCGGCGGGGCTGGGACTGGGCGCTGCCTTTGCAGCGATTGCCTGGGGAGTGTTGCTTCGACGAAAGCTCGCGCAGCAGGCCGTTGTGTTGCGTCGGAATTACGAGCAGGAGTTGACTTTGGAACAGAGGTATCGCGAGTTGTTCGAGAACGCCACGGACATTGTGTACACGGCTGATTTGCAGGGTAACGTGACCTCGGTGAATCGTGCGGCCACGCTGGTTCTGGGTTATTCCCGGGAGGAACTGCTCAAGCTGAACCTGTTTCATATTCTGAGTGGCAGCTACGTGGAAGTGGCGCACCGGATGACCGAGCGGAAGCTGGCGGAGGGGGGGGCGACGACCTACCGGGTTGAAATCATCGCCAAGGATGGGCGCGCTGTGCCGATGGAACTGAACACGCGGCTCATCAGCGCATCTGGAAAACCGTTCGAGGTGCATGGGATTGGCCGGGATCTGACCGAGCGGCTTCAATCGGAGGAATCCCTGTTACGTTCCGAGCAGCGATTTCGCAAGGCGTTTCAGGCGACGCCCGTGTCTTCAGCCGTCAGCACCATCGCCGAGGGACGGGTGGTCGATGTGAACGACGGTTTTCTGAATCTGTTCGGTTTTGAGCGGGAGGAGGTGATCGGCAAACTGGCGCTGGATCTGGGGATCTGGGCCGATGCCGGAGAGCGCTCCGCGTTGATGAGGGATCTTCAATCCGGCAAGGGCCTGCGAAATGTGGAGTGTCGGTTGATCTCCAAATCGGGTGCCCGGTTGGAGGGGTTGGTGTCGGCGGAGATGATCGATTTTGGAGGGGAACCCTGTTCCCTGGTGATCACTCACGACATCACGGAGCGAACCCGGTTGGAAGCCCTGCTGCGTAACTCACAGAAGATGCAGGCGGCCGGTCAGCTGGCGGCGGGTTTGGTTCACGATTTCAACAACATCCTCACGGTCATTCAGGGCCACGCGAGTGTGTTGCTGTCTTCCGGGGAATTTCAAGGCCAGGCGAACAAATCACTTTCCCGGGTGCTGGAAGCCGCGGCCCGGGCTTCCGGTTTGACGCGGCAGCTGATGGCATTCTCCAGGAAACAGGCTGTGCATCGCCGCCAGATCAATCTGAATGACCTGGTGATGAACCTGTTGGATATGCTCCGGGATGTGGTGGGATCCAACGTGCACCTTACTCATGAGTTGGCGCCGGATTTGCCGACCGTGTCGGCGGAGGTCGGGATGGTCGAGCAGGTGCTGATCAACCTGGCGGTGAATGCGCGTGATGCGATGCCTGGGGGGGGAGTTTTGTCGATTCGGAGCAGTTGGCTGACCCTGGAGGTTGGGAAGATGCCGTGGAATCCGAACGCGAAGGAAGGGTTGTGTGTCTGCCTGAATATTTCGGATACGGGGGGTGGTATGGATCGGGAGATCCTATCGCGCGCGTTTGAACCGTATTACAGCACCAAGGCCGCGAGCAAGGGGACCGGTCTGGGGTTGTCGGTGGTTTACGCGATCATGAAACAGCACGACGGCTGGATCGAAGTGGAAAGCGAAGTGGACCTGGGAACCTCGTTCAATCTGTATTTCCCGGCCTCCGATGGGCCGGCGGAGGCATTGGTGCGCGCGGCCACGTTCGGTGGCATTTTACCCGTCGGGAACGAAACGATTCTTGTGGTGGAGGATGAGGAGTCGCTGCTTTATTTTGTGGCGCATTTGTTGCAGCGTCAGGGTTATCAGGTGTTGCAGGCGACATCGGGAGAGCAGGCGCTTGAGGTATGGGCGAACCGACGGGCGGACATCGACCTGGTGTTTACCGATATCGTGATGCCCGGCGGAATATCGGGTCTGGAGTTGGCCGAGCGGTTGCGGGCCGAGGATCCCGGGGTCAAGGTTCTGTTTACCAGCGGGTATCATCATGTGGTCGAAAATGAGAAGGTCGCTTTTCAGGATGGTCTGAATTTCGTGCCCAAGCCGTATGAACCGACCAAGCTGGCCACAACCGTCCGGAATTGTCTTGATGCGGTCAAACCGGTGTGGTGATGTATGAGGCTGTGGTTATTTGAGTTATGGAAACCCACATCCATCCCGAGCTCGGGGACGAGCGTCACAAGGTATTCACGACCCTTGGGCGAAGACTCAGTTCCGCCAGGCATCCGCTGGAGGCGGCACGGGTGCTGTCCGACATCACCCGCAATCTGTTTGCGTGGGACGTCTTCTTGCTGGAGCTCTATTCGGCTGAAACGGATCAGGTGGATCCAATCCTCATCATGGATACGGTGGAGGGCTGCCTGGTTGTTTTCGACGATCAGAAACCTTCCAAACCAAGTTCCCTGGAGCGACGGATTCTGGAGGGTGGGCCCGAGTTGGTGTTGCGCAAGCCTCCGGTGACGTTTTCGGATGGCACCCGGGCGATTGGAGACACAAGTCGCCCCTCCGCCTCGCTGATGTTCGCCCAGATCCGGGATGAAATGGGGGTATGCGGACTGATTTCGGTGCAGCGGTACGATGTGGATGCTTATGGGCAGGTGGATTTGGAGACTCTGCAGGCACTCGCTGAATTCTGCGGGGAGGCTCTGGTGCGGATTCGTGCTCAGGAGGAACTTCGGCAGAGTGAGGAGCGTTTCCGGGCAATCTTTGAACATGCCGTTGTGGGGATCTCGCAGACGAGTGTGGAAGGGCGGTTTTTGACTGCCAACCTGGAGTTGGCGCGGATGCTGGGTTACAGCTCTGCCAAGGAACTGATTGGCGCGATTCACAGCATCCGGGAGCAGGTGTATGTCGACGGCGATCTGCGCGCTGGATTTCTGAAACAAATTGCACAGGATGGCCTGGTTCGGGGCTTCGAGATGGAAGCACGGCGATCCGACGGTTCGACCACGTGGATTGCGGTGAGCGCCAGGGCGGTTCGTGACGCCGATCATCAGATTGTCTACATCCAGTCGGTCGTTGAGGAAATCGCGGCTAGGAAACGGGCGGAATCGGAGTTGGAACGACTGAGGTCGCAGCTGCTGCATATTCAGCGGTTGGAGTCTGTGGGACAACTGGCGGCGGGTGTGGCGCATGATTTCAACAACATCCTCACCATCATTCAGGGTTACACGTCGTTGCTGCAGGGATCGGATGAAAACCTGGACAAGGCGGATTGCCTGGAACGAATCGCCGACGCGAGTCGTCGGGCGGCCAATTTGACGCGCCATCTTTTGAGCTTCAGTCGCAGACAGGCGAGGGACCTTCAGGAGGTGGATCTGATCCAGCTTCTGGAGGGGCTGATTCCCGTTCTGCAGAGGACCATTCCCGAGAATATCGCCATTCGCGTGGAAAAGGAAACGTCCGATGCCATCCTGCACGCAGATCCTGCGATGCTTGAGACCGTGATTGTCAACCTCACAACCAATGCGCGGGATGCCATGCCCAGCGGGGGAACGCTTTTGTTCCGATGTGAACGGCGGATGATCGATGGGGATTATGCCAGGTTGAATCGTGAGGCTTCCGAGGGGGATCACATCTGTCTTTCGGTGGTGGATTCAGGATCGGGCATGGAGGTGCGGACAATCCAGCGGGTGTTTGAGCCGTTCTTCACGACCAAGGATGTTGGCAAAGGGACGGGGTTGGGGTTGTCCGCGGCTTACGGCATCGTGAAACAGCACAAGGGGTGGATCGAAGTTGAGAGTGTCAAGGGGTGCGGAACAACGTTCACGGTTTTTCTTCCGGCTGCGGGCAAGATCGCGCTTCCTAGCGAGGAGCCGCCACCCGGAATGGCGGCGGCACTGGAAGGTACCGAAACCGTGTTGCTGGTGGAGGACGATGCGAGCCTGCGTTCGTTGACCTCTAAAGTGTTGCGAGGCGGTGGTTACAGTGTGATCGAAGCGAGCACGGGAAGCGAGGCGTTGAAAGTCTGGCCGAAGTATGGGACGGAGATTGCCTTGTTGCTCACCGACATCGTGATGCCCGAGGGGGTTTCGGGTTGCGAACTTGCGCTTCGGTTGAAGGGTTTGAGCGATGATCTCCGGGTGGTTTTCAGCACGGGCTACAATCCAAAAGCGAATGATTCCTACTTCCTGTTTAAGGAAGGAATCAATTTCATCGAGAAACCCTATCGGGCGGAGGCTTTGTTGAGTGTTGTGCGCACGGCCCTGGACTGCGAAGCATCGAGAAACGAGTTCAGGCCCGAGTCCGAGGCTTCCGGGGTGGGCTCGGAGCGAAGCCCGAAAATTGGCAGGAATGCTGCCATGGGTTAAGGGATTCGGCGGAGTCCGTTTGGAGCGGATGTCTGCCTCCCGGCAGGGGCGGTGGAAACGGCAGCGCCTCCTTTTTGACACCGGAGCGCATGCGGAGACCTCCGTCGTTTTTGTCGGGTAGGTGCAAGGCGGCGTCGCTGCGCTCTCCCCTGCACGGTCCCGTTCGGGTTATCCCTCGTCGGTATCGTGGGTGTCGATGTTGAACCCGTGCAGTTTCTCGGGCTGCGGGCGATACGAGAGCACGCGGTAGAGTGCCCACGAGAAAAGAGAGGTTACGCCTCCCACCGAAAGCACCATGATGATCCATCCTCCAGTTGTCATGATTCAGTCTCCGAGTCTTGGTTGTCCGGAAGGTTCGCTCCGTTTTTTGCATTGTCCCAGCGTTTTCCGGCCGTGCCGATCAAAACCATGAAAAACGCGGCCACAATGACGATGAACAGAACGCTGAGCCGGGCTGCGGCATTCGGGGTTTCCCCGACGAGATCGCTGATGTAACTGCTTGGTTGGAAGGCACCCGTGGATGGGTCCCAGCCGAAGACGTTAAAGAGAATAAAGAGCGAGAAAATGATCAGAAGATAGAGTGGGGAGACGTATTTGATGATCGGTTTAAAGAACGACGGAATTCGGATTTCCGCGCCCTTGTGGGCTTCGGTCCATCCTTTTTCAACGCCGATGCCCCATCCAAAGAGAATGATCAGAATGGTCGCCAGGATAAAGATGAGGAAGGTGCCGACCCAGAAATCCAGGGTGTCGAGCGCCTTGAGATCCTTGCTGTTGTAGACGACGAAGAGGCAGCCGATGGCGGTGATCATGCCGAGCAGGGTCACGGACTGCCTGCGTTTGAGTCCGAGCCCTTCCTCCAGGAAGGCGATGCCCGGTTGCAGCATCGAGAGCGAGCTGGTCACTGCGGCCAGGAAGAGGAGGAAAAAGAAAATGCCGCCGAAAAACCAGGGATATGGCAGTTTCGAAAAAACCAGGGGCAGCACGTTGAACCCCAAGCCGAAGGTGCCCTGTCCGACGATTCCAGCCGAACCGAGAAATACAAAGGCTGCGGGCACCGTGATCATGCCTCCCAGGGCGACCTCGCAGAATTCGTTCGTGCTGGAGGCGCTGATGCCGCTCAGCACCACGTCGTCCCGGTTCGTGAGGTAACTGGCGTAGGTGATGATGACGCCGAACCCGACCGAGAGGGAGAAGAAGATCTGGCCGGCTGCCGCCAGCCAAAGCTGCGGGTTGGAAAGTTGTTTGGAGACATCTCCCGGGTTCCACATGAAACCGAGGCCGTTGAGGAGGTTTTGATCCGGTTTGGAGGCATCGGGAGTTCCAAGGGTCAGGACCCGCGCCAGTGTGATGAATGCCAGGATCACCAGGACGGGCATGGCGTATTTGCAGAACAGCTCGATGCCCTTGGAAAGGCCGCGATAGATGAGGTAGAAATTGAGGGAGAACACGATCGCCAGGAAGATCACCACCTGGTTCTGGCCTCCCTCCAAAGTCATGCCATCGCGATTGGCACCCACAAAATTCGACCAGAACTCGCTGTATGCGGCGACGTCGCTGCCAAGACTCAGTTTGCCCGTGAAGAAATAGAAGGCATATCCCAGACACCACGCTTCGATGTAAACGTAGTAGGTGTAGATGATCACCGGGATGATCACGCCCAAAACGCCGATGTATTTGCCGGCCGGATGCCGAAGGAGCACCGAGAAAATGCCGGGACTGGAATGAAACCCCTTCTGGCCACCATAACGTCCCAGGGTCCATTCGACCCAGCAAATCGGGAAACCGATCAGGAGGAGCGAGATGAAATAGGCGATCATGAAGGCCCCGCTGCCGTATTGGGCGGCAAGTCCGGGGAAGCGCAGGAAGTTGCCCAGACCGACGGCACTTCCCGCAACCGCCATGATGACGCCCAGGCGCGAGGACCATGCTTCCCGATGATGGGTTTGAGTCATGGGTATTAACTACAGGTGTCGGGCGGGTTGTGCCAACTCAAAAAGAATCGGATTGGCAGGGCGCGGCCGATCACCGAGACTCATTTGATGAAATTCTCTCCTTCCCCGTGGTCTCGACCGGTCGTTGTGCTCATCCTGATATCGGGCCTGATTGCGTCCGCAGCTTCCGCAGCGGAGGGAGCGGGTGCCCCACTTCCGTTGCCGCGCCGAGTCGTTGTGCCGAAGCTCTCTGGGGAACTGCGGTATGATGGGAAACTGGACGAAGCGGTCTGGAAAAAAGCCGCCGTGCTGGAGCCGTTGTGGACGAACGACGCCAAAGGTGCCGGAACCGAACCCACCCCCGTGCGGGTTTGGTACGATGAATCGGCCCTGTATCTGGGATGGGTCTGCCACGACACGGACATTCAGGCCACGTTCACCGAACGGGACAGCAAGTTCTGGGAGGAGGAAGTCGCCGAGTTTTTCATCACCTCCGGAGAACTCGGCCGGTATTTTGAGCTGCAGTGGAACCCGCTGGGCGGCGTGTTCGATGCGATCATTCTGAATTCCCTTGATGCGGCTGGTTTGTCCGAAAAAATGGAGGGTAAATGGGAATTCACAGCGGAAGGCATGCGGAGCGCGGTGTCGGTGGTGGGAACGGTGCAGAAATCCGATGACACCGATGAAGTCTGGCAGGTGGAGGTGCGTGTGCCGTTCCGTGATCTGGGTGAAGCCACGCCGAAGCAGGGGGATGTCTGGCGGGGTAACTTCTATCGCTTCAACCGGACCAGGGGCAAAGCGGCCGAACTGCTCAGCTGGTCGCCGACGCGCCTGCCTTCGTTTCATCAGCCGAGCCGATTCGGATTCATTGAATTCGGAAAGTGAGCCCGGCCTGTGCCTGGCTTCCGGTTTCCCCGAGGCGAGCAGGGACTGATTCGCCCGAATTGGCGCACGAAATCAGTGGCGCGTGAAGCGACCCGCTGGACGGTTCTTTTTGCCTGATGCCGGATTGTTCGGTAGTGTGTGCGCATGCATACTCGAAACCGACTTTCACGCGCCGAACAAGGATCGGCCGCTTTTTCGTTCGTGTGGTTCCTGATGGTTGCTTTGTTGTTTCAGGGAGGTTTGTGTTTGAAGGGTGCCAGCCCGGAACGTTTTGATGTGGTCGTGTACGGGGCCACGTCGGCGGGGATCGGCGCGGCTGTTCAGGTCGCCCGAATGGGGCGGCGGGTCGTGCTGGTGGAGCCGGGTCGGCATGTGGGTGGATTGACCACGAGCGGGCTGGGCTGGACCGACAGCGGGAACAAGGCGGTTGTGGGCGGCATCAGCCGCGAGTTTTATCGGAGGATCAAGAAACACTACGACGATCCTGCGGCCTGGACCTTTGGTCGGCGCGAACAGTATGCCCGGTACCGTGCGAACGATGACGCGATGTGGACCTTTGAGCCGCATGTGGCGGAAGCGGTGTTCCTCGCGATGCTTGGCGAGGCAGGGGTTCCCGTCGTGTTTGGAGAGCGGCTGAATCGCGCGCCGGGGGAGGGTGTTCAGTTTGATGGGGGAAGAATCACGGGGATTCGGATGGAATCGGGGACTGTGTTTGCAGGCAGCATGTTCGTCGATGCGACCTACGAGGGGGATCTCATGGCCGCGGCCGGAGTGAGCTACACCGTCGGGCGCGAGGGCAACCGGCAGTATGGCGAGACCATCAACGGAGTTCAAAAAGCGCGCAACCAATGGAATCATCGGTTTGTGACACCGGTGGATCCATACCGGGTCCCGGGCGACGCTTCGAGCGGGCTGCTGTTTGGCATTGATCCGGGACCGTATCCGGAGGACGGGGAAGGGGACCGTCGGCTTCAGGCCTATTGTTTCCGGATGTGTATGAGCCAGGATCCGGAAAACCGGGTGCCGTTTCCAAAGCCTGCGGATTATGATGAATCGAGGTATGAACTTTTGTTCCGGGTTCTTGCGTCGGGAGATCTGAGATTTCCGATGTCGCCGGACCCCATGCCAAACGGGAAAACGGACACCAACAACAGCGGTGCGTTCTCGACCGACTACATTGGGCAGAACTACGACTACCCGGAGGCCGGGTATGACGAACGTGCGCGGATGATTGCCGAGCACGAGACCTATCAAAAAGGTTTCATGTGGACCCTGGCCAACCACGAGCGGGTGCCGAAGACGCTCCGTGACCGCATGGCGCGCTGGGGATTGGCTGCGGATGAATTTCTCGACAACGACCATTGGCCGCATCAGATCTACGTGCGGGAAGCCCGCCGGATGGTGTCCGATTACGTGATGAGCGAATTGGACTGCCGCCGTTTGAAGGCCACGCCGGCTTCGATCGGCATGGGTTCCTACAACATGGATTCACACAACTGCATGCGCTGGGTGACTCCGGAAGGCACCGTTCAGAACGAGGGAGATATTCAGATCAGTCCCGGTGGATCCTACCAGATCAGTTATCGGGCCATCGTGCCGAAAGCCGGGGAGGTTGGGAATCTGCTGGTGCCTGTCTGTGTGTCCTCCTCGCATATTGCGTATGGATCGATTCGAATGGAGCCGGTGTTCATCATCCTGGGGCAGTCGGCGGGTACAGCCGCGGTCCTGGCGCTGGAGCAGGGGGTATCCGTGCAGCAGGTGCCCTACGCAACGCTGCGGGAACGATTGCGGATGGATGGTCAGGTTCTCGAGTAAGGCAAGCTTTCCGATGCCATGCGTTGGAATCCATCCCAATTGCAGACATGAATTCCAAGGTTCGGTGAATAAAAGTTTCTTTGTGGTTCTCTGCGACCTCTGTGTTAAACCGAAGGTCTGAGCAGGACAATCGGTCAGGCTACCTCGAGAAGCTGGTGTCTCGGGCAGTCCCAGTTTTTCTTTGAACGCGGAGCGCACAGAGATCGCAGAGAACCACAGAGAGAGCTGCGTCCTGGAGTATGCCATGACCGTTTCGGCTCCGCTCGGATCACCGAAAGAGAGCGTCGAGGTAACAGCCACCGGCCATCGCGTTTACCAACCACTCAGACAATTCTTGGCGCAGCGTACTTTTCCATCCTGGCGGTCCGGTGGCTGCACCTCACGCTGATCGATGGGTGGAGTCGGTCGCGCTGCGACCGACAGGTGCCGCGTCCAGCGGTGCAACGAAGTGGGTTTGCGGTGAGCGATTCCAGCGTTTCCCGCGTGCCGCCGAACCGCGTGATGCGGTTCAACGCTCGCGCATTTTGCTGAGCAGGCGAAGCATCTCGAGGTAGAGCCAGACGAGCGTGACCATGAGGCCGAAGGCGGCATACCATTCCATGTACTTCGGCGCTCCGTAGTGGGCACCCTGTTCGATCAAATCAAAGTCCAGCACCAGATTCATCGCGGCAATGCCCACGACGAGGAGGCTGAAGCCGATGCCGATGACTCCGCTTTCGTGGATCAGCGGGATCCGGGTTCCGAAGAAACTGAGGATCATTCCAAGCATGTAGACCAGGAAGATCGCTCCGGTGGCGGCGACCACGCCGGATCTGAATTTATCCGTGACCCGGATGAATCCGGATCGGTAGGCGGCGAGCAGGGTGCCCAACGTTCCGAATGTGAGCATGACCGCCTGCAGCACGATCCCTTCATAGCGATTGGCATACATCGCCGAAATTCCGCCCAGGAAAAGTCCCTCGAGCACCGAGTAAATCGGCGCTGTGATCGGAGACCATTCTTTCTTAAAAATCGTGGCCAGAGCGGCGATGAATCCCCCAATGCCTCCAAAAGCCAACCAAGGGCCGACATTTCCTCCGGTTCGTCCCATGTTCCAGGTGTAGGCCGCACCGCAGACGACCAGGAAGAGCAGGGCGGCGGTTTTGTGCACGGTTCCGTTGACCGTCATCGCGTCGCTGGAATCGGACCTGAGGCCGCCAAAGGCGCGTTCGTTGAGGGCGGGATTACTGGTTCTCATCATGTTCCGCAATGGTGAGGTGGATTAGGCTCTGAGTGCAAGCCTGGAATCTTCAGGGTTCGGGTATGGCCGCGCCGTCCTTGCGGGGGTCGGAAGCGCCGTAATTGATCCCTGCGGCGTAGTCACGCAGAACCGCCTGCCCTCCGCCGACCGATCCGGTGTAATCGCCGCGGAGGTTGATTTCGTGGCCCAGGGCTTCCAGTCCGGACCGCACATCGGCCGGAACGCGAGATTCCATCATCAAATCGTTTCCCTCGAAGGTATGCTTGGAGAACCTGGGGGCTTCCATGGCGGCCTGGATATTCAGGTCGTGATCCACCAGATTCGATACGAACTGGGCGTGAGCCTGGGATTGATTCCACCCGCCCATGATTCCGAACGCGATGCGGGTGTCTCCCTTGCTCATGAATCCCGGGATGATGGTGTGCAACGGGCGTTTGCGGCCCGCCAGATGGTTGGGGTGCCCAGGGTCGAGCGAAAACAGGCCGCCGCGATTCTGCAGGGCGAACCCGGTGCCCTCGGCGACCAGGCCGGAGCCGAAGGCGTAGTAGGTGCTCTGAATCAGCGAAACCATGTTGCCCTCCCGGTCCACCGCGCACAGGTAGGTGGTGTCCGGGCCCGGTTCGACCGGGTTTCCCGGGGTGGGCCCGCTGATGGCGCGAACCGGGTCGATCAGCGCTGCGCGCCCGTGTGCGTAAGCCTTGGACAAGAGTTGGTCCACGGGGACTTTGCTGAATCGCTGGTCCGCCACGAACTGAAGCATGTCGGCGTATGCGAGCTTTTTGGATTCGATCATTGTGTGCAGCGCGCGGACCGAGTTGTGGCCCTGATCACGCAGGGGGAAGGACTCCATGAGGTTGAGCATCTCAAGCGCGGCGATGCCCTGGCCGTTGGGTGGGATCTCGTAAACGGTCCAGCCCCGGTAGGTTGTCGAAATGGGGTCCACCCACTCGGCTTCGAATGCCTTCAGGTCTTCTCCGGCGAGGGTGCCGCCGTTTGCACGAGCGTGTTTGAGGAGTCGTTCGGCGAGTTCACCCTGATAGAAGGAGTGACCGCCCGATGCGACGATCTGGCGGAGCGACCAGGCGAGATCCGGGTTTCTGAAGAGTTCACCGACCTTTGGAGAGGTTCCATTTGGCAGAAACGTTCGTGTGGCCTCCGGGTCGTTGCGCAGCAGGGTGGCACCGTCCGCCCAGTAATCGGCCACCCATTCGGTGACAGGGAATCCTTCTTCCGCGTATCGGATTGCCGCGGACAGATCCACCGAAAATCCGGTGCGCCCGAATCGTTCGATGAGTTTCTGCCAGCCCGCCACCGCCCCGGGCACGGTGATGGAGTGAATGCCCGAGATCGGCATCTTCGTGATTCCCTGGCCCCCGAGAAAATCCGGGGTCATGCCGGCAGGTGCCCAGCCGCTGGCGTTGAGGCCGTACAGCCTGTCGGTTTTGGCTTCATAAACGATGGCGAACAGATCCCCCCCCATGCCGCACATCATCGGAGCGAGCACGGACATCGCGGCGTTGGCAGCCACGGCGGCATCGACGGCGGAGCCGCCTTTGGCCAGGACCATGGCACCGGCCTGGGAGGCCAGGGGATGTTCGGACGCGACGATTCCGTTTTTTGAAATCACCATCGAGCGCCCCTGGGACCGGTCCTGGGAGCTGTAGATCGGGGAGGTGAGAGCGCAGAGCGTCATGGCAACGGCAGGCAGTAAGGTTCTCATAGGCAAAATGACCCACGAACCATAGCCGAGGTGGACCAACGCAGAAAGGTTGAATTTTGCCATGGTTCGCCTTAGCAATAGGCCTGATGCGAAAGAGTTTTGATGATTCCCCCCGGAGGTTTCGATGAGCCGGTTGACCGCGAGGCGCGCCCTGATGTTCCTGGTGGGTGGAGTTGTGGTTCTGGGGCTCTGCGCTCTGGCGGTGCGGCGGCAATCGGTGCGTCATGCTGTCATTGGCCAGCTGGCGCGTCCGGTTTCCAACGGCGCGTTCGGGGAGTTGCCCGCCAATTTGATCCGATTGGGACCCGATGCGATTCGCGTTTATCGTGAGATCCTGGAGAGGCCGCAGGCGGGTGGCACGGGGTATTCCCGATTTTGGAGCAACCTGCCCGAAGGAATGCGCAGGGTCCTGCCGCTGCCGGAGGCGAATGAAGCGATGAGGAGTCGGCTGTTCCGGGTTCTGCCGGAACTTGGACCGGCGGTGGCGCGTCCGTTGACCGGAGTGTTGGTCGATCGGCTGAATGAAGCGAATGCGGCCTACGCCGCGGAGATTTGGGAGGCATTGTTCTGGGCTCTTCCGGATTCGTCGGCCGCCTTGAGGGCTCTCGGTCAATGGCTGGAGAATCCGGATCGGGGATTGTTGCCGTCCGGCGGCCCCAACGAAGCGGCCGTGTGGGCGCGCCTGCCGGAGATGGCACCGCTGCTCGCTCACTGGCTCGCAAACATCAAAACGGCGGGTGCCGCAGCCCGCGCGCTTGAGGCCATGGGAAACCGGGCTGTTGCAGCCACGCCGGATCTTATCAGGGCCTGTCGCTACCGGGAACGTTCCAGTTCCGATGCCCTGAACCTGGTTTTGATCAACCGGATTGAAGACGCCGGTGTGAGTGCCCGGTGTGCTGCGCTGAGGGCTCTTGCAGCGATCGCGGGGCCGGGGCCGGGGCCGGAGCTGCAGGAGGCCTGCCGTGAAGCCCTGGAGGATTCCGAAGAAGACCTTCGAGTGACTGCTTTCGTCGTATGGATGCGGATGGGTGCGTCCGGTCGGGAAAAGGCGATCGGCGCGCTGAATCGACTCAAGCTGACGAGTGCCTACCGGGTTCAGCAGGTGGTGGAAGCGATTGCCGCCGCTGGTCCCGAGGCGCGTGGTGCGATGCCCTGGCTCAGGGAGCTGATTCTGCCCAGGACCCTGAAACAATTTGAGCGCAGCGAGATGTATTCCATCAAGGCATCCCCCGAGGTCTGGCTCGATCCCGAAGAGCTGCGAATTTCGGCTTTGATTGCCATGGGACGGGTGGAACCGCAGTCCATCGGTCCCGATCTCAGGTTTATCATCGATTACAGCGGGCGTCGCCGGGATGCGGCGGCGATCCTGCTCGAGCTTCCGGAGAGAAAGGAGGAAATCATCCGCCGATTCCTTCCCCTGTTGAGCAATGGAGAACGGGATCTGCCCGCGCTGGCTGCTTCGATCATTCTGAAACTGGAACCGCAGCATCGGGAGTCGATGCAGACCCTGAACCGGCGTTGTGAGTCCGGTCCGCTGGAGCATCGGTTGAGCGCCGCACGGTGGTTGTTCGAACGCACGGGAAGGGACGCCCCCCTGGTCGCGTTGATCCCGGAGGCTCTCAAGGACCCGACCCCGGCGACCGCGCTCCTCGCGGCGAGCCTGGCGTCCATGGATGGCTTGAAGGTGCAGCAATTTATTCCGAGTCTCAAACGAGCTCTTTGGCATCCGGACGATGCTGTGCGGCTCGAGGTGGGGCGCATTCTGTATTCCTTCGACCCGAAGCAACTGCCAGACATCGAATAGGCCATGAAGAAAAAAATAACTGATCTCCTGCCGGGGTTCGTTGTGGGTTTGGCGTGGATCGCCGGGGTGCCGGCTTCGGATGGAGCGACGGCGACGAATGACTGGGGGAATTATCCGCAGGGCGCACGGGTCATTCTGGAGAACACGGTGCCGTTGCATGACCCGCTGGGTGATCGGCTGCCGTTGTTCCTCTGGCCGGCTCACGACGCGATCGTGGAGGATGCTGGGTTGCAGGAATCCATCGTGCGGGATTTGAATGCGCGCGGTGTGGCGGTCATCGCAAGCTGGCAGCCGGGAACCGATCGGGCCCGGAGCCTTGAGTCTGGTCTGCAGGTGGGACGCATCCAGAAGCGGCTGGGATTAAGAGTCTGTGTGAACGCCAATGCGTGCATGTACGGATTTTATACCGGCGACCCGGAGACCGCGCATCTGGATGGGTCCGGAAACCCGTTCTTCGACGATTCGTTGCCGGGAGGAAAAATGGGGTGTCCGTTTCGGGTCAAACATCGGTTTGATGCGGTGCGTGAGCAGATTGCGTTTTTCGTGGAGGGCTATCAAAAGGCGGGGGTGGCGGTCGACTTTGTCTATGGCGATTGGGAAATAGACGGGCCTCTGGAGGTGAACCGCGCCTGGGATTCAGCCCGCCGTTGTGTGGTGTGCCGCCAACACATCGTGCGAATCGATGATTACCGTGTCTTTCAGGCTGCGGTGCGCCGGGCGCGGAACGACGCCACGCGGACCTGTTATGCCGAGCCGATCCTGAAGCGATTTCCGAATGCGATGGTGGGAAACTATGCGGTGTATCCCAACGACGGCCATCGGTACTGGTTTGATTATTTTGAGACGATGCATACGGACCAGCCGCATCGGAAGGAGCAGAAGGCGGTTTATCGCGAGTGGCCGAACGATTTTTCCGAAACCGGTTATACCCTGGCGATGCCGGTGATCTATCCCTGGGCCAGAATTCACGATTGGTATCAATTCCCGGACTCCGACGTCCGATGGTTCCACAACATGCTGTTGATTGCGTCCAGCGCCGGCCGGAATACGAAGGCTGCGACACCGTTGGTGCCGTTCGTTCACTGGCAGACGGTGTTTGATCCGGATCCGGCGAATGACAGGGTGCGGCAGATGAGCGAGAGGGCGTACCGGGAGATGCTCTGGCACAGCCTGCTGCGTGGCACGGATTCGTTCTTCATGTGGTGCGTGGCGGAGCAATCGGCCCGGGAGGTGCGTCTGGTGCATGCCGCCTGGGCCGAGTCACTCGGGTGGCGGGATTGGTTGGAGAAGGGGGAGTTCCTTCGGTTTGACAGCCCTGTCCCGGGGCATCCTGTCGTGTCCGCCGTTCGAATGAACGAGCGGGTGCTGGTGCGTCGGACGGATTTTAATCAGGACCATCCCGAACCGGTTGAGATGGTTGTGGCGGGACAGATCCTGAGGGTTGCCCGCAGGGAGGGCAATCAGGTGCTCCGGATTCCGTAGGTGCGGGATCAGGCAATCACTTCCTGGACGACTTTCCCCGCGATGTCGGTGAGTCGGAAATAGCGGCCCTGGTATTTGAAGGTGAGTCGTTCGTGATCGATCCCGAGCAGGCGCAGCATGGTGGCGTGCAGATCATGCACATGCACTCCTCCTGAAACAATGTTGTAGCCGTAGGGATCGGTTTCTCCGTGGGCGTGCCCGCCCTTGATCCCGCCCCCTGCCATCCAGATGCTGAAACAGCGAGGGTGATGGTCCCGACCGAAATTGTCCGGATCGAGTTTTCCCTGGCAGTAGTTGGTACGTCCAAATTCGCCGCCCCAGACCACGAGCGTGTCGTCGAGCAGGCCCCGTTGTTTGAGATCCCGGACCAGGGCGGCCGAAGCCTGATCGGTTTCACGGCACTGGACCGGCAGGGATTTGCCAATGCCCCCGTGTTGATCCCATCCAGGATGATAGAGTTGGATGAATCGCACACCGCGTTCGGCCAGACGGCGGGCGAGCAGGCAGTTGGCGGCATAGGTTCCCGGAGTGCGGGCGTCCTTGCCGTACAAGTCGTAGACGTGATCTGGTTCGGAGGCGAGATCGGCAACCTCGGGGACAGAGGCCTGCATTCGGAACGCCATTTCGTACCGGGCAATGCGCGCCTCGATTTCCGAGGCCGGAGTTTTACCGGCCTGGAGGCGGTGGAGGTCGTTCAGGCGATCGAGCATCTGGCGTCGGCTCCCGGCGTTGACACCGGCGGGATTTCCCAGATACAGAACCGGGTCTTCACCCGATCGAAAGCGTACACCCTCGTATTTGGATGGGAGAAACCCGCTGCCCCACAGTCGGGAGACCAGGGGTTGGCCGCCCTTGTTTTTTGTGACCAAAACCACGAAGGAGGGAAGGTTGGCGTTTTCGACCCCGAGTCCATACTGAAGCCAGGCTCCGATGCTGGGGCGTCCCGGGAACTGGGATCCGGTTTGCAGGAACGTAACCCCGGGACCATGGTTGATCGCTTCGGTGTACATCGATTTGATGACGCACAATTCGTCCGCGATGGCCGCGGTGTGGGGCAGGATTTCGCTGAACCACGCGCCGGACTGGCCGGATTGCTGAAATTTGAAGGGCGAGCCGGCCAGAGGGAGACTGGACTGGTTGCCGGACATGCCGGTGAGCCGCTGGCCGGCCCGGACCGATTCGGGGAGTTGGGTGCCGTGTTTTTCGTTCAGGAGCGGTTTGTAGTCGAACAGATCCATCTGCGAGGGGCCGCCGCTGTTGAACAGATAGATGACCCTCTTGGCCTTGGGCGCGAAGTGGGGTGCGGCGAGCACGCCGTCGGTTTCGGCAGCTTTGGCGGGATTGATCAGGTCAGCCAGCGCGATGGCACCGAGGCCGAGGCCGAACTTGTCCAGGAACCGTCTGCGACTCATGCCCAGAACAGGTTCCGACCCGGTGCACAGATTGTTTTTCATCGGTCGATTCATAACAGATCCTCTCAGCGTGTGGATTGGCTCCCAGGTGGTTTAACGTTTCCTGAGGCAGTCATCGAAATTCATGAGGGCGAGTCCCACGGTTCCCAATGCTGCAAGACGATTAGGTTCCAGGCCGGGTTCAATCCGGGCGTTGGCATTTCCCAGAAATCGGGAGGCCGACTCTGCATTGTTTTCAAAATAGGCGGACTGCTCGCGGTGCAGACGCTCCAGGACCTCCATTTCGGCATGGGACGGTTTGCGACTGGTGAGCAATCGGAACATCTCTTGAATGGCGGCTTCGGAATCCGTTCCATGCCGCAGGATTAGTTTCTGGGCCAGAAGGCAGGCCGCTTCGACGGTCTGCGGATCGTTCAGGAGCACCAGAGCCTGCAGGGGGGTCGAGGTCTGTTCGCGGCGGATCACGCAAACATCCCGTTTGGAGGCATCCAACGCCATCATGACCGGTGCCGGTGCGGTGCGTTTCCAGTAGGTGTAGAGGCTCCGGCGGTAGAGTCCGATCCCCGTGTCCGGTGTCACCGGCTTGAATGAAACTCCGACTTCATAAGGTTTTGCGGGCGGACCTCCCATGTTCCGGGCCAGCAGATCACTGACTGCCAGGGCGTTGTCCCGAATCATCTCGGAGGACAATCGGTTGCGTCGTACCCGGGCCAGCAGTCGGTTCTTGGGATCACGTTCCGTCAGTTCGGGGCGGTGCTCCGAGCTCTGCTGGTACGCGGCTGATTGAACGATGGTCCGCATCAAATCCTTCAGGTCCCATCCGCTGCTGATGAGGCGGTTGGCCAGCCAGTCGAGCAGTTCGGGGTGTGTGGGCGGCTCGCCCTGACTCCCGAAATCTTCGGGGGTGCGCACCAGTCCGTCTCCGAAGAATCTCTGCCAGATGCGGTTTGCCGTCACACGGGCGAACAGCGGGTGGCGGGGGTCTGTCAGCCATTGCGCCAGTCCGAGGCGGTTCTGCGGGGCGTTCTCGGGGAATGGGGACAGGGCCGCCTGAGTGTTGGCGGTGACCGGTTCTCCGTGGGTGTCATAGGCCCCTCTCACCAGGACGAACGAAGGTCTGGCCTGCTCGACGGGGAGATCGCGCATGACCATGATTTCCTCGATTCCATCGATGGCACGGCTACGTTCGATTCTCAGGTCGCGCAGTGTTCTGAGTGCGGCGGCGTGCACGGGATCGACAGCGGACAAATAATAGTCAAACAGAGACCGGCGTTCGCCTGGGTTCAGGTCACCGGTCGGACGTGCCAGCAAATCCCGGAGAGCGTGTCCGTCGTGGAGGTGGGCCACCTCGATGGGCGACAGAGCTCGCGAGAAAACCTGAAAGTCATCCACGAGTCCGTCCTTGAACCCGCGATCCCGCATGCGTTCCCCGATGCTGATGAAATCGCCTCCCCCACCGGTGATGTTTTTGGAGAGATGATCGCGGACGACCTCGACGGACGCGGGTTGACCGTTGACGTGGATGGCGAGGCCGCCGGCTTGGCTGGATCCGTCGTAGGTCACGGTCACGTGGGTCCAGGTATTCGTGGGGATCGGCTCGACCGTTCGCAACCGGAGTGCGTTGCCGGGCCAGAAATGAATGAGCGCCGCGCTTAAGCGTCCGTCTTCGATGAGTAATTCGTATCCCCGGCTTCCGGCGTCGGTCCAGGCCTGTGACCGGTGATAAACCACAGCCCGGTCCTTGACGTCCGGGGTTTTCATCCAGAGCGCGACCGTGAAGGGATCAAAACGCCTGAAATTCCCGAACTGCATTTGAACGGCGTCATCGCCCGTCAGGCGGAGGGCGTTGCCGTGGTAACCGGGTTCCAGGACGTTTTGGTCGCTGGTCGTTGCGGGGGAATCCGGATCGGCGCGATTTGGAAATTTGCCGTCCTTGAGTTCATCGAAACTGAAATCGGCGACCAGTCCGGGGATCAACGGATCCGCCGGGGAATTGGCGAGCCATTTTTCGAAGGCATCGTTGCGTTGCGCATCGGTCTTTGTGATGGCCCGTGCGGCCTCCTGAATGCGCGATTCGATCCCTGCGAGTTTGGTTTTTGTGGCATCATCGGCCATCAACAGGGTGGGGGTGGGGACCGCTGGAGTGAAGTAGGAATAGAGGCCGGCTTCGTCGATGTTGTTGAAGAAGGCGAAGAGTTGGTAGTATTCCTTCTGGGTGAGGGGATCGTATTTGTGGTCGTGACAGCGGCTGCATTGAAGGGTGAGCCCCAGGAAGGCCGTGCCGAAGGTGTGTGTTCTGTCGGCCACGTATTCAACGCGAAACTCTTCCGGGGTGCTGCCGCCCTCGACCTTTTGCGGGTGCAACCGGTTGAACGTGGTTGCCAGGATCTGTTCGTCGGTCGGATTGGGGAGCAGATCGCCCGCGAGTTGCCAGGTGACGAATTGGTCGTAAGGCATGTTGCGATTGAAGGCCCGGATCACCCAGTCTCTCCAGGGCCAGACAAAACGATCGCGATCCACCTGATAGCCGAAGGTGTCGGAGTAACGGGCCAGATCAAGCCATTCCACGGTCATTTCCTCGCCGTAGGCAGGCTTTGAAAGGAAGGCTTCGATCATGCGCTCGTAAGCGCCCGATTCGGTGTCTTCCACGAAGGTGTCAATTTCTTCGAGTGTGGGAGGAAGGCCGGTCAGGTCGAACGCAACCCGGCGGATCAGGGCCTCCTTGTCTGCGGAAGGTGATGGTTTGAGATTCTCCCGTTCGAGACGGTTGAGAATAAAATGATCGATCGGGTTGCGAGGCCAGGAGTCCTGCTTGACCCCGGGGACGGGCACATCCTGAAGCGATTCGAATGACCAGTGTTTGCCCCAGGTCGCGCCCTGATCGATCCAACGTTTGATCAGTCCGATCTCTTCAGGATCCAGGCTGACATTGGAATCGGGCGGCGGCATCTTTTCGTCAGGGTCGGTCGCGGTGATCCTGAGATAGAGTTCGCTTCGTCCGGTGTTGCCGGGCTGCACGACTGGAAGACCACCTTTTGAAGTGGCCTTGGCCGACTCTTCGTGGTCCAGCCGGAGCTTGGCTTTGCGGGTGTTGTTGTCGGGACCATGGCACTTGTAGCAGCGGTCGGAGAGGATGGGGCGGATCTCCGAATTGAAATCGACTTTGCCCGGGAGCTCCGCTGCCGCGCCGGATGGCGGACTGCAGGTGGACGCGATCAGGGTGATCGATAGGATCCGGGCCAAATACCTTCGAACGAGCATGGGCCATCCTTTCATCCTGCGTCGCAAATGCCAAGAACGAAGCAGTTCCGTGTCGCGTTTCGGAATGGGTTGTTTTCAGGCAGGGGGACGGGAGAAAGGGTGGACGTTCGTCGTTTTATTTGAAACTGTTTTGTCGGGAATCCGGTTGGAAACACCGGGGTTCGAACGATTCCCCCGGGTGGCTGGACGCCGGGCTGAGCGCTCCGCGGGGTGGGGATCGTTGTTTGGGAAGGAAACAGAGATTTTATGCGATTGATAGTGCAACGGGTATCGAGGGCTTCGGTCACGATTGAAGGGAAGGTGACAGCATCCATAGGGACGGGGTTGTTGGTTCTGGTGGCGTTTGAGGCGGACGACAATGAATCGGACATCGAATGGACCAGCGGGAAGCTGATCCGTTTGCGGGTGTTCAGCGATGCAGGCGGATTGATGAATTTGTCGGTTCAGGATGTCGGGGGGGAGGTGCTTCTGGTGAGTCAGTTCACGCTGTATGCCAGCACCCGGAAAGGAAATCGCCCTTCCTACCTGCGGTCCGCCCGGCCCGAGATTGCGATTCCCCTTTACGAATCGTTTGTTCGGCGGGTGACTCAGGATCTGGGGAAGCCCGTGGGCACCGGGCAGTTCGGAGCGGAGATGCGGGTCGAACTGGTGAATGAGGGGCCGGTGACGCTATCGATCGACAGCCGGACCAAGGAGTAGGGGGAACCGGGGGCCTCCCGCCTGAATGATCGACGAAAGGCGGAAAAGAGTTACTTGACGTTGTATCGGGTGCGGACCTGTTCAAACCGTTCGACTCCCGCGACGCAGAGCTTTTCAAAGCCCTCCGGGGTCATGCCGAGCCGGTCCATACAATCTTCATCAGGGACGAGTTCCAGCTCCTTGTTGGCGATCCGGGCGACGATCTGTTTGGCCCCGATGTTGGCGAGGTAGGTTGCATCACAGATGGGGTCCAGACCGAGCTCGGGTTGGTGATGGAAAATGATCCCCTTGATGACCTGTTGGGGGAATTCCCAGTGTTCGGCGATGATGCCGCCCAGTTCGCCGTGGTGCACCTGAAGGACGCGGGTTTCGGCTTCGAGCGGGGTGAGTCCGCCTCTGTCCTGGGCTTCCTTGAGGAGTTCGAGAATCTCCGGTTTGATGAACCGGGCCATGATGAGTTTGCCGATATCGTGGAGCAGAGCTGCGGTGAAGGTCTCAGCCGGAAGAGTGATTGAGCAGTGTTGCGGGGCAACTTCGGCGGCAACGGCTGCGGCTACCGAGTGCCGCCAGTATTCGCCGTCGCTGAACCCATATTCGGAAAGGTTTTTCTGCATGTGCGGCCGCACGCTGCTGGCAACGGCGAGCGAAAACACCTGGGCGGTGCCCAGACGATCGACGGCATCCCGCACGGTGGTGACCGGTTCGGAGCGACTTGCGTAGGCCGAATTGGCGGCGCGGATCAGCTTGAAGGTCAGTGCGGGATCGAAGGCGACGACATCGGAAACCTCCTCCGCGTTGTCGGCTTTGGATCCGACCAGGGCGGCCAGTCGGATTGTGCTTTGGGGGAGGGCAGTCAGCTCATTGGCCTGGGCGATGAGCTCGTCTATGTCGATTAGTTTGCTTTTCATTGCTGGAGTCGATTGGCAACGAAATCGAGCTGGATGCGACCGGCGATGCTGCGGTTGTCCGACTCGTCGGTGAGAGAGGCGGGGGGGATCTTTGAATTGGTTCTCATTCCGGTCTCCTTCACTTGGACTTAAAAGCGTTGATGATGACACCCGCACGGAATCCTGAACCTTCGTAGCTGAGAGCAGTCGGTTCGTGAAATACCTTGGGTGAAAGCTCCAGAAGGGACGCGTTGCCTTCCGCCGTCACCTGAGGTTCCCGGGTGATGGTCAGATTGGCCGCTTTGAGAGCGGTTTCGAAGTTCCCTCCGGCGATGTCAGCGAGTTGGCCGATCATCTGGATGAGTTCTTCGGGCCCGATGTCCTCCGGGGCGAGCCCGAGGATTTCACCGCTGAGGCTCTGGGCAACCTCTGGTTCCAGACGGATGCAAATGCGGCCCTTGGCGAAGCCTGAAAACTTGATGGTGCTGACGACCTGCGTGTCCCATTCGTTCTTGAGTTCCTCGGGACCCAACGATTCGACGCCGGAGGAGAGCATGGCCATGAAGGTATCGCTGATGGCCTTGCGCAGCGGGTCGATGAGGGCGACGGCCAGGAGTTGTTCCTTGGGAACCGCAGTGAACGCTTCCTGGAGCGAGGCGTGGGGTGGTTCATCCGCTGAGGCGGTGTCCTGATTGCCGGCGAAGAGGATCCTCTGGCTCATGTCCGCGTCGTCACTAAAAGCTGCAGTCGCCTTCTCGACATCCACCGCGCCGAACCCGGTGGCGAGCATGGCGAGTTTGACCCAGGGAATCGTTGCCTTTTCCCAGGGAGCCACCTCTTCACCGTCCTCACTCTCTTCCTCTTCACCGGGAGGGAGCGGTTTGGGGTTGTAGCAGGTGACCTTGTCAAACTGGACGGGGACAAAACTGTCGCCAATTCCATTCGGAGTTTCCTTGGGGCCGAGCAGGAGGAATCCGTCGGGTGCCAGTCGGCGTTGTGCCCTGCGAAGGATCTCGGTCTGCAACTCGGGGAGGATTCCCGAGAGCACATTGCGAAGGAGAATGATGTCAAACTTACTGGTGGGAGGCCATTTTTCGGCAAGGTTGATCCGGGAGAACTGAACCTGAGTCCGAACCTCCTCCTTGATCCGCCAGACGAGGCCTTCCCGTTTAAAATATTTGACCAGGAGTGCGGAGGGCAGGCCGCGGTTGACTTCGATCTGATTGTAGGCGCCCGCGGCACCCGCTTCCGCTGCTTCGAGCGAGAGGTCACAGGCGGAAATCTCCAAGTTCCACGAGAGCAGGTCTGGGAAATATTCGTGAATCAGAAGGGCCAGGGAATAGGGTTCCTGACCGGTCGAGCCGCCCGGGCACCAGATGGCAAGGCGTTTCTGGGAGGCGCGTTTCTCGATCAGCGAAGGCAGGACATTCTGCCGGAGTGTTTCAAAGGGGCGGATATCCCGGAAGAAATAGGTCTCGGTATCGGCGAGGTTTTCGGAGAGCAACTGGGCGGAATCGGGGATCGTTCCCTGCTGCATCATCCGGATGAGTTCGTTGGCGGAAGAGATGCCCTTCGATCGCGCCAGAGGCATGAGACGCGATTCGATGATGAATTCCTTGTCAATATCAACGTTCAATCCGGCGTACGCGGCTGCGGTGTCACGTATGAATTCTAAGTTAGCGCGGCTAATCACAATTTCTGTCGGCTAAAATATGGTTGGGGGAAATGTTCCATTTTGGGCTGCCGAATTTCCTAATCGTCGGCACTTTCGATGCCGAGAAGTTCGAGCTTGGTGGCCAGGACTTCCTTGGTGAAGGGCTTCATGAGCACTTCATCCGCACCGATTTTCAGCGCTTCGGCGACCCGATCGTTGAACTTGTCGTCGGCCATCAAGATAATTGGCAACTCGGTGTGTTTGGGGTTCTGGCGTACTTGTTGGATGAATTGAAGTCCGTTCATCCCGGGCATGTCCCAATCGACGAGGACCCCGTCGGGGGTCTCGGCGGTTTTTAAATACCGTAGCGCTTCGGTTCCGTCCGCGGTCTCCTGCACTTTAAATCCCAAGTCCTGCAGAAAATGCGAGGTGGCATTTCGTTGAGCCCGAGATTTATCAACTATCAAGATTTGCATACAGCGTTTCCATTGTGTCCGCCGATTCTTAAAAGGAAAGTTTTTTCATGATTCAAATGGCCGAAAATGAATCGTTCCGGGTAAATAGCTCCGGCCTGGGACCGAAGAGGCCCCGGGACCCGGTCCTGCCTGGTGGAGAAAGCGGGAACCAAGCCGAGAGGTCCGGGGTTTTGGGGGGCGTGGTTTTGC
>JAIPJX010000080.1 GCA_021733945.1 Verrucomicrobiota bacterium | reverse complement strand
CCGTGCGGGCACCGAGAATAAACCGGCCGGCCTGCAGAACCGAAGGCATCGGCAAACCGGAATAAACATTCACCCCCTTGTATTGCAGGTTGAGCGCACCCGAGGCGTACTCGATCCGCACATCCGCAAACCCACTGCCGGTTCCGAGCGTCACCGGGCTGCCCGAACCATCGTTCAGGACGGTCCGACCAGCGGAACCTGGTCCCGCAATCCAAACCCGGTCGCTGGTCCGCAACTGCCCGTCCAATCGCAGGTCAATTGCCGGGGCCTCCGCTCCGTTGTCCCAGGTATCAAAGTTGATGGCCACCCCCGTCGGCGTGCCCTCTTCCATATGACCATCCACCCAGCCGGCCCCGGACGAAATGACGGGATCGTTCAGCGCGGCGTAGTTGAAGCTGAACCCATCGGCGGGAGGAATGGTGCCACCGCCCATTCGGAGTTTGAAAGTGGCGACGAAGCCGGAAATAGGCGCGCCATCATTCAGGTCCGGCAACACAACCCAGCCTTCCTGGTAGAAGTCCGCGTCGGTCAGACTGATGAAGCCGCTGCCATCCAAACCACCGACCGTTTTCCACTTCGCCGAACCGTGCAGTTCGAGCAGGTCGCCTTGAACAAAGTTGAAGTCTGAAGCGAAGCTTCCGCCCCCTGGCCCGCCTGTACCACCGGCATGGATGGCAAAATTATCAATGCCAAAATAACGGCTGGATGCACCCACATGGAAGAATCGGAACTGGACCTGAGACTGGTTGTCAGCCTGGGGCACCTTGAAGACTTCCAGGCGCTTGGACCCGACCGGATCGTCGGCCACCCTTGGGCTGATGTAGGGCGCAAGGGTGGCCCTGCTCTGAGGATCCACCCCGATCCACGCCCCGTAGTTGAGGGCCTGGGCGGCATCCGGTTGCGCGGCGGCAAATGTTGTTTCCGCATCAATGGCCCCCGCCGTGTCCCGGGCCACATCTTCTTCATCGAGCATGTAGACCACCGGCGACCAGGTCGCTCCCGCATCCGTCGACACTTCCACCGCTCCCATGCTGTTGGCGGCCTGTTCAAAGATGCTGTTGAACGAGATTCGAACACCCGCCTGACCACTGAGATCGTAGGTCGGTGTATAGAGGAATTGCACCTGGCTGCCGACACGGCTGTGGGATTCAGCGAGAACAAACCTTCCGTCGACCAGGGTGGTCAGCTCCGCGCCATTGACGATCTGCCCGGGGGCCACGGCCAACCGGCGGCTCGAGTCCCAGTAACCCGCGTTTCCGATGCTCAACACACGGTTCCTGGAAATCACCACCCAATCCTTGAAGGAGTCCGATCGGGAGTTGTTCAGGTCCAGGCCGGAGGCATCCGGATCGGTTGAATTCTGAACAGACCATCCGGCCGGCAGGCTGCCGGGATCGGTGGTTTCGAAGGTTTCCCGGAACAACGGTTCCGGCAATGTGATCGTACGAAGGATCCTCACCTCGAACGATTCGCTCGCGCTCAACCCACCGGGATCCACAACGGTGATCGTCAATGTCACGACACCCGAAGCCGTCGATGCAGGGATGATCGAGAAACTGCGTTTGTTTCCGGTCCCTCCGAAGAGGACATTTTGCGGCGGGATCAACGATTGATTGGAGGACTCGGCTCGAAGCACGAATCCGTCCTGGGATTCCAGATCTGAAATCTGCAGTGGAACAAACGAGGTGGCGCGGCCCGCCGTCACGGTCTGAGTTGCAATGGCTCCCAGAGTCGGAGGTGAGTTCTGATTGCCGACGTCAACCCGAACACCACGATCACGGAGTTCCTGGACCACCGTCAATGCTGCGGATCCCGCGGAAGTATCCAAAGCGCCGCCCCGAAGGTCAACATACCGGAGGTTGCTCAAGCCCCGAAGCAGGTCGATGTTCTGAATCGGGTTTTCGGAGATATACAGACTCTCCAGATTCGCCATGCCGGCCAAAAAGCCCAGTTCCTTGATTCCCGTTTTCGACAAAAGCAAACCCGTCACATTCACCAGACTGCTCAGTTGTGACGGTTGACTCAGTGGCACCCGGTCCAGGTTCAACCACCGTAATCCGGACAAGGTCTGCAGCGGGGAGAGATCCGCAATTGGATTCTCCCACAAATCGAGGGATCCCAGGTTGCTGCGACCAGCCAATGCGGAGATATCCGTCAAGCCCAGCCCTCCAAGCCCAAGGTTGTGCAGATTCGGGAACGCCGAAAGATCGGTCAGTTTAAAAGCCTTGTTGCCACTCACATGCAGGCTGGTCAAGCCGGGGAGGCTCTGGAGCGGCGAAAAATCGGTGATCAACGGATTCCAGCTGATGTTCAGTCGTTCCAGCGCGGTGAGACTGGCGAGCGGGGCCAGGTTCTGGATGTTGTTGTTCCAGAGCTCCAGTCCCTTCAACTGGGTGAAGGACGTCAGTGCATTCAGGTCGGTCCGTTCACTGGCCCCCAGACCGATGTTCTCCAGATTCGGGAAGTTGCTGAGTTCGCTGATCGCGAAGTCCCGCATGCCGTTGACGTACAAGCTTCGAAGATTCGACAAACCCCGCAGCGGAGCAAACGCCTCGGTGCCGACCAGGGAATTAAACGAGATGTCGAGGCTCTCAAGGTTGGCTGCCGCCTCAAGTCCGGCCAGGGTGGTGATCCCACGGCAACAGATGTAGAGCTCACGCACATTGAGCAGATCACTCTGGGTCAAGGCACCGTCGGGTTTGCCCAGTTTTTCGCGCAGTGCGGTCTCCAGACTGCCATCCAGAACAGCAAAACTTCCCTCCGGCACGACGTTGACCGTGAACGTCCGATCCGCAGAGAATCCGACCGGATCAACAACGACCACCACAACGGTCGCCGTCCCGCTCTGACCCGCGACGGCCGAAAACTGCAGAGTCGGATTAAACCGATCGCCGCCCCAAATAAAGCCCGAAACGAGATTTTCATTGTTGGAATGGGCGAAGTATTTCAGCCGTCCGTAGCTCTGCTCATCGCGGGCGTTGATCCGAATGATGGCGCTGGGCGTGCCGGCCACGACAGTTTGGCTTGCGATTGGTTCCAGGGTCGGGGGAGTGTTCTGCCCTTGATACTCGACAGTCATGCCTCGGCTTTTCAAGACCTCAATGTCCTGGATCACGGAGGATCCGACGGCGAGGTCGAGAAGGCTTCCGTTGACCGTCAGGAGCCACTGATTCGGCAAAGCGGCGGCGACGACCGGCGAAATGGAGGTCAGCGGGTTGTTCGCCGCCCTGAGGATACGAAGCTGGGTGAGATCAGCCACGAAACTCAGATCATTCACGCCAGTCCCCTCGATTCTCAGGTCGCGCAGTTGGGTGAAGCTTCTCAAAACGGAAGGGTCCGGAATGGGAACATAGTTCACACCCAAAGACACGAGCTGGGAAAGACGCGACACGGGCGTCAGATCCACGATCGGGTTCCCATCCATGTACAGCTCTGTCAGTTGCGGAAAATCGCCAAGTCTCGTGATATCCGTTCGGCCGCTGTCGTCTATCCTGAGGTGAACCAGATTGGGGAAATGCACCAACTCGTTTAAGTCAAATCCAGGGTTTTGGGAAACGTTGAGGCTGCCGATATTTGCGAGACTCCGAATCGGAGTGTAATCGATGATTCCCGGGTTTGAGCTCAGGTCGAGGTACCACAACGACGCCAGGCCTGAGAGCGGCTCCAGGTTCAGCACTCCTTCATTCCCATACAGGATCAACCATTCCAGGTTGTGCAGTCCACTGAGTGGGGACAGGTCCTGAATCTTGTTCTGTCCCAGTTCGACTCGTTTCAACTGGGTCAGAGTCGCCAATCCGCTGATGTTGCTGCGCTGCGAGGCGCTCAACCCCACCTCCTCCAAGACGGGCAGGTGCGCCAACTCGGAGAGCTGAAAAGCCGGGTTGCCGCTTACATCCAACCTCTTCAACCTTTTCAACTCCCTGATGGGCGCATAGTCCGTGACCGGATTGTGCGCCACATTCAGCCTTTCAAGGTTAAATGCATTCTGAAGCCCCTCCAGATTGGTGATGTTCCGGCAGCAGATCTCCAGATTAACAAGGCCCGCGAGGTCCTGAGTGGTAATGTCTCCGGAGGGTTTACCGACCACTTCGCGGATTCTCGAAAGCAGGTTCGGATCCCCGAATTGGATCGGCTGCGACAGGATGACCTTCACATTAAACGTACTGGACGCCGAAAGACCGGACGGATCGGTGGCGCTGAACGTAATCGTCGCGTTTCCGGTTCGACCGGAGGCCGCAGTGATTTTCATGCTCGGGCGCCCGGTGGGGTCAAAGGTAACATTGGAAGGCGGGATCAGATCCGGATTGGATGAGGTAACGGAGTATTTAAAACTTACGTAGGGAGAGTCGGGGTCCGACACGGACAGCGCAATATCAGGGGATGAACCACCGGCGACCATGATCAGATCCCCAAGGGGAACCATCGTTGGCGGCAAGCTTTGAGGTTCGAAATTCACGAAAACACCCCGACTCTGCAGAGTCTGGATCTGGGCTCGCGCGATCGATCCATCCGCAAGGTCAAGTCGTGCGTATTTCACACTGACATGACGCAGGTTCGGGAGATCCAACAAGGGCGAAAGATCCTGGATGGGGTTGTCATCCACAGCCAAATACGACAACGTCGGCAAACCCCTGACAAAGCCCAGGTCGCCAAGACCGGTGTTCAGAAGGAAGACTGTTTGTATTGCACCGAGATCGCGCAGAACGGTCGGATCCGGTATCGGATTACCGGAAATGTTCATCCCCCTCAGGAAGCTCAAGCCCTGAAGTGGGCTGAGATCTCGGATCGGCTGATTCAGAAGCACCAAATCCTCGAGCTTTGTCAAGGATGCGATCGGGGCGATATCCGTAATCCAGGTGCCCGACGCTCTAAAAAAGATTAGATTCGGAAGCTGATAAAGGAGATCCGGGTTAAACGCCGGGTTGCCGGAGACCGAGAGCCTCTGCAGTCCGGGCATCGCGAGCAACGGCGAATAGTCTGTCAGCTCCGGGTTGTTGTCCACGTTGATCTCGTACAAATCAGGGAGCTGCGCTAGGGGTGAAATGTCCTGCAGATTATTGCCCCACAGGTAGACCCTCTTTAAGGAAGGAATTTGGGCCAGGAAACTGATGTCGGTTCTGCGCGAATTGCCCAAATTGATGTATTCCAGGGCGGGAAACGCCACCAGGTCCGAAAGGTTAAAGCTCGCATAGCCCGCCACATCCAATTCCTTCAGTCCCGAGAGGGCGAAGATTGGATCGAAGTTGGAAATATTATTGAAGTTGATCTGCAACCGGTTCAGATTCACCGCCGCTTCCAGACCCTGAAGTTTCGTGATTTCACGACAACAGACATTCAATTGATCCAGAGCCAGCATGTCCGTAACGGTGAGCGGTGCCGTTCCGGGATCCTTGCCGATTTCACGCAACCGGTCGCGAATCCCCTGTTCAAGGATCGGATCCAGGATCGTCACCGGAGAATCCTCGACAACCGTGACCTCAATGGAGGTCGTCCGGGACAGGCCGCCCGGGTCGGTCGCCACAACGTCAATCAGCGCACTCCCAGTCTGCCCGGCGACGGTCTGTATCACCAGTGTCCGTTCATAAGCGGTTCCCTCGATTGAAATATTCTCGTTGGGAATCAACGTTGGATTCCGCGAAGTAACCGTCATCACCAAATTTCCCACCCAATTCTGGTCATCGCTCACGAAAAACGGAAGCCGGGCCTCCCGGGACGCTCCGATGGTCACATCCACAAGCCGCTCAATCTTGGGCGGATCGTTGATGCCCGTTACATTCAGGAGAAAGTTGTCGCTGGCTTTATTCCCATCCGCATCCTGAACGGTGACCGTAATCCCAGCAACAGGGTATCCAAAGGCGTCCAACGCCGGAGTCACCACGAGAAACCTCGTGGCGCCCGTGCCGCTGAGAACCAGATTCGATTGTGGCACGGCGTTCGGATTGGACGACCGGGCCGTCACGATCAGGTCCTCAACGGGTGTTTCCGCATCCCCGATTTCAAAAACAATCGACGCGGTCGAAACCTCCTCCTCGGTGGTTTGAGTGGCGATGTTCGAGATCGTCGGCCTGCCAGCCAGCGCGCTTTGCGGGAAGACAGCTTCCAAATACGTGCCCGGGATGGGGGCCGCACCATCCACCGGTTCCGGATCTCCCGGCATGCGCCAGGTCACGGCAGCGTGATCACCTCCGCCCCCTTCCTTGTGAAGCACCTCCACGAAATACCGCTGTCCCTGAACCAATTGGATTGGGAGCGAGACGTTCTGTGGCGAAACCCCGTCGCGGATCCAATCCCGCGACTGCGCCCAATCGGGTTCGCGCGCGATCGGACTTTTGTTCGCGGGGTTTGCATCCGTGCTCAAATAGAGTTCGGTCTGGTCGTCGCCTGCCAGGTAGAACACGTATTCCCCCGACACCGGAGGAATCACGAAGCCGGAGAGCCTCTGCCCGTAGAAATCACCAAGGTCCTTGCTCTCAAACTCGGGGACAAAATCGACCCGGTTCGGCTCATTGGGAAACACGGGATTGCCCAGCAGATCCGAGAGACGGGATCCTGGAATATCGTAGAACACCTCGCGCAGCAACCCCCCAACAGGCGATTCATCGTCAACGATCGTTCCGGTAACCGTATTTTGGCCGAGCTCAAAAGTGCCGTTCGCCACCAAAGTCAGAACGACCGTTTCGGATCCTTCCACCTCCGCATCGTCCAGAGGCGTCACCGCCACCACCACCCTCCGCGATCCAGCCGGGATCACGGCGCTGGTCCCGATCGAGGTGTAATCCACTCCGGCAGTTGCGGTGCCACTCACTTCGAGCGAGACCGCCACATCGTTTGGAAAGGCCTGGGATGTCTCGATGACGAACTCAAGCGATTCACCAGTCGACTCAACAGAGAGCCCTTTTGACGCCCTGATTGAGAGTCCGGGAAGGCTGTAGAGCACCTCGACACCACGATTCCGCAATGTTTGGATGGTGTTAAAGTTGGCCTCACCTCCGGTGCCACTGATTGGATTGCCCCGCAAATCGACTCTCGTGAGATTCAGAAACGATGGACCGCCCAACACTGTGATATCGTCGATGAAGTTGTTTTCTAGAGCCAGGTAACGCAGTTGATCCAAGCCAGCCAAAAACGAAACCCCACTGATGGACGCGTTTCCAGCCAGAAAGGTATTCAACTGCGACAGATTCGAGATTCCGGACAAATCATTAAAATGGGTGCCGTTGATTTCCAGATATTCCAACCCGGTCAAACCGGCAATGGGCGAAAAATCCTGAACCTGGTTACCTCCAATGAACAGGCTTTTCAAGCCGGAGAGCCCAGCCAGAGGCAGCACATCACTGAGAGGATTCGCGCCGATATTCAACGATTTCAGGTTGACAAGCGAACTCAAGAACGAAGGATTCGTTATACCAAGGCCCCAGGCGGACAAACCCTCGAGCCCGGTGAGCTGACCCAACACTGAAAAGTCAGTGATGGGATTGCCACCTCCAATGTCCAGGTTTTTGAGGTGGGTGGCCGCAAGGAGCGACGAAAGATTTGAAATCTGATTGTTGCGGACAGTCAGACTCACCAATAGAGGAATGTTGGCAAACGGGGTCAAGTCGCTGATTCCGTTGGAATCGGCTTCGACAGCACTCAGCTGCGGGATTTGAGCCAAGATGCCATAATTTGCAACGGGGTTTTGTCCAACGTTAACGTGTCTCAGAAACTCCAGCTGGGTCAATGGGGTCAAATTCGATACTTGATTGTTCCTCAAATTGAGTGACTGAAGGTTTTCCAACCCCTCAATGCCCGCCAAATCACGAATCTGCCGGTTCGATGCATCGAGTGATGTTATACCCTGCAGGGCCGCCTTTGGAATCGGTCCCGAAACAATTCCGGTCGCGGCTCGAACCGCGTTTTCAAGTCCCGCGTCCGCGAACTCAACCACCGGGACCACAATCGTAAGCGTTGTCGTGCTGATTTGACTGCCCAAGGAATTGCTGACCGTCACGGTATAGGAACCCGAGGCGGTCAACGGAACATTGTCGAGGATCAGCGAATTTCCCGTCACTGTTGAGAGTGGTTGCCCATCCTTCTCCCAGGCGTAGGTAAGGGGCTCATCTCCGTGGGCCAGCGCGCGCAACACAACCCGGCTATTCTCGACGGCGGTGCCGCCTTCCAACCCGCGCACAATCACCGGTGACCCCGAATAGGTGAGCTCGACAATTCCTGGATTCACCTGCGTTGCGGATTCGTCATTCCAACGACCGAACGCCCAGCCTGCGATTTGGCCGAAATGCTCCCCTTCGCGGTTCTTCGCCCCAAGGCGCCACCAATTGTCGGGCTGCGTCTTGGCCCAGTTGAAATACGTCACGGGCTCGCCACTGACCCAGCTGAACTCGCTTTTCCGCGTTTCCGAATCGACCGAGTCATTTCCGGGATCCAGATCCCGAAGGCCCATCCAATGGCTTGCTTCATAAGCCTTGAATGCGTCCTCCACCCACCGCTGTTCGGCCGCATCGTTGATGGTGACGAGGTGCCCTCCCAGATTGACCGCCGCAGCTTCCGCAGCAAACCAATCTGCTGGCTCCAGACGGTAATAGAAATGTCCGTTCGCCTGGTTGAAGAAGCCTCCATCCGCGACTTTGACGAACGGTTGGACTTCGAGCCTGCCAGGGTCGGAGTCCACGAAACCAGCACTGTTCGTAACCCGCACCGAATAGTCACCCGCGTGCTGGCTCGCGGCTCCGTTTACAACCAGTTGTTTCGAGGTCGCATCCGGGATATCAACACCATCCTTCTTCCATTGATACGTCAGCGGAAGCGTTCCCGAAGCGGCAACCGAAAAAACAACACGTCCACCTTGTGGAGTGACCGACGGCTTAGGCTGAAACTCAATTCTTGGAGCGGTCGGACTCGGGAAACGCACTCGGCTGTAGGAAAGGAACTCGCCCGGAATCGGCGCGGATCCATTTGACGGCACGGGATCACCCGGCTTTTGCCATGCCACCGCGAGGTTGTCCCCGCCCTGTCCCTCCTTCATGAGTGCCTCAACATAATACCGATTTCCGGCCTGCAGGGGGATCGGCACCGAGATGTTTTCGCGGTTTGGACGATTGGCGACGCCAGTCCAGTCCCGTTGCACATTCCATTGCGGCTCGCGGGCAATCTGAATCTTGTTGGCCGGATTTGCGTCGGTGCTCAAATACAGCGATGCCTGATCGTCCGCCGCGAGGTAGAACGTATAGACTCCCGTCACCGGCGCCGTGAGATATCCGGAAATACGCTGCCCGTAGGCATCATCAACATTGGTGGGCGACTCAAACGCATTCACTTGGCTAATCAAATCTGGTGCGGCTGGAAAATCCGGACTTTCGACCAAACCTGACAGTCGATTGGAGGTATTTCCAAGATATACCTCCCGAAGAAGGGCCCCATGAATCGTTTCCTCAGGAGTAGCTGTTACTGTCGCCGGAAACTGCGAGATCGAACTCTGGCCGTCTTCATCGGTGACAACGACCGTGATGGCAGTGCTGCCAACCTGTCCGGGCGCGGGTGTGATCTGAACGAACCGGCTCCTTCCCCTGCCTCCCACAAGAAAGTTCGTGTTCGGAATCAGGGTCACATCGTTGGAGAAGACTTCAATCAATAGATTCTCGGGCAACGTCATGTCGTCACCGACATGGAATCCGATCGGTCCACTTGAAGAATCCACGAGTATGGTCCAACCCGAGATCCCGGAAACAAACGGGGCGCTCCGTTGCGGCTCGAAGGTCACCACGGTGCCTCCATTCTCCAGGCCCGTCAGGACGGTGCGTGGTCCCGATCCGTCCGTAATATCGAGTCGGTTTTGCAACACAACCAATTGACGAATGCCCGTCAAACCGCCCAGCGGCGCAATATCGGTGATTAAATTTCCCGATAAGCGCAACGTTTGAAGGTTCAACAAACCTGAAACTCCTGAAAGATCCGTGATCCGGTTGGCATCCAACTGCAGCTCGATCAGGTTCGAGAGACTGGAAACCCAGCTAATGTCGGTCAAACGAGAGTCGTTCAGCGTCAGGAAGAGCAAACCCGTCAGGCTCGAAAGCTGCGAAAAGTTTTCTGCCGGCACCGGATTGCTGCTCAAATCCAGTCCATGGAGTTGGGTTAATCCAAGAATTGGCGAAATCTCGGTCAAATAGTTGTTCCCGACGTACAAAATGCGAAGATTTGAAAGGCCGGAAACGAAATTAAGATCCCGCAAGCCCGTTGAACCCAGGTTCAACACCTCGATGGACGTGAGGGAGCTGATCGGAGAATAATCTCCTACGGGATTACCGCTGAGGTTCAATGACTTCAATCCCGTTAATCCCGCGATCGGCGTGATATCCCGAATATGATTGTACCCAGCTTCAATGGCCGTGAGCTGGGTGAGGCCTGCGATCGGCGTCAAATCCCGAATGTTGTTTGCCGGAATGTACAGCCTCTGGAGATTTGCGGCAGCCTCCAGGCCCTGGAGCCCGTTGATGCCGCGGTTTGGAATGTCCAACTCAATCAAACTTTCGAGGTCGGCTTTCGTGATGGCACCCGTGGGTTTTCCAAGCGCACCGCGAATGGCGGTTTCCAAACTCGGATCCAGTGGCGGAATTCCGAGGGGAGCAACCGTCTGGAAGGTCGTACCAACACGGATTTCGTCAACGGCAAATTCTGCCGCCGGCCGATCGGGTTCTTGGTTGCCGGCCCACAGTCGAAAGGAGTCGAAAGTAAATTCAAACCCTCCCGAAGTCGACGCCTTTGCGTCCGCTGTATCAGGTGTCACGTCGAGGAATGGATTGATCCAGAGGTAGGCATCGTCATTTGCTTCTTGATGATCAATCCGGACCACCACAAATGAGGTCTGGTCAAAGGGTTCGGAAGTACCCAGTCGGTTGGCCAGATTGCCATCTGGCAACAAGGACCAGGTGTTCTCCTGGGCTCCCGTGCCGTTTCCGATCCCGAGCCTCTCGACTCCCCCTCCGGACAAGCCAACACTGGCTGACCGGGGATAGGGGTTGTTGGGCTCCGTCCCGTTGACAATAGTCGCCCCAGTGCGAGATCCAATAAAGCTGATCCATGTCGTTGTTCCCGGAATTCCCTCACCGTTTAATAATCGACGGAACAGGTTGACACTTCCGTTCGCGCCATTCATGAATCCGCTTCCTCCTGAGGTGGCCAGATGATTCCCATGAGCATCGGAATAGTGAAGACTCCCCGGCTGAACCACGGCCCCTCCCGGGGGGGCATCAAAGCCCCATGAACTGCCCCATCCCACGGCTCCACTCCGGCCACGAAGATCGCCTTCGGGATAATCGAATCCTTCATAAGCGATCAGGTCCGCAGGGCCGCGTACGAGGACCTCCACCCGATCGAGCCAGACACCATCCTTCCCCAAGCTCACGGTTGAGTCCTTTACATACGTCCACGAAAGGTTGTGCGTGCCGTCGGAAAGCGGCAATATCACGCGTTGCCAATCCACCTCTCCGGAAATCCTGGATTGTTCGATCCCATCGATTTTAAAAATCGCGTAGTCCAGGTCGGGCTGCGAAGAAACCTTCCACCAAAACCCGACGCTGCCCGGGCCCGTCACCGTGGTTTCGAGCCGGCTTTCTTCGTTGTCTCCGATCGTGCCGCTCCTCACCGCCCCGATGCTGCCGTTCACGCCCGGTTCCACGCTCACGCCGATCCAGGATCTGTTCCCGCCCGTCACCCAGGCCAGGTGACTGGCATCCAGGTTGAGTCCGATCGACTGGGTCGAGACGTTCACCGTTGCGGACTGGCTGGTCACGGTTCCCACCGAGTTGCTGATGCTCACGGTATAGACACCTCCGTCGCCATCCGGACCGTTCGCGGCGTCGTCAATGATCAACGTCGGGGCAACGGCTCCATTGACGGCAACGCCGTCTTTGAACCACTGGTAACCGAGCGGCTGGGAACCGCTCGCCAGAACACTCAACACCACTCTGGCTCCCGCCTCAATGAATCGATTTGAAACGGGCTGCTCCACAATGCTTGGCGCGGCGTTGGCCACATCACCCAGATACTCCAGTTTTTCCAGATATCCCAAATCCGAACCTAAAGACCCGGTAGCATCTTTGGAGTAACGCCAGACGAGGTCCTGTTTGCCGGCCGGAATCGCGACCACCTGCGGCTCCCAGTCCACAAACCCGGAAATGGCACGCACGGGAATTCCGCCGACTGAAAAACTGAGCAAATCCCGATTTGCCTCCGAAACAACACGCCAATGAAACCGAAGCGTGCCCGGTCCGACGACGGTCGTTTTGAGAAGGCTCTGTCGGCCATGGGAGATCAACCCGCTCCTTGCCGCGAACCCGTCCAAAGTGGGCGCTATGCTGGTGGCGATCCACGACGCGTTCCCTCCCGTGGCCCAACCGAGCCCCGAGGCACCGAGAGCGGATTGCAGGTCCGCGGTCGGATTGAGATTCTGCGAACCGGACTCGACTTGCACCCCTCGATTGACGAGCGTTTGGATCGCGGTTTGGGCAGGCGATCCGGAGGTCAGATCGAGACGATCAGACCCGAGGTCCACAAACTGCAGCCCGGTTAATCCCGCATTCAGCAGAGGCGCAATGTCCGAGATCGGGTTGTTGTTCAGCAGAACCACCCTGAGGTCCGTCAATGTGGAGAGCACACCCAGGTCACTGATCAAATTGTTGTTGGCGTCGAATGTGTTCAGGGCTGTCATTCCGGCAAGTGGCGCCAAATCGATCATCCCTGTTCGTACCACCGCCAACGATTGCAGGTTCACCAGGCCAGCCAGAGGCGCGAAGTTCACAATCGGGTTATCATGGAGGAGGAGCACCCGCAAGTTCGTCAGGCCCGCAATCGGGGCCAGATCCGAGACATAATTCCCCTGCAGGCTCAACGTGGTTAAATTGACCAGGGGCTGCAGGAACGACAGATTCGAGATTCGGTTCGCATCGATCGTGAGCGCGGTCAACCAGGTCATTCCTGAGATTACAGAATAATCGGAAATCGCATCGCCGTTCCCGATCCTAAGTTCCGTCAAGCCCGTCATAGCAGACAGGAAGGACAGGTCCTGCAACCCGGTCTGGTTGAGGAAGACCCTTTGAAGACTTGGAAACTGCGCGAGCAACGCATGGTTCGCGAGCGGGTTCCCACCCAGGTCAACAATCTGGAGGTTCGGAAGACCTTTGAGCGGAGTGATGTCCCCAACCCGGTTTCCAGCCAACCGAATCACGACAAGGCCGGTCGCGTACTGCAGGCCCTCCAGATTTCGAATTCCCTTACCAGTCAGATCCAACTCGGTGAGATTCGCGAGATCCGAGGGAATGAGGGCTCCGTCTGGTTTATTGATGGCGGTCCGCACAGCCGCCTCCAGCGCCAGATCAGGTATCAGAGCCTCCTGGACCGTGAACTGCCATTGCTCCTGATGAAAAACAGGATTGCTCGAATCCTCCCGCAGGAGTCCAACTTCGGCAATCTGCATGCAGCATCCGTTCGGGGTCTGGGTTTCCAGAACCGTCCAGCGGTAATGTTTATAGGTCTGAGTGTTGTTGAAACTGAACCGCTGGGATTGAAACCGGTGCCCATCGGGAAAGAGGTCGGTCCAGGCCGGGATCCGACCCGATCCTGAATTGTCCACCAGGATCTGGCCCCGGATTTCTCCACCCGGATTTGCCCCGGTGTGAATATTCACATACATGCCTCCATTTCGCAGCGACGCAATCTGCGTATCGCTCACACTAATCGTTCCAGCAATGGTCCCGGATTGTCCGAGCCCTCCTTCAGCGAAAGGGCTCAAATCAAACACCACGGCCGCGGTTCCCTCCACGCCGGCGGGTCCGTGGATATGGGCTCCGTTCGCGATCCCCGAAAGCCCCTGATAGGAGAGAGAAAACTGCAGCTGATTGCCCACCAACACCGCCGTCCCTTGACCGGAACCGGAAGTCGTCACGGGGTTTGGTCGTTCGTTGACTCCCGACAGGTTCATTCCGAAATGGGTCGAATCCAACCGAACAATCAAATCCCAGTTGCCCGAATTAAATCCAGTGATGGAGGGGTCGTTGGACCCCTCCAACAAAACAATCCCCGGATCACGCTCCGGAACATCGTTTGCCGAGATCAGGGTCATGCCCGTGACCAGGGAGGGCCCGGCGGACGGAGTTACAACAAATCCTGAGGGCTGTCCCCCAGTTCGGGTGTCGAAATTCAAATACTTCGTAACCAGGTTGCCGTCGATCGCATTGGCCACCCCCTCGGCCCCCGGACTGTTGCCCGAGGATGGGATGATCGGATCTCCCGCCTGCGTCACGCGGGAACTTGGCAACTCGTCGAACGTCAAACCGAGGCTATGGACGCCGCCGTCCACGAAGGGCCCGGGACTTTCGAAGTGCACAGTTGTGGTACCCCGATCCCTGATGACCGTGGGGGCAACAGCAACATCGTCGAACAACAGGCCGATCGAGCCCGGATCAATGGCGCTCGTGTCATCCTTGAGCACCAGCGTCACGGGGATGGATGAACCCGGTGCAATACGCAAAGACTCATCGGGCCCAGGAGTTGCCGAACTGACGAATCTCGCAAAGTGCCGCACATCAAACGAACCTGAAATCGAATGCGGATTGCCCACCTGGTCCGAGAACGCCACCTCATAGGTGTGTGTGCTGCCTCCAGTGAGCAGGCTCCCTGTCGCCCCAAGAGCATCGAATGAGATTCTCGTTCGTCCCCCCTGTTTGAAGATGTCCACGGGGACCGACGTTGCATCCAATCTGGCAGTGACGCTTGCTTCATTGAGTTGCCCGTCCGGTGCGTCGAATATAAACATTTCGTATCCCTTCGGATCGGCAAGTGGTCCCACACTCTCGAAGCCGGTCTGAGACGAGGGCACCAGCTGAATCGCGTTGATCGGCACCCACGGCACTGTAAACCTGCCAAGACCAAGACCCTCTCCGGTCGTGGCCTGCACGACAATGTTCGGTTCGCTCAAACCGCGGAATACGAGGTAGGAACCAACGTCATCGTGGTTCAAACCTCCATCACGGAAATGGGCATCGGGGGACGCCGGAGAATCTCCGATCAAATAATCACGAATGACTTCTCCCCGAGGGCTGACGATCCGATATCCCCCACCCCGGTCTGAAGCTCCCCCAAGCGTGTATACGTAGACGTCATACCGATTCTGCAGCAACCCTGGCGGAATATTGTTGATGTTAACAGACGTCCTGCCGCCACCACTCGTGTCCATATAACCGGTCATCAGGGTGCGATCGGGGCCGGTGAAACCGTTGTTCTCCTCGCCTCTTCCGGTTGAGGCCCAGGTCAAATCGCTTGCCCACTCAACCGAAACCCAAGTCCAGGCCTTGGTTCCGCTTTCATCCGCCAGAACCTCAGTCGCCCGGCCGGACGGCCCGGACAAGTTGTTCCAATTCGATTGCGTTGCACCGGGCACCCCCGCTGCCTCCGATGGTGCGAGGCTCGCGTTTTGGCCGTTCCATGCTTCATTCGCGCCAAAGTTCAGGCCAACACTGATGCCATCTCTGAATTGATTTTCAGGTGAAGCACCCACAATGATGTTGTCGATCGCCCACCACCAGTCGTTGCCCGCATCGAACAGCCCGAAGGTCAGTTTCATCGTGCTGGCGCCTCCCGGATTGTTCAACGGCACGGTCACCGTTTCGTTGAGTGCCGGCCCCTTGTAATTCGGACTCTCCGGGTTCGACTCCCAGCGAAACACCTCTATCGGAATCCCACCGTTAAACGAAACCGTCAGGTTCGCCGTTTGATGATAATTATCGTCGAATTCTGGAAGCCAGCTCGAGTCGAATCTGAGAAACGCCCTTCCCGCTTCCACGCCCTCCAGCGAAAGCACCGGGGTGCTGAGAAAGGTCTTGTACCATCCCCCGGCCGCCGAATCGGCATGGGGCAAATCATCCCATTCGTCCGGATCCGCAACGGCGACAGTTCCTTGCGCGCGCGTAAACGCCCCCCGCCCCTGATCCTGTGCTGCGGCCACCCACCAGGAAGCATTGGCGAAACTCCAACCCGCCCACTCCGTCACACCGTCATTGCCTGGATCACCAACGCCCGGCACACCGCTGTCGTCGATTACCCATCCCGGCGGAGGGGTCTTCGTCCAAACATTCGGAGCAGCGAGCACTTCATCCACGTTCGGCCCCAGGGGGAGCCCTTCAAAATTCTCCGAAAAGATGATGATCGGCGCGGTCCCGGGCACCACTTCGAGCGCAGCACTGGCCACGTCATTGCCTTTTTCAGTTGGTTCCTGCCCCGCGGCGTTATCCTGGTCCAGGGTGACCTCAACGGTGTAATTCCCAGCTGTGGTGGCTGGAGGCACCCCCAGTTGTACGGTCTTGACCAACGTCGAACTCGGAGCCACAGCCTCCACTGCCTCCAGATGCATTACAAGATTCCCCTGACCGTTTTTGATGACGACCTGAGCTTGAGAAGGCGCGGAAACGGTTTGCCCCCTGTTTTCTACGGTCCATCCGATTGTTACGATCCCGCCAGCTTCGACCGGTGAGGGGGTCGTCGTCAGCGTTCCACTTTGCACCAAAAGGTCCACCCCAGAAGGTGGCGGTGGATTGATGGTCACGGAGGCAAACGGCGAGACCACGTCACCGGCCAGTGTAACCACTGCGTATTTAACCGTGGTGGCAGAAGTAATTGCAGAACCGTCGGCCGCGTTGATCGTCGGAGCGCTGATCGTGACGCTGCCTCCACTGACGTTAAATCGATTCCTCGTTGAGTTGGCAACCGCCGTCGTAGTCGTAACCCCTACAGGATCAACACTATCCACTCTCAACGTGAATGTACTCGGCACGGGACTGAATCCTTCCGTGCCCCAACTGAGTGTCATTGACTGCCCAGGACTGACGCTCGCCGGCGGCGCGGAAAGCCAGGAAATTGTAGCGGCGTCCAGAGATCTGGTCGATGTGCCCTCAAGAAGCAGCGCTAGGATCGCCAGTTGCGAGAGCATCCTTGGGCGCCTCGCCAAGCCAATCAACAGTCGTCTTAAATTCATGGTCAGATTTTTCGCGGATGGATCAAGGGAGAAGGAAAACAACGAAAACCGGGCATGCATCTCCGTGGTGAGACGCAAAAACTCTTCAAAACGCCTTCTGCACATATAATGGATTAGTCAACTCTAGGGGCAGAATCGAGTCCTGCCACAGACCGATTTCAGGCCCGCAAATGGAGTCCCGCACCAACTGTCAAGGCTGACGCTTTTGACCGACCTAAGAAGCGCCGAAAATCCATGGCATTTTTAGGTCAAACGCTTAAGATACAAAAATAGGTCAACACGACCGATCGTGCCAAGAAAAAAAAAAGAGGATTGATTGTTTATTTGATTATAATCCACACCAGGATTATCAGCGCACATTATCCTTTGCGGTTCGGAGGCGCTGCGCCAGTTCGAGCGCATAATTCCTGCGACTCCAGTTTTTCGTGGAAATCCTAAGGCATTGCGACAGATCCTCTTGCGCTCCGGCTGCATCGTTCAGGGTCGCCCGCGAAATCGCCCGATTCAGGTATGCGTCCAGGTTGTCTGGCCTGCATCGAATCGCCTCCGAAAAATCAGCCCCTGCCCGCGTCCAATCCCCCAACGAAGCCCTGACGTTGCCTCTGTTCAGATACGCTTCAGAAAACTCGGGATACATGAGGAGCACGCCGTTGCAATCCATCAACGCCCGAGTCATGTCGCCGATCCTGGCCCATGCCGCCGCCCGGTTCACATACGCCCACGCATGCCTGGAATTCCTGCGAAGCACCTCGGTGAAATCGGCAATCGCCAGAGCAACATCTCCCTTTTCCAATCGTGCTCTTCCGCGATTGACGTAGGCGTCCATATAATCCGCGTCATACCTGATCGCTTGGTCAAAATCCGTAATAGCGCCTTCAAAATCCCCCAGACTGACGCGTGCGTTCGCCCGGTTGTAGTAGGTCGCCGGGCTTCCAGGCCGAATCTTGAGGGCGTGACCATAATCGGAAATGGCACCCGCAAAATCGCCCGCCGTTTCCCGGGCGTAGCCCAAATTATTCCAGGATCGCCACTTGTTCGGGGATTTCCCCACAACATCGAGCCAAAACCCAAGTTCAGTTTTCCAAACTTGATTTCGGACATGGGTTCCCAAAATGAAGGCTCCCAGAACAACCACCGTGAAGGCCCAACCAACCCATCCTGTTCTGCGCCTGGCAGTCTTTTGAACCGACAGATTGACTCCCCTCTTTGGACTCATCCCGGCCAACCATTCCCAAAGTGCGCAGAACCCAGTCGCCAGCAACAGACACACCGCAACCATCGGGAGGTAGGTCCGATACTCGACCATCTGCTCGCCGCGCGGCACCAGCGAAGTGGGGGCATGCGTAAAAATTGGCCAAAGCAGCAAATAGCTGACCATCGGTTTGCGCCGACGCACCAGAAACGCCGACCCGAGTATTCCCACGAGGCCAACAGCACAAATGACGGGAACAATGAGCTGCCGTGACCCACCCTCAACGAAACCGGTGGATCCGACGAACAAGGTTTCAATCAGTGGCCGAACGTCGTGGTCTGCATTTAAATAACCCGGCAGCGGAAAGATCGAAAGGAGCAGATACTGAACAAACACCTGCGCCTGTTTCAAAGCGTTCAACACGAGAAAGACTGCCGGGTTCAGATCGGGCGCGGTCGTATAGACGATGCGAATCACCATGCTCCACGCCCCCGTGAACGCGGTGGCCATCAATCCCACCAGGACCACTCCAATCCCGAATCGCCAGATCATCGGACGCAAAGCGCGGTAACGCTCGCTGTGTTCACCCATCACAAACAAAAGGACCGGAGCCGCGATCACGACCGTTACCCCGAGTTCCTTCGAGGTTAATGTGCCGGCCAGCAGGACTGCAAATATCGCCCAGCGCTTGATTTGTTCCCAGATGCCCTTACCCAATGCCTCGATCGCCAGCGGCAGACTCAGGAGGGTTGCGAGATAAAACGCCGTGCACAGCGTATTTGCGCGGGCATTGCAGTAGTTGACCGCCTCCGTGTTGAGCGGATGCAACGCAAACAATCCGGCCGCGATCAAAGGCACCCGCGACCCCCGCTTTCCCGTCTGTTCGATCAGGAACCGGCCAAACCTAAATACCAGCCAGACGTTCAGCAGGTGAATGAGGAGATTCGTCGCATTGAAACCGTAGGAATCAAATCCGAAGAGGAAGTAGTTTAATGAGTAGCTGAGGTTGGCTGTTAAACGGGTCGTCCATTCGCTGTAACCAGCAGTTTGAAACACCCGGAAATAGAGCAGCGGGTCAGCGATGTTGTCGTTATGAACGATCTTCAGGCGATCGTCGTATTGAAACGGATGGCCCAGATTTGGGACGTAAACGATCAACGTCGCCAACAGAATAAAACCCAGGCCCAGCTGATCACGCCGACCGGATATCCATTTTGGCAGCCCCAACATTCTGGCCTCCCTAATCACGACAGGGCGGCACCGGAGTTGGCTGATTTGTTCTCCTCACTTGCGCAGACAAGGGAACAATCGCTGAGGGGAGAATTCTGAACCCGAGTCCAAGAAAGAACCCGACGCATCGAGCCGCGCCTTCCCTTACCACGGTTCGGACTACTTGTCCAACAGCTTGGCCACTTCAGCTTTGAGGGCTGGGCCACGCAGGTCCCTGGCAACGATTTTGCCGTCCTTGCCGACCAGGAAGGTGGCGGGAATGGAACGAATGCCGTACTGCCCGGCCAGCTTGTTTCCCCAACCTTTGCCGTCGAAGAACTGTTTCCAGGGCATTTTGCGTTTCTCGATGAAGGTCTTCAGAGCCTCTTCCTCGTTGTCAAGGCTGATGCCCAGAATATCAAACCCTTTGCCGTGGTATTCTTCATAAGTGGCCAGAACATTCGGCAACTCGGAGATGCAGGGCCCGCACCAGGTGGCCCAAAAATCAATCAGGACGACCTTGCCCTTGTACCCCGCCACCGAGAGCGGGTTTCCATCCAGATCCTTTTCATTGAAGTCCGGAAACATCGCCCCGACGACCAGGTTCTCCTGAATCTTCTGAGCAGCCAGTTCACTTTCAATCCCGCCGATCATTTGATCAGCGTTTTTGCCCTGCGCGGTTTCCGGAAAATCCGCCTTCAACTGCCGGATCAGCTTCAAACCGGTCTCGGGGTCGTTAAAAACCTGGAGATACAGGGAGGCTTTCGCCAGCAGGATCTGGGCAACCGCATCACTTTTCTCCGCCTTGTGTTCCTCAATCAACAGATCAAATTCCTTGAGCCGATCCGCGAGGGCAACCGCCGTGGTCTTGCCATCCTGCAGATCGGTTCGAATCTTGGTGATCAACTCCTGAAGTTGAGTCTCGGCATCCCCTTTTTCAGCAGCACAGGCGATAAACCCGCTGGAAAGAAAGAACGCGACAAATGCCGTCAGGAGAAAGGATCTCGTTTTCATCGGCTCAAGCAGGCCATTGTTCCCCCCAAAACGCAAGAAGATTCGCCCTTCCGAAACCTTTTGAACCAGGGCTTCGGACGGGGCGAAGCGTGCCCGCAAAGAGATTCCATCCGGGCAGCACTTTCCTCACGCGCCATGCCGCGAAGGCCCAGTCACACTCCAGGCCAACCATGCAGACCACGGAACAATAAACAGCATCCCTAAACCAACAAAGGGAGAGCATCTCCCAGCCAGGATCCGACCCTATAGAGGCGGTCTGGTTGACCAACGAACGGTGCCGATTGTCTGCGGCTTGGGTCTCGTCCAGGAGCCACAAAGTCAGAGAATCACGCCAGCACCAACCCGAAAATGTCCGACGCCTCCGTTCTTCAGCACTGTGGCCCACCTGCGGTCGAACCAGCCGTTGGCGAATACTACGTACCCACCTATCCCCCGTTCGCCGCGTGGTCCTACCACAGCAATTCCCCGCTGCTCCAAGCACCCGGACCATTGCCCCCGACGGCTCCACTGGCTCTTTATGTCCATGTGCCGTTCTGCGTGAGCAAATGCGATTTCTGCAACAACCACTCCTACATCGGTGCCCGTGACAACGTGGTGCACAGCTACCTCGATGCGGTCGCAAAGGAGGCCGACCTCTACAGCCGACAGCACCTGATCCAGCGACGCCCGGTCTCCTCCGTTTACATCGGCGGCGGCACCCCTTCAGCCCTCACCGTCGACCAAATCGACCGCCTCATCAGCGGCATTCAGTATTCGATTCCATGGCGGGAGACCCGGGAAGTAACCTTTGAATGCGCTCCCAGGTCGGTCCGGGCCCATTTCATGGAAGCGCTACGCAGTCTGGGAATCACCCGCGTCAGCCTTGGTGTGCAAAGCTTCAACAATCTCCTGCTGAAACTCAACGGGCGGATCCATTACGCGGAGGACACCCTGAGAGCCGCGCGCACGATCCGGGAAGTTGGTTTCCGATCCTTCAACATCGACCTCATGGTCGGACTTCTCGGGGAGACGGAACACGATTGGGCCGACACCCTCGCACGGACCATTGCCCTCGGGCCCGACAGCATCACGGTTTATCAGACCGAGGTGCCTCGAGGCACCCAGCTTTACCGGGATTACGAGGAAAACCGGTTACCGACAGACCTGGTCTCGTGGGAGGTCAAACACACCCGTGTGGAGCGTGCCTTCGAAACACTGGAGGCTGCGGGCTACACAATCGCCAGCGGGTATTCGGCCATCAAAAGTCCCGACCACCTCCTGCAATACGAAAAACACATCGCCACGGGAGGCGATCTCCTGGGTCTTGGAGTTTCGGCCTTCAGTTTTCTGGGGAAATCCCATTTCCAGAACGACATCACCCTCGAATCGTATGAATCCGAGTTGATTCAGGACAAGCTCCCTTTAAAACGCACCTACAAACTCAACGAATCGGACAGGCTTGTTCGTGAATTTATTCTGCAACTCAAGTGCGGCTCCGTGAACACCGCGAGCCTTCAGTCGAAGTTCGGCCACGACCCCGTGCAACTCTTCCAAGACCTGCTCAACGGATTGGAAAACGATGGATTCCTGGTGCAATCGGATTCCCGGATCGACCTCACCCGCAAGGGTCTGGTGTGTGTCGATCGGTTGTTGCCCCGGTTTTTCGCCCCTGAATTCAGCAACCTTTGAGTCTCCCCCATTCTGGGTAGGGCGAAGCGTCCTCGCTGAGCCGGGGTTGATCGGGAGGGTGCGCGCCACTGCCATTCGTTTAAGCTATTCGGAGGGTAGGGCGAATCCGTCCCGGTGTGCCGACAAGCGGTTGAGCGGCTCAGCGAGGACGCTTCGCCCTACCATTTCAGTTCTTAAACGAATGGCAGTGCGGTTCGCGCCACCTTCCCAAGCCCATTGGCAGCGGGATCCTCTCCTCGGATCCACACATCCCGCGTCAATGCGTGAGGGCATACACCACGATGTTGATCCCCATGGGATAGGAGTATTTTTCTGAAAAATTGGTGAAGAACCATTCATCCACACCCTCCTCCTCCCAACCATCGCTCAGGTCCGTATTCCAGCAGATCAGCACCATGATCCGCCCCGCATCATCCAGGATCGCCCTGTAATCGGCCGGTTGCGGCTCTTCCCAGCTGATCTCATCCTCCCACGTTCGGTGCGGCCCGGACACATCGCGGGTCCGGTGGGCGGAATCTTCGCTCGGAACCTGCGGTTTCTCGTTCAGGGGAAACGGTATCTTGAAGATCGCGTGATCCAGGGGGAGCGACTGGGGTTCCCGATCCGGAAACACCTTCTTCATCTCACCCATCAGATGGTTCCACATCTGATTTCCCCAAAAATCATCCACCATGAGGAATCCACCGTTCAGAAGGTACTTGCGCAGAATCTCAGCTTCCAGATCGTTGAGCACCAGACTCCGGGGATCGATCATGAACGTAAACGGGTAATCAAACAGACTCGGGTCGTCAATGGCCAGGGTCTTGCCGTTGGGGTCCACCCGCATCGAGGTCAACTGCTCAAGCCGATAGGAAAAATTCAGATCTGCATTCGGGTAATCACCCGCCCACCCACGGCGCCCGTTGGACCGGTACATCAAACGCACAAACGTAAACACGTCCGACCCGAACCGTGCATCGATCTCCCACTCCGGAACCCCACCGCGGGACCGGGGTCCCGGTTCCCTGATGAATCGCGCTCCACGACCGCCGCCGATGCGCGGAGGTTGCTGCCCCTCGGGACGAACCTGCGCCAGAACAGGCCAGACACCCATCGCGAAAAGTCCCAGCGCGATCCACGCCCTCATGCCAAACCGTCCGGATCCCAAACCCTTTGTGCTCCATGCCATGCCTCCATCAAACCACCGGTCAGCCTTTTCAGCAACCACGAGAAACAAGTGCGTCGCACTTCTTTCTTGCTGTGTCGATCACCGGAGCTTAAGTTCCGGCTAGATTTTGCCAGGGCCCATGGAATGGGGACTAACGAACCCCGCCAGGGCAGGAATGCAGCAACGGTAGTCTGCTCCTCATCAGCCGTGGTCACCCTGGCATTTCTTTTTTTTCGACACCGCATCCCTGGTTAAACAAGAATAGAAGATGTCCTATCTGGTCATAGCCCGGAAGTATCGACCCCAGCGTTTCTCCGATGTGGTCGGCCAGGAGCATGTGACCCAGACCCTGAGCAACGCGATTCGCCAGCAGCGCATCGCCCACGCCTATCTCTTTGTCGGGCCACGGGGAACCGGAAAAACCACCGCCGCCAGGATCTTCGCCAAATGTCTCAACTGCACCGGCGGCCCGAGCGTTGATTTCCCGGACGATGACCCACGCTGTGTGGAGATTGCGGAGGGCCGTTCGATGGATGTGCTTGAAATTGACGGAGCCAGCAACCGGGGCATCGAGGAGATTCGTTCGTTGCGCGAGACGGTCAAATACGCACCAGCCACGTCGAAATACCGCATCTACATCATCGACGAAGTGCACATGCTGACCAAGGAGGCCTTCAACGCGCTGCTCAAGACGCTTGAAGAACCGCCCGATCATGTGAAGTTCATGTTCGCAACAACCGAGCCGGACAAGGTGCTGCCAACCATTCTCTCCCGATGCCAGCGCTTTGATCTGCGCCGGATCCCCTCAGCGCTCATTGTCAAACATCTGGCCCACATCTCCAAACTCGAAAATGTGAGCATCGACGATGCGGCTTTGTACGCAATCGCCCGCGGAGCGGACGGCGGCATGCGCGACGCCGAATCCACGCTGGACCAGCTGATCAGTTTCTGCGGCAACACCATCGTCGAGGCCGACGTGCTCTCCATGTTCGGTTTGACCTCAAGGAATCAGATCCTCTCGCTCGCTTATGCCATGGTCAGCGGCGATCTGCCGACGGTTCTGCGCGAGTTCAACGACCTGGCCAGGAACGGCAAGGACCTTGGCAGACTGCTCTCCGAACTGCTGAATCATTTTCGCAACCTCCTTCTTTTCCGGGTTTCCAACGGCGACCTGAACCTGCTGGAAGCTTCGGAGTCTGAGGGAGAAGCCCTGGCCAAACATTCCTCGGAGATCGATGCCGACGCGCTCACCCGAATCATGGAGGTTCTGGGCGACTGCGAGAGCCGTTTACGGGACGCTTCGTCACGGAAAATTCTGATCGAAGTAGCCCTGCTCAAAGCCATTCAGTCCAGAAACGCGGTCTCAATCGACTCGGTCCTCAAGAAACTGCGTCAATTAAAGAGCGAACCCGGCACGCCCTCGTCCAACACAGCCCAGGCCGCGCCCAACCCTCCAAACCCGTCGCCCACACCCGCGCCGCAGCGATCCACGCCCCCCCGGGCTTCGGCCCCGCCGCCTCCCGCGCCCAGCATCGATTCAAATCCAGATCCCGCCCCCCCCCCTGACCTTTTCCGCGAGACGACCGGACCGGCGCAGCC
>JAIPJX010000079.1 GCA_021733945.1 Verrucomicrobiota bacterium | reverse complement strand
CCCTGCAACCCGGCTCGCCGGGACGGTTCGCGCTACCCAAAAGCGGTAGAGGACTACCGCCGTCCAAGACGCTTCGCCTTGGTGGGGGGCGCGCACTAAACTTCGTTCGTCATCGACGAAGAATTCTGTCATGCACCCAGCACGAATGTGCCTAACAACGCACAGTTGACTTAATGCTCCGCATTTCCTAATTTCATGCAAATCCCAAAAGTTGACCTGAATCAATTTTAACCAATTCCTATGCAAAGACACCAAAACGTCTCTTCCATCGAGCGACCCGGCAGGAATCTTTTCTTCAGCGCCTTCACGCTGATTGAACTTCTGGTCGTGATCGCCATCATTGCGATTCTGGCTGGCATGCTTCTGCCTGCGCTTTCCAAAGCCAAGGACAAAGCCCAGAACACGATCGATTTCAACAACCAGAAACAGATCCTCCTGGCTACGCACATGTATGCCGGGGACAACGACGAACGCATGCCGCACCCCACCTGGGGTGGCAACGGATCGGGGCCGGCCGGTTGGGCTTACGACGGCGCGGTGATGGGTCGCTTTGGCGGATCCACCACAGCCGCTGGCCTTACCATGCAGCTGTCCAATCAGGTCGCGGCGGTGAAGACCGGCCAGTTGGCTCCGTTTCTGGGCGGCTGGGAGGTCATGTTCTGCCCGAAAGACCGCGTGGAATCGGGTGGATCCCTCAAAAACCTCTACCTGCAACGCCCGATCAAAATCACCAGTTACACCTGGAGCGGCCATGTCGGCGGTTACATGACCGGAGGAGTCCCGGGAGGCCAGACCTACAAGTTGACCCAGTTCCAGCCTAGCAACATTCTCGACTGGGAAACAGACGGTTTGATTCCTTTCCTGTTCAACGACGCCGGAAACCAGCCGAACGAGGGAATTTCCCAACGCCATTCCGGCGGCAACACCGCCCAGGCCGGAATTGATATCAAGGGCCGTGCCACCGTCGGCGCGATGGGCGGACACGCGGTCAATCTGACCTACCGGAAGTTTTATGAAATGTCCGGTCCGGGAGCCCAGAACAACATTCGCCGGGTCGAACCAGCTCCGAATGATCTCTGGTATGACCCGACGGACAAATACGGTGGTGCTGGCCGGCCTTAGTCCCAACTTGGTTATATCCTGAATCCGTCACTCCAATCAGAGTTTAATCACCATGAAACGATTGATCAAAATCCCAGTGATCGCGATGTTCTGCGGAGCATTTCTTTTATCCGGGTGCGGAGAAAAGGAAGCGGCCGTCGAAATCCCTTCCGCTGCGGCCGAAGACACGGAAGGTGCCACCTCTTCCGAACCGTCTCAGGCATCGGCAAGCTCTGCGGATTCCTCCTCCCAATGGTCCACCTACAATGCGGCCTTGGAAAAGGACGACTATGAAAAAGCCGCGGACTCGCTGATGAAGATGCAGTTCCAGTCCGGTGGACAGGCCTCCGTGCAGCAGGGTTTGGAGCAGATCAACAAAATGCGCGAGCTGTCAAAAGTCATCGCCGACCGGGCGGCCAGCGGGGATCCGAACGCGATGCGCGCCGCAGCCATGATGCAGCAGGCCCAGCAAATGCGCATGATGCAGAGCATGCAGCGCTGAACTCCTGGAACGTAGGGTCGCATGAACGCCCCTCCGTCTCCCCAGACCAATCACCGAAAGGATATCCGCAAGGGTATCCTTTCTTCGTTTTCGAACCAAAAGGCAGGAACCCCGGGATGACCAACAACGCCTCGAATCAGCGTAATCTCCGCATGGTTTTGATCGGAGTGCTCGCCTTGACAGCCGCAGCCGCACTCCTATACCTGCCCGCCCCGGACAAACCAACCCGGGAATCGGAGGCACCTTCGCAAGAAGCCATTGCGTCAGCAATTCTGAACGCCACCCTGCCCCAAAACTCCGGGCCCAAAGGATATGTCACATCCGACGCCTGCCTCGAGTGCCACCCCAAACAACACGATTCCTGGGCGCACTCGTTCCACAGCAAAATGACCCAGGTCATGTCCACGAACAGTGTCGTGGCCGATTTTAATCGCATCACCATGGACCATCAGTCGGAGCGGTTCACGATGGATCACGAAGGCAATCAATTCTGGGTCGAGATCCGCGATGCGACACCGAACGAACCGACCACCCCATCGACCGTTGAGGCTTCACCGCCGCTTCGAATTCCGATGGGACTGGTAACCGGGTCGCATCATCTGCAGGTGTTCTGGCTTCCGGCCGGGTACGGCAACATGCAGATCGGATTCCCCTTCACCTGGCTCATTGACGACGCCCGCTGGGTACCGAGGGAGGACGCCTTCATCCGCCCGCCCGATTCGCCTCCCCAAAAGGAGATCTGGAATCTGACCTGCATCCGCTGCCATACAACCGCCAGTCAACCCCGTCCGGAACCCGCAAACAACCGGTTCGACACGCATGTGGCTGAACTGGGCATCTCGTGCGAAGCCTGCCACGGCCCGGGCGACCAGCATGTCCAGCATCAACAGGCCCTTGCCCGTCTGCCTGACAAGGCCGAACCCAACCAGCCGGATACCACCATCGTACAACCCCAGCACCTGGAAAGCGTGCGCGCATCCCAGGTCTGTGCGTTTTGTCACAGCATGAAATGGTTCGACGATTCCGAAGGCTGGAAGGAGACAGGATTTAAGTATCGACCCGGGGACGACCTGGAGACCACCACCCCGATCATTCGACCAACCACCATAGAATCACAACCCTGGCTGCACGCGGTGCTGGAGAAACATCCCGATCTGCTTGGAAGTTTTTTCTGGAACGACGGGATGATTCGTGTGGCCGGACGGGAATACAACGGACTGGTGGAATCCCCCTGTTTTCAGAAAGGAACCCTCTCCTGCCTATCCTGTCATTCCCTGCACTATTATGAGTCGAACGACGATCAACTGGCCCGGGGCATGAACTCAAACCAGGCCTGCCTGCAGTGCCACGAAACGATGGCAGAAAACATCCCGGCCCACACCCATCATGCGGCCACTTCCTCCGGGAGCGAATGCTACAACTGCCATATGCCCCACACCGCGTATGCGCTCCTCAAGGCAACCCGGAGCCATCAGATCGACAGCCCCAACCTGACGTCAACCATCGCCACGGGCCGTCCCAACGCCTGCAACCTCTGCCATCTCGATCAGACCCTGGAGTGGACCGGGAAACATCTGCAGGATTGGTACGCGCAAACACCGATCGACCTGCGGGAAAACGAACGAACGGTTTCATCCCAACTGATCGCCCTGCTGAGTGGCGACGCAGGCCAACGGGCGTTGGCCGCCTGGAGCATGGGTTGGGAACCGGCACGCGAAGCCTCCGGATCGGACTGGCAACCGACGCATCTGGCGCGCCTGCTGGACGATCCCTATTCGGCGGTTCGATACATTGCCGCACGATCGCTGCGAAGCTTTCCGGGGTTTGAAGACTTGGACTACAACTTCACCGCCGCACCGGAAGAGCGGACCCTGGTCCGGCACGGGGTTCTTGAAAAAACAGCAGCCCTCACGTTGAAGCAGCGTTCCCGCGAGCTCGCAAAGGTTCTCTATGGAACCGATGGCAAACCCGACGAAGCAGCCATCCAGCTGCTCCAGTCGCGCAGAAACGATCGCCCAATCCGTCTCAGGGAATAATCCGGTTGCGGATCATTCGACTTCAGGCCCCGGGGCATCCCCGGACTCGGAATCAGGCTCACCGGCATCCGATGTCGCCTCGGGAGAATCCGCCTGTTCACTGCCGCCATCGGGCTCGGCAGCGGATTCGGAAGCATCCGAATCCTCTTTCTCCTCGCTGATGACCGGAGCGATCGCCAGCAACGAATCGCCCTTATCCAGATCAACCAGTTTCACGCCCTGGGTCACGCGACCCATCTCGCGGAGATCGTTCATTCCGATGCGCACCATCTGGGCACGCTCTGTGATCAGCATGATCTCATCGGAGTCGTGAACCGTCAGCGCACCCACCACCTTGCCCGTACGCTCGGTGGTTTTCATCGTAATGATTCCTTTGCCACCCCGGGTTTGGAAACGGTACTCTTCAAATGCCGTTCGTTTGCCCATCGCCTTGGCACCGGCCACCAGCAAACTGGAATCCTCTCGAACCACAGCGAGCGCAACAACCGCGTCCTTCTCCGAAAGCGAGATTCCTCGAACCCCGGCTGCGGGACGCCCCATGCAGCGCACATCCTCCTCGGAAAAGCGAATGCTCTTTCCTTCCTGGGTGATCAACACCACCTGATCGCTCCCATTGGTGAGTTTGACCTCGATGAGGGTGTCGTTCGGATCAATGGTAATGGCAATGATGCCGCCCCTGCGGACATTGGCAAAATCACGCAGCGCCGTCTTCTTGACCGTGCCGTTCCGGGTCGCAAAGAACAGGAATTCGGGCTGTGTCCAGGTGGTGTCCTCCTTGTTCAGGGCGGCCTTTGAGACCACCCGGATCAGGGCGGCGATTGTTTCCCCGGGTTGAAGTTCCAGCACGTTTGCAATGCTCTTGCCCTTGGCGGCCCGGCCCATATCCGGAATCTCATGGACCCGCTCGACGTACACACGCCCTGTGTTCGTGAAGAACATCAGGTAATCGTGCGTGCTGGCTGAAAAAAGATGCTCGATGAAGTCCTGAGCCTCGGCACCTTCAGGCACACTTCGGTCGCCCGTGATCATGCCGATCACCCCTTTGCCACCCCTGCGCTGGGCCCTGTAGGCGCTCACATTCGTGCGCTTGATCAATCCGGCGTGGGTGATGGTGATGATGACCCCTTCATTGGCAATCAGATCCTCGATCGAAATATCGCCCTCATAGGGAACCAGATCGGTCAACCGCGGTTTGGCGTGCTTCTCGCGCACCGCACGGAGCTCATTCTTGATGATCTCAAACACACGCGATTCCTTGGCCAGAATGTCGAGTAAATCCTTGATCTTCTCGATCAGATCCGCGTATTCAGCCTTGATCTTGTCGGTCTCCATTCCTGTCAACTGATAGAGACGCAGCTCCAGGATCGCGTTGGTTTGGAATTCGCTGAATTGGTAACGGCCGTTGACCAGCCGCGCTTCGCTCCGGATCAGGATGCCGAACTGCTCCACCTGTTCGCGGGAAAAATCGAAGGCCATCAACCGGACCCTGGCTTCGTCCCGATTCACGGAAGATCGAATGATCCGGATGAAATCGTCCAGATTGGCCAGTGCAATCAGGTACCCTTCCAACTGCTCGGCGCGCGCTTCGGCTTTCTTCAGATCATACCGGGTACGACGAATCACCACCTCGCGACGATGCTCAATGTAGCAGTTGATCAACTCCTTGAGGTTCAGAGTCTTGGGCCTGCGATGATCGATCGCGAGGGCATTGACCGCAAAACTCGTCTCCAGGGAGGTGTGCCGGTAGAGATTATTGATCACCACCTTGGCAATCGCGTCCCGCTTCAGTTCAATCACCACGCGGGAATTCTCGTCGGATTCATCCCGCACTGCGGTGATGTCCTTAAATTCCTTGATATTGCCCTCGTTGACCAACTCCGCGATCCGTTCCACAAGCGTGGCGCGGTTGACGTTGTAAGGAATCTGAGTGATGACGATCTGCTCCCGACCGCTCTTCAGGACCTCGACCTCCACCCTGCCCCGCACCTTCACACTGCCACGTCCGGTGTGGAAATAGTCCCTCACCCCGTTCATGCCCACCACTTCGCAGCCCGTCGGGAAGTCCGGTCCCTTGATGAACTGCATCAATTCGGCAATGGTAATGTCCGGAGAATCGATCTGGGCGCAGATCCCGTCGATCACCTCGCCAAGATTGTGCGGCGCCATGTTGGTCGCCATGCCGACCGCGATTCCCGTTCCCCCATTGACCAGAAGATTTGGAAAAGCCGCCGGCAACACCACCGGCTCGTCGTGTTCTTCGTCGTAGGTCGGAATAAAATCGACCGTCTCCTTTTCCAGATCGTCCATCAAGACGGCGCCCAGGTGGGTCAACCGGGCCTCGGTGTAACGCATGGCCGCCGGAGGATCGGCTTCCACGGATCCGAAATTTCCTTGTCCATCCACCAGGGTTTCGCGCATGGCCCAGGGCTGCGCCATGTGAACCAGGGTCGGGTAGATGGCCTGATCGCCGTGCGGATGGTATTTACCCATCGTTTCGCCGACAATACGGGCGCACTTGAGATGTTTACGATTTGGCTGGAGGCTCAGATCGTGAAACATCGCATAGAGCAGACGCCGCTGAGACGGCTTCAGTCCATCCCGCGCATCGGGCAGCGCACGCGAGATGATGACCGACATGGAATAATCAAGAAATGAGTTCTTGATCTCGTCAGCAACGTTGATCTTGGCAACCTTTTCATTGGCTGCGTACTTGGGAACTGCGGCCTGGGGTGGCTCGTTGGACTGGGGTGAATCGGGCATAGCGAATTAGGACCTGAGCTGCAAGCCAGGGAAAATCATGGGTTGGTTGTTCCAATCAAACCCGCCCGGGTAACTCCCCGGGGTCTCTGAACCTTTACACATCGAGGTTCCGTACGTTCAACGCGTTGTCTTCAATAAACTGTCGACGTGGCTCCACCACATCGCCCATCAGTTTGGTAAACATCTCCTCAGCCTCAACCGCATCCGTGAGGTCGACTCGAAGCAGTTTACGTTTTTCGGGGTTCATCGTGGTTTCAAAAAGTTCCTTGGGATTCATTTCCCCCAGACCCTTGAATCGCTTGATCTGCAGACCACGACGCCCTACTTCGATGATGCTTGAGAGGATTTCAGCGATCGAGAAGAGAGGTTTGACCTGGGCCTTCTCGCCCTCGCCTTCAACCAACTCGAAAAGAGGCTGATCCTGAGCCGAATAATGATCCACGTTCAGCCCCTTGGCCGAGAGTTTAGCGAGCAGCTCTTCAATAGCCTTGCTCTCGTGCAGCTCCACATGCCTGGCCCGGCGCTGCGGCCCGTTCTTCCTCTCCAACACCACCTCGGATTCGTCATCACCGAAAAGACCGAGGTCCGAGTTCTCCTCACCAAAGCGCGAAAGCTCTTCTTCGTTGTAGAAGTAGTGAATGGATTCATCATTCCCGGCCCGAATCTTCACAAGATGCCGCGGCAGCAGGCCCGTTTCTGCGTTCCGTCGTTCGACATAGTCGCCAAACTCGCCCCCGTGGCGCCCCAGACCCTGGGCGTATTTGTCGAGGGATTCCAGCAGCTCCAGAATCTCACCCAATTGGTCCTGCGTGAGTTCCTTGGAATCCGCCAAGCTTCGCAACCGCACATCCTCGGTCCCCAGCTTGATCAGAATCCGGTTCAGCTGCGGATCGTCGTCCACGTATTCCACCCGTTTCTTCCTGGAAATCTGATAGAGCGGCGGTTGTGCGATGTAGATAAATCCCAGCTTGAGCAACTGTGGCATCTGCCGGTAAAAAAACGTCAGCAACAGCGTCCGAATGTGCGAGCCGTCCACATCGGCATCCGTCATGATGATCAGCTTGTGGTACCGGAGACGTTCCAGGTTGAACGTGCCCTCCCCTTCCCCGTCGCCAATCCCCGTGCCCACCGCCGTGATCATGGTCCGGATCTCGGTGTTCTGCAGCACCTTGTCCAACCGCGCTTTCTCCACATTGATCAGTTTTCCTCGGATCGGAAGGATAGCCTGAAACTTGCGGTCACGGCCCTGTTTGGCCGAACCACCTGCGGAGTCACCCTCGACAATATAGAGCTCGGTATTGACGGGGTCCCGGTCCGAACAATCGGCCAGTTTCCCAGGCAACCCACCTCCGGTCATCGCACTCTTGCGCACGGTCTCCCGAGCTTTTCGTGCCGCTTCCCGCGCCCGGGCCGCCACCAACCCCTTTTCGACCACCTTCTTGCCAACCTGCGGGTTTGCATCGAAAAAGCCCATCAACCCCTCATACACCACCGAAGCGACAATTCCGTCGACTTCCGTGTTGACCAGTTTCACCTTGGTCTGGGATTCAAAACGGGGATTTTCCAACTTCACACTCAACACACAGACGAGCCCTTCGCGAACGTCGTCCCCGGAAATATTGGGATCCTTCTCCTTGATCAGGTTCTTGGTCCGCGCGTATTGATTGACCGCACGCGTCAGGGCGGTGCGGAATCCGGTGAGGTGGGTTCCCCCGTCCGGGTTCGGAATCGAGTTCGCAAAACAGAGGATCTGATCGTTGTAACTGTCGTTGTACTGGAGGACACAATCGACGAAGGTCTCGTCCTTCTGCCGAATCAGCACAATCGGATCGCCGTGGATGGTCTGCTTGCTCTTTCCCAATTGCCTGACGAACTCGACGATGCCTTCCTTGTAGAAGAACCGTTCCACTTTGTTCTCCACACGTTCGTCCGTGAGGGAGATTTCGACACCCGGATTCAGAAACGCCAGTTCACGGAGTCGATTGGCCAGGATCTCGAACTTGAACTCGGTCGTGATCGTAAAAATCGTTGGATCCGGCTTGAAAGTAATGAAGGTCCCGTTGTGCTTCGACTTGCCAATCACCTCCAGTTTGCGGGTGGTGACCCCCCTCGCAAACTCCATGAAATAGACCTTTCCATCCCGGTAAACCTCCACCTTGAACCAGTCCGACAGTGCGTTCACGCACTTGGCCCCCACTCCGTGGAGCCCACCGGAATATTTGTAGGCACCCTGACCGAATTTGCCGCCCGCGTGCAGATTGGTCAAAACCAGCTCCACAGCGGGCATGTTGAACTTGGGATGATTGTCAACCGGAATCCCCCGACCGTCATCACGGATGGAGCAGGATCCATCCACATGCACCGTCAGGTCAATCCGCTTGCAATAACCCGCCAAATGCTCGTCTATGGAATTGTCCAGCACTTCGAAGACACAGTGATGCAAGCCACGCTCATCCGGGTCCCCGATGTACATCCCCGGGCGTTTCCGAACGGCTTCGAGCCCCTCCAACTTGTCGATCTTCGACGAGTCGTATTTCTCTACTTCAACATTGGGCGTTGACATAATTCTCTTGTGTATAGCCGCTCTCAGGTTACCAAATAATTCAAGCGTCCGAAGGAGGGAGCACTTCATCACCCCGAAGACAGCCTTGTTATATAAGTTTTAAGCCCTCAAAACAATCATTATTTCTGCAACAGAACCCACCGAACCCACAATCCCTTGGGGTCAACCGGTCGCAGACACCGAATATGTTGAGGGAGGCACGCTGAAGGGAAATCCCGCCTGAAAACAGGCCAAGCCGGATGCGTTCAACCGGTCGGCTCGAGCATCTATTTCGGGGGCGTTGGGGTCAAAACAACGAACCATGCGGTGTCGTTTTTGTCGTCCCCGGCGATGACCAGACATTTGATCGCAGCCTGGGTTATCCGTTTCACGAGCTTGCCCTCCCCGTAGAGCTTCACCTCAACCATGGGCTGGTTCAGGTCCCGCACGCTGATCTCACATTTTTCACTCAGCGCAATGCGCTTGGAACCGCCCTGGGGCACGCAGAACTCGATGGCGTTGACCTTGTGGTAGTGTTTCCACTTGAAGATCTTCTTCAGGCGCTCCACCAGTTTGGGATCACAGTCCTTAAGATCGGGATCCTTGGTCTCGGGATCGTTGGTCCCCCATATCAGCCGGGCTTCAAAACACGTGTCCGCAGCACACACCGGGCCACAGAGAAAGCCAGCTAACAAGACCAGAAGTCCCAAACGAAAATTCATCCGGATCGTGTTCACATTCATTCCAAAAAAATCAGCAGCGCCGGTTTTGCTCCCGCGACTATGGGCTTCCAAAACCGCGGCTGTCAACCCATACCACCGTCATGGCAGCCGCTTCCGAGTGAAACGTCATCGCGTTTTCCTCGGCTAGAGGACCGTCAATTTCGTGAAAATAGCGAGCCATCGTTTCGGCCTCTTCGGGCACCGACACCCAAAGCCGAAGCATCAGGGCGAGAACCGCCAAACCAAACGCCGGCACGAGAATCCGCAGCCAAAAACTCCCCCGCACGGGCTCCCGATTCGCCACCCTCGAAGTGGTTCCGGAGGAAATGCCCTCCTGGATCTTGGACCAGTAGAACGCACGGTTGACCGGCACGGACACCTCGACTTCACCCACCTCCATCAATTCGCGCACCCGGCGCAACCCATCGACCACCGCCCGCGCTCCCGGGTCCTTCTCGATCCAACGCGATATCCGATCGGATTCCGCCTGCGTCAAGCCACCGTCCACGTAGGCCTGCAGCTGAAGTTCTTGCTCGTGCTGCGTCATCGATATTCCTCGAGTTTCAAACCGTTTAACAGGACCGCGATCTTCCGCCTGGCATAAAACAGCCGGGACATCACCGTGCCAATCGAACATTTCATGCGTGTCGCGATTTCTTTATATTCCAATTCCTCAAAGGCGTGGAGAATCAAGACGGTCCGATGCTCCACCGAGAGCTGCCCTAAAGCCCGGTCAATCCGTTGCCGCAACTCACCCCGCTCGAGACGTTCGGTCGGATTCACCTCATAGGTCGGAAGAAACCAATCCACTCCACCCGATCTCTCACTCAAGGCATCGATCGATTCGGCTCGATTTCGCTTTTGTTTGCGAAGTTCATCCAGACAGAGATTGATGGCAATGCGCGTCAGCCAGGTCGCGAAGCTCGAATTCCCACTGAATTGGGCCAGCCGCTGCCAGCCCTTGATCCATGCCGCCTGGGACATTTCGACTGCCTGATCTTCATTGCGCATCATGCTGTAGGCTCGCGCGTAGATCTTATCCCGATGTCGCGCCACCAACTCTTCGAACGCTTCGACATCCCCCTGCCGCGAGGCCTCCACCAGCCCCTCTTCCGACATCTCAGGATAATCGCTCCGCTTTGTCATTCCCTTTGACGCAGCCTCCCTGCCAGATATTCAGAGTGCCTCACAGCCTGCCCTTGGTGCTGGGCAAAAGGCCACTGATCCTCGGATCCCTCGCCGCTGCGGCGTCCACCGCCCGGGCAAAGGCCTTAAACAGCCCCTCCACCACATGGTGGGGCTCCTCCCCGTAAAGAAGCTCCAGATGCAGATTGCAACGCGCTTCATTGGTGAACCCCTGAAAAAACTCCCGCGCCAACCCAAACCGAAAACTCGAGGAAGCATCCTGCCCCTTCTCCTGGGCACTGATTCTCTTGTGGGCTTTATGGTCCATGCCGCGCCACACCAGATAGGGGCGTCCGCTGAAATCGATCACACACCGTGCCAGGCATTCATCCATGGGAACAAACGCCTCACCGCAGAGCGGGTTTCGAGGGTCAAATCCGGCCCCATACCTCCGAATTCCCTTCTTGTCTCCCAGGGCCGCCGAAACGGCCGCTCCCAGCGCAATCCCGCAATCCTCCACGGTATGATGGCCGTCCACCTCCAAATCGCCCTTGCAGCGCAGCTTCAGGTCCACCACGGCATGCTTGGCAAACAGGGTCAGCATGTGATCAAAGAACGGGATCCCCGTGTCCACCTCCGCCCTGCCAACCCCATCCAGTTTGAGCTGCACTCGAATCCGTGTCTCACCGGTATTCCGAACGACGACCGCGGATCGGTTTTTATCCTGCATGCCTTGATCTCCAAAAACGTTCCCCAAACGCACCCCCTGTTTCCAACAAGATAATTACAAACAACACGGTCCTAAGCGTTTAGCGCCGCCAGGTAGCGCTCCGCATCAATCGCCGAGGCGCATCCCAGTCCCGCCGCGGTAATCGCCTGCCGATACACAGGATCCGAACAATCTCCAGCCACGAAGACTCCGGGAATATTCGTTTCGGTGCCGCGTTTGGGCTGAATGTATCCGTTCTCGTCCATGTCCACAATTCCTTTAAACAGACCGGTATTCGGCACATGTCCGATCGCCACAAACAATCCGGCGCAATCCAGGGTTGATTCCTGTCCGGTCTTGAGGTTCTTCAAGCGTACTCCGGTCACCTCATCCTTCTTCACATCCAGGACCTCGGTGACCGCCGAATCCCACACCATCTCGATCTTCGGATTCGCCAGGGTCCGTTCCGCCATGATTTTCGAGGCCCGCAATTCGTTTCTGCGGTGCACCAGATAGACCTTGGAGGCAAATCGGGTAAGGTAACTCGCTTCTTCACAGGCTGAATCGCCCCCTCCCACCACAACCAGCGGTTGGTTGCGAAACATCGGAAGCGCCCCGTCGCAGGTGGCACAATAAGTCACACCCTTCTTTTCCAGGAGTTCTTCGCTCTCCAGGCCCAGATGGCGATGACCGGCTCCCGAGGCAATAATCACCGTTTGCGCCTCAATCGGATCTCCATCAACAACGAGCTTGAGCGGACTTCCTCCGAAGTCAACGGACTCGACGGTGCCAAATTGCACCCTGGCCCCAAACCGCTCGGCCTGTTTCTGCATGCGCGTCATCAACTCATACCCGTCGATCCCCTCCGGGAATCCGGGGAAATTCTCGACAATACTCGTCGTGGTCAGCAACCCGCCAGGCATGGTTCCGGTCAAAACCAATGGACTCAGATCAGCCCGCGCGGTATAAAGCGCTGCGGTCAATCCGGCGCATCCTGTTCCGATAATGACAACTTTTTCCATAAGACTGCGGAACCTAAAGGCCCCGCCACTCCTTGGCAAGCGTGGCCTGCACCGGAAACCACGATTCATCGCCCTAAAACCACTGCTCCAACCGCCACATCCGTGCCCCCGATCTCATTAACCACGGATTTCGGCCTGCAGGACTGGTATGTCGGGGCCCTGCGGGGAGCGATCCTCACCGTAAATCCCCGGGCAGTCATCGTCGACCTCACCCACGGCATTCCCCCCGGCGGGATCCAGGCCGGGGCCTTCGCCCTGGCTGCCGCCTATCGTTCCTTCCCTCCGCACACCATCCATGTCGCGGTCGTCGACCCCGGAGTCGGGAGCTCCCGGTTGCCGCTCGTCGTTCAGACACGCCACTATTGGTTCATCGGCCCGGACAACGGCGTGCTTTCCTGGGCGCTGCTGGACGAGGAAATCCTCTCCGTTCGTTCCATCGACAATCCCAAATTCATGAATCACCCCGTCAGCCGAACGTTCCACGGACGGGACATCTTCGGCCCCGCCGCGGCCCATCTGAGTCTTGGAAAATCCGCAGCCTCCCTGGGACGCAAACTCGATGCCTGGGTCAGCCTGAAGTGGCCCGCGCCAAGGTGCGAACCGGATCGGGCACTCGGCGAAATCATTTACTCGGATCGATTTGGAAATCTGATCACCAACATTCCGGAGTCCTCGGTGCGCCACCTGGTCCCTGCCACGCTGCGGGTTCCCATCAAGAATCGCCGCCGATCCCTCCCGATTGTGGAGTCCTACAGCTCGGTCTCCGAGGGCAAACCGATGGCTTTGATCGGCTCCAGCCAATTACTGGAACTTGCAGTGAACGGGGGGTCGGCGGCCGAACGGTTGGGCCTTGGACCGGGACATCCTGTCGAGGTGCGCCGGAAACAGCCAGGATAGAGGTTCAATCCGCCGGGTTTCCCAATGCACGCGCCCCCCGTAGCCCGGGGCTGAATTGCCTTGTAAGGAACCTCTCCATTGGTATAAACACGCATCAGTCACGCTCGGAGTCGCTTCAACCCAGGACGGTTGAGGAATGAGTGACTACAGCGACGATAAAGAGACTTTTTTTTTTCAAAGCAGAACATGGCAACTGAGACTTTCGAAAACAATCCGGGCGATAAATCAGCTTCCACGACCGATTCGCCTGTTGGCAGCCCTCGGGTGGCTCTGATTTTCCGGCGCGATGCAGCACCCGACTCGGAAATCGTCGATGCGCTCGAAAAGGAACTGATCAGCCAGGGCTTCTCAGTCTGGATCGATCGCAATACGCTGTTTGGAGTCCAATGGGCGCAGGAGGTCGAACAACAAATCCGGACCGCGCACGCCGTGGTCCCGATTCTCTCCAACGCGTCCGCCCGGAGCGAAATGGTGGCTTTCGAGATTGAAAACGCCCACGAATCAGCCCAGCGCCAGCAGGGACGCCCCAAACTGATTCCCATTCGCGTCGGCACCGTCGATCCGCTTCCCGAACCGTTGGCCGGCATTCTCGACCCGCTCAAAACACTGGACTGGACGTCCGCCGAAGACCAGCCCGCGCTGTTTACCAAGCTCGTTTCTGCCCTGAAGAACGTCGCGGCACCCGCCGAGCCCGTTCGTGTGGTGCCCGGGAAAGGGCTCCGTCTGGTTCCACGCTCGTCTAAACCCGTACGCGTCGTGCTCGGAGCTCCCAAACCGACCAGCCCCCGAGGGCACCTGCCTCTGGAACCAATCGGTGGAGCCGTCCCGTTGAATTCCGAATTTTACATCACACGCCCCGTCGATACCGAACTCCGCAACGCCGTCAACCGTTACGACAGCATCATCCTCGTCAAAGGCGGACGACAGATCGGCAAGACATCCCTTCTGGCACGCGGGTTGCAAACGGCCCGGGAACGGGGAGCCAAGGTCGCCCTGACCGACTTCCAGAAGTTCAACGATGTCAACCTGGAGAACGTCAGCAATTTTTACCTCAGCCTCGCCGAGTCGCTGGCGGATCAGATGGAACTCTCCACCATGCCCGGAGACGTGTGGGACGAACGCCGCGGCCCCAACATCAATTTTGAACGGTTCATCCGCAGGGAAGTGCTGACCAAACTCAACGCTCCGCTGGTGTGGGGTCTGGATGAAGTCGATCGACTCTTCCTCTGCCCGTACGGCAGCGAGGTCTTCGGCTTGTTCCGCTCCTGGCACAATGAACGCGCGCTCGACCCGTCCGGCCCCTGGGCCGGCCTGACCCTCGCGATCGCTTATGCCACCGAGGCGCACCTGTTCATCACGGACATGAACCAGTCGCCATTCAACATCGGCACACGACTGATTCTGGAGGATTTTTCCAAAGCCCACGTCACCGAACTCAACAAGAGGTATTCCGATCCGCTCAAGGATGAAACGGAAATTGACAGGTTCGTCAACCTCGTGGGCGGGCATCCCTTCCTGGTCCGCCGGGGTCTGCACGAACTGACCACCGGCAACATGGACCTATCCAAGCTGGAACAGGAGGCCGATCGCGACGAAGGAATTTTCGGCGATCACCTGCGCCGCATCCTGGTGCTGCTGGCCAAGGATCATGCCCTCACGGATGTCCTCCGCGGCCTCCTGCAGGGAAGTCCGTGCCCCACACCCGAGAGTTTCTACCGACTCCGAAGCGGCGGCGTGATTCTGGGCAGTTCCCAATCCGACGCCCAGCTCCGGTGCCAGGTTTATGCCACGTTCCTCAAACGCCACCTGCTCTGAGACAAGCCGCAACGGCTATTTCTGACCGATGCAGAAGAGTCTCGAATTGGTCCTCACAAACAACTGACCGTTGGAAGCGGCGATGGATGAACGCGTGGCATCATCGCCGTCTTCACCCATCGCAGCCTGATGCACGACCTTGCCCGTGCCAGCATCGACCACCAGCACGTCGCCACCGAAGTTCATGATGTAAACCTTCCCATCGGCACCCGTGGGCGAAGTTTCGTATTTCTTGCGCCCCGGCAATTCGAGGGTCCATAGGATTTCACCCGTCGTCGGCTTCACCCGGGAGAGCGACTTTTTGACATCGCTCAGGATGAAGAAATCATTCTGGTAAAACAGCGGCGTCGGAACATCCGCCGAGAGCGGGCTCCGCTTGTCGCTCGTCCACGCAATGGCACTGTCATCCAGCAACCCCTTCCCACCCGCCCGGATCGCGTAGATCGGATCCCCCTTGGGCGCACAGGCAAGGATCACGCCTCCGCCACCCACCGCCGAGGGCACCAACCGCCAGTGCCCAATGCGGTTCGGGTTCCAGGTTCCCCAACGCCACAGTTCCTTTCCCGTCTCCGGATCGTGCCCGGTGAGATCGTCGCCGCCAATCAAAAGGAGTTCCGTCCGTCCGGATTGCTCGAAAACAACCGGAGTGGCAAACGATTCCCGGGATTCCGAAACCGCCTGGCTCGGGCGAATTTCACGCCAAAGAGTTTTGCCCGTACCCGGATCCATCGCCAGCAGATAGGATTCGTTGGGCCCATCGCTCCGCCCACGGCCGTTGGCCGGCACATCACGCTGGAGCACCTGCATGTAGAGCTTGCCATCAAACAGCAACGGACTGGACGAGAAGGTCCATTGAAACGCGAAATCACCGTAATCCTTCTGGATGTTGCGGGACCAGAGCTCCTCTCCTCCAAAATCAAACGCGGTCAACTGCCCGTTTCCGTAAAAGAAAATCACCCGCGTACCATCGGTCACAGGCGACGGAGAAGAATAATTGCTCCGGTTGTCCCGCTCAATTCCCACACCGGTCTCCTTTTCCCACCGAACGGCACCCGTCCCGCGATCCACACAAATCGCCTTGAGCGTCTTGGTGCGCGAATCAACGGTCGAAACAAACACATGATCCCCCCACACAATGGGGGTCGAAGCGCTCGGCCCCTGCATGGCGAGGCTCCAGGCTATGTTCTGGGTCTTTGACCACGTGGACGGCAACCCGGTTTCCTCAGTTGAACCGTTGAAATGCGGCCCGCGCCACTGCGGCCAGTTTTCGGCAGAGACCATGACAGCCATCCACAGGCTGAGTGTCATGCAAAGGGTATAAGAACGGGAACGATTCATAATCGGTTTCATCATTGGCTTTGGTTGCTCGATTAAATCACCTCCCGCCGATATCCGACAAGCGAATATCCGTTTAATCGAACGGTTCGCCAGCCAGATCCCGTGGCCGGAGCACCTGTTCAAATCCCTCCGGCATCAATGACATCCCGGAACTGACAAGCTCATCCAGATCGTTTCGAAGTTCAAAACAACACCATCCAGCGCCGCCTTCCAGTCACGCACGGTGATTGCATTGTCCGCGCCGTGCAGATTCTGAGCTTCCCAGTCACTCGGTACCATGCCCGGAAATTCCCAGCACAATCGCCCGATGACAAGGGGAAACAGCGGGTCATGGCACGGGAAAGTCTGGTTCGTGCCAATTCCCACGGGCGGGCACAAAATCAATCCCGAAACCCTGCGGCGCGACCACGGCCCATTCCTGGAGAAAGGCACCCGCATTGCCTGGGCATCAAAAAAGGCGGATGGAAAAATCCATCCGCCCATCGAAACAGAAAATCGGGAATCAAGCCCGCCAACCCCGAAACCTACTTGAGCTTGGCCAGAGTCTCCTTGATTTTCTCGAAATTCGGCAATTGCTTCGGATCGTCATTGCACTCGGCGTACTGGATCACACCCTGCTTGTCGACGACGAACGCCGAACGTTTGGGCACTCCGGCCATACCCAGATTCAGCTGCGGGAGGAAGCTGTCGTACGCCACTCCGTAACTCTGGGTCACTTTGTGTTCGTAGTCGCTCAGGAGCGGCACGGTGATTTTTTCCTTCTGGGCCCAGACCTCTTGGGAGAACGGATTGTCACCGCTGATCCCCCAGACGGTTGCATCCAGATCCGTGTAGGCACTCAGACCCTGGCTCACGTCACAGAACTCCTGGGTGCACACTCCCGTGAAGGACATGGGATAGAACAACAGCACGGTGTTCTTCTTGCCAGCGTTGTCGCTGAGCTTCAGTCGTTTGGGACCCTCAGCGGTTTTGGTGGATAACTCAAAGTCGGGGGCTTTGTCGCCTACGTTCAGTGCCATAAAATTTTGTTTTTCAATTTAGGATGTTTCGTTCCCGGCCGGTCTCGGCCCGGACGGTGGACTATAGAAGCCCCTCCCCCTTCCGTCAAACTCGGAATCCATTCCCGAAGACACAAAATTCAAAGATCCGAACCTCCCTCTCCCACGGTTTCCTGGGGGTCACCACCATTCGTTTAAGGGGCGAAGATGTCCTCGTTGAGGATTCCGAGATTCCTCATGGCTTGCGGTTGAACGGTTTGGGATCCTGATGGGGAGTGCGTGGTTTGCCTCTTCGGGCGGGACCAAAGCGGCGTCGACGCTGCGCTCTGCCGCGCGCACTTCAAAACACCGTCGTCCTTCCGACGCCATGCCTTGGAATGTTTCCCGACGGCAGACACGAATCCTCTCGCCCCACCCACTCCACCCGGGCCACCCAACAAGCTTCATTCAGGGAGGGGCTTCATCCCTTCGCCAGATCTTGGACTGCGGCAGTCCTCTGCCGCTTTCCACAGCGTTGGCAGATCCAAAAGCGGCAGAGGACTGCCGCACTCCACGACGTTCTCGCGAACCTGCCAAAGACCGGAGCATCCCCACGGGGTGGTGTACCTCACGAGGTAGTGTGCCTCGCGCTGCGAGGCACTGTCGGTCGCAGCGCGACCGACTCCACCCACTCCACCCACTCCACCCACTCCACCCACTCCACCCACTCCACCCACTCCACCCGGGCAGCTTCATTCAGGGGGGATCACACAATCCCCAGATTTTGGACTGCGGCACCAGAGCGCAGCGCCGACGCCATTTTGCCGATACCCTAAACAACACGGTCCTTCCCATACGTTCCGGTGAAAAAAATGAGGCGATCCCGATTGGGTCTCCACTGCTCGAGCCGCGAGGCAGACCCCCGTTCCAAACGGACTCCCTCCGCCTACCAAATCCCTTTAACGAATGGCATTGGTCCTCGGGGTCACCACGAATCCCCCGCCCCCGCGGAACGGTCGATCCGCGGCCCAAACACAGACACCCCGAGCCCGTTCAGAAAAATCTCCGGACGGACTGTCGCTTTTCCAGAGATGGTGTAAATTGAGCGAAATTCGAGAGCCGGGATGACGTCGCGGCCAGGGATGACGGAGGTCAGACGCAGGGAAATCCAAACCATCTGGGTGCCATGAAGCGGATCGCAATCTTGTTGGCCGCCATTCAGGAATCGCATCCGCCTCGCCCGCAGCCCCACCAGCGGGCGAAGGAGGGGAGAATTCTCAAGATCAGGGCTAAAGTGCGGACTCTTTTGTGCCGATAAACCTATAGGAACGAGCGTATGATTGCCGAATATAAAGACTACTACAGGATCCTTGGAATCGCGGGATCCGCTTCTCAGGATGAGATTCGGCTCGCCTACCGAAAGCTCGCCAGGCAGTTCCATCCGGACGTTGCGGAAAACAAACAAACCGGGGAGGAATTGTTCAAGGAAATCAGCGAGGCTTACGAAGTGCTCAGCAATCCCGCCAAACGCAAGGAATTCCGGCGCACCGCCGGTCGCCGCAGTTCGACCCGCAGTCACAGCGGGTTCCCCAGATCCAACCGGCAGCATCAACCCTCAGACCGCTGGAACTGGCAACAGTCCCCTGACCCCGCCACAGCCCGAAAGCCAAAAACGGAACCGGGTCGCGAAAGCTTTTTTGACAGCTACGACACACAGGCGCCCAACCCAGGCAGGACCTCTGACCCCCGTCCCCGATTCGGCTATCAGGCCTACCCATCCTATGGGAGCCAACGTCAGGATCTCGAAGCCAACCTCGAAATCAGCTTCAAGGAGGTCGTTCTGGGAGTCGACCGGGCCATTGCGGTGTTGCTCACCAATCCAATCACAGGCGAACGGACCGAGACCCATATTCATCTTCAGCTCAAGCCCGGCCTTCAGGAAGGCCAGATCATCTGCCTTCCCGGGAAAGGCAATCTGGGCATTGGCGGCGCTCCTCGCGGCGACCTCATCCTGAGGGTCCGTTTCGCCCGCAACTCCGAATTTCGCGCCCGCGGGCTCGATCTCTACCGCGAGGTGGAAATCAATCCCTGGGTCTCCATGTTTGGGGGACTGGCCAAGGTTGGGACCCTGACGGGCTCCGTCTCGCTCAGGATCCCCGCCCGCGTGCGATCCGGACAAACTTTTCGAGTTCGCGGTCGCGGCCTTGTCGCTGAAGACGGCGCATGCGGCGATCTCTACGTCCGGGTATCCCATCGCCTGAACCTTGCTGTGGCTCCCGTTGCCAAAACATTTTCCTTCATCCGAAAGAAGCTGGCCCGGGCAGCCTAGCTCCGGCCGGTTGCCCCCACAGACTCACCTGGAACCGGCCTTCCCCGAATCTGAGTGATGAACGATGAACTCACCCAGGCCGTCAACGCACTGGGTTTGGAACATTACAAACGCCACATCTTCCTTTGCGCAGACCAGTCTGATCCCAAATGCTGTCCTCACGGGGTCGGCATGCAAGCCTGGAACTACCTCAAAAACCGGCTCAAGGAACTGAAACTGTCCGGCCCCTTCCCCCTGGTCTTCCGAAGCAAGGCGAATTGCCTGAGGGTCTGCCAACAGGGCCCCATCGCTGTGGTGTACCCCGAAGCCGTATGGTACCGGGGATGTACCGAGGAAGTGCTGGAACAAATCATCCAGGAGCACCTGATCAAGGGGAACATCGTGACCAGGCACACCCTCGCCACAAACCATCAGGCCCGGTTGCCATCCCAATAGCCCCCGGGCACGCTCGCGCCCCAGAATCGGATCCGAGCGATCGCAAGCCCATGGCGCCATCCTCGAACCAAACCCGGACCATTCGAGCGCGAACAAACTTCCTCCTGCAAAACCTCCCGCGCATGCGGTGCGCAACCGCACAAAACCGGGTTGCGCCGGCCGTTCGCGTCCAGCAGCAGAGTGTCCACTCACCCGTTCGTCGCCGCCGATCTGCCGGAATCCAATTGAGTCAGCACCCGGCAGAGAGCTTCCAGACGAGGCACAGCAACGCCGGAACGTTTTGCGATGGCGAGCGGGGTCAGAAACAGACTTTCGAGTTCAATGGGCTGCCCCCGCTCAAAATCAATCAAGGTCGAGGCCTTGTAACTTCCCATCTGCCGCGTGCGCTCAATCAGGCGCTCGGCAAATTCAAAGGGGATCGCAAACCCCAATGCACGGGCTGTCCTGATGATCTCGGCCATCAGCTCCTGAACGAGGCGGAGCCAGGAAGGATCCGAAAGCAGTTGATCCGTGGGGAACACCCCTCGGGCGCGTTCACCGGCGGGGCCACCAGCCATTTCCAACAGCGCCCCCCCGGTCGAAGCGGCAACGCCCAGTCCGTTGAATGGAATGTTCCATACCAGTTTCTCCCAATGGGCACGCTCCAGGTCCGCCGTTACTTCGCACTCGACACCCGCCCCTCGGAACAATTCACACACATCGTGGGTCCTTTGGCGCGGTTCCCCCTGATACTCTCCAAGAATCACCTTGCCGAACCCGTGATGCTCAACCACACCGGGTTCCACACGGTTCAGGCAGACGAAGCAGAGCCCTCCCAGAACGTTCGCCCCTCCAAACAACGCGGCGAGTTGTTCTTCATTCCCCAGGCCGTTCTGCAGGGTCAACAGAATCGTATCCGGCCCAACCAGCGGCGAGAGCAACTTGCCATACTGATCGTTGGCGGTCGTCTTGAGCCCGATCAACACAAGATCACAATGCCCGATCTCTCCACCTTCGAGGGCACACCGCGGGCGGACATGAAAGCTCTCGTCACCGCTGCGCACCCACAACCCGCTGCGGCGAACGACCTCAAAATCGGACCGCAGCACGAAGGCAACATCTCCCCCGGCCCTTAAGATCCGGGCTCCGTAGAAACTGCCCAGAGCACCACAACCAACCACCGCAAGTTTCATCGCCATTCGCTAAAAAAAAAAGGCACTCCGATTTGACTCAGAGTGCCCGTGAAAACCCCGTTCAATTACTTGGTCCCAAGAATCGCGTCCTTCGCCGCTTTGGCGACGCGGAACTTGACGACCTTCTTCGCAGGAATCTTGATTTCCTCGCCAGTGGCGGGATTCCGACCCATGCGGGATTTACGGGCAACCAGAACCAGCTTACCGAGGCCCGGAAGAGTGAAGCTATGCTTGGCATGCTTGTAAGCCAATTCAGCGATGTGATCCAGGATTTCCGTTGCCGTCTTCTTGGACACTTCGGCGCGTTCGGCAATTTCAGTCGCGATTTGTGATTTTGTAAGGGGTTTAGCTGGTGCTTTGGCCATAATAACTCGTTTAGGTTAGGTGAAGTCGTAAGACTTACATGCATTAAAGCGCTTCCAGTCAAGCGCGCAAGTAGAAAATACGGTAAAACACTGGGTTTCGGGCACTTTTTACCCGCTCTTCACCCAACAAAAAACCGACACAAAACGAAGATGCACAGCGGCCACCGATCCCAACGATCCTTGGGTGCCGTCTCTCCGGCACGGCTCCCCCCCGCAATCACGCCTCCCCCCTGCCGTCGCTGCCTGCATCTCTCCCTCGAACCTGGCACCGGACGCCTTTGGATTCCTATGGAAAAGGCGTGCCCGCAAGGGCTTAAATGCCGGAGTGCAGGCTTGACATGAGGGCGGGTTCCAACACCATCCCTGCTGCATGGACGAGCTGTTTTCCATTCAGGACGAACTTGTATACGAGATCGTTCGCAAGATTGCGGATGGAGGCATGGGAAGCGTCTACGAAGCCAAGCAGCTGGGGGCTCAAAAATTTGTCAAGCGGGTCGCCATCAAGGTGATTCGGCAGAATTACGCCACGCAGGAGTCGTTCATCCAGAATTTCATCGGCGAAGCAAAATTGGTCGCCGACCTCATTCACACAAACATCGTACAGACCTATCATCTGGGAAGGACCGAGAAGGTCTTCTTCATCGCCATGGAGCTGATCCGGGGAGTCAACCTGGAGCAGTTCTCGCAGCGGCTTCGAGACCGGGCCATGACGCTCCCAGCCGAACTGGCAGTCTTCATCACGAGTCGGATCGCACGCGGACTCGCCTACGCCCATTCCAAAAGCGACGACTCAGGCAAACCCATTGGCATCGTGCACCGGGATGTGAGCTTCAAGAACGTCATGATCGCATTCGAAGGGGACGTTAAACTCAGCGACTTCGGAATCGCCAAGGCACGCGGCCTTCTCCAGCATCAGGAAGGCGAGGTCATCGTCGGCAAACCCGAATACATGAGTCCCGAGCAGGCCGATTTCCGCATTACCGACAGCCGGTCGGACATCTTCTCAACGGGCATCCTGCTCTCCCAACTACTGCTTTCCAAAAACCTGTTCCGTGGACGAACCCCCGAGGAGTCGCGCCATAAAATCCTCAAGGCGCCGATGCCGAATTTTCGCGAACACGATTCAAGGATCGATGAACGCCTCAACGCCATCCTCAACCGTGCCCTGGCACGGGACGTGGACGAGCGTTATTCCACCGCGGGCGAACTCATGTACGACCTGGAGCACTACATCTATTCCAAGGGCTACGGCCCCACCAACGAAACCATGGGCACCTTCATCCGGTCGGTCTTCGGACTGTCACTCCCGCAGCCATTCAACCCGGATTCCCCCACCGAATTCATCCACCCGGATCCGGAGGAAATAACACAGACTCCGATCTGAACCTCCCCCTGCCATGCCTCACCACCCATCCGTCACTCTTGGCCTGATCCAGACCTCCTGCTCCGCCAATCCCTCCGACAATCTCGAACGTACCGTCGCCCTCGTCGAACAGGCAGCAAAACGGGGTGCGCAGATCATCTGCACCCAGGAGCTTTTTCGGTCCCAGTATTTCTGCCAAAACGAGGACCACGAAAACTTCAAGCTGGCCGAGCCAATCCCCGGTCCCAGCACAGAAACGTTCCAGAAACTGGCGAAGGATCATTCGATCGTGCTGATCGCCTCCCTGTTCGAAAAACGGGCGGCCGGTCTCTACCACAACACGGCCGCCGTCATCGACGCAGATGGCAGCCTGCTCGGGGTGTATCGCAAGATGCACATTCCCGATGACCCGTTGTTTTACGAGAAATTCTATTTCACCCCGGGCGACCTGGGCTTTCGCTCCTGGAAAACCCGCTACGCCACAATCGGCGTCCTGATTTGCTGGGATCAATGGTACCCGGAAGCTGCCCGCCTGACCGCCCTCCGGGGGGCCGAGATCCTCTTCTACCCCACTGCCATCGGCTGGCATCCCGGCGAGAAGGCCCAACATGGCGAAAACCAACACTCGGCTTGGGAGTTAATCCAGCGCAGCCACGCCGTCGCCAACGGGTGCTACGTCGCAGCGGTGAACAGGATTGGACACGAACAACCAGTCGGCGGGGACGGGATTGAATTCTGGGGGCAGAGTTTTGTGGCGGGCACCTCCGGCCAGATTCTGGCCAAGGCCAGCCACGACACGGAGGAAATTCTTCTGTCACAAGTCGACCTCGCCCGCGTCGATGAAGCGCGCACTCACTGGCCCTTCCTGCGGGACCGCCGCATCGACGCGTACGGAGACATCACCCGGCGATTGATTGATTGAGCACGCACCCCGCCCAACCCGTTGCCTGGATCACCGGAGCGGCTGGATTGATCGGAAACAGTCTCCTCCAGACCGCCCCCGTTCACGCACCCCGGTGGTCGCCCCGACCACTGACCCGCCCGGAGCTCGACCTGACCTGTTTCGACTCCGTTACCGCGCTGTTTCACAGGGAGCAACCCGCGCTGATCATTCATTGCGCGGCTCTCAGCCGAAGCCCCGACTGCCAGAAGTGGCCCGACCAGGCCCGCCTTCAGAATATCGACGTAACCGCCCACCTCGCCAATCTTGCCTCGAACATCCCGATGATCTTTCTCTCGTCGGATCTCGTCTTCGATGGTCAACGCGGCAACTACACGGAAACCGACCCTGTCAATCCCCTGAGTGTCTACGGCGAGACAAAGGCGGCCGCGGAAGAACTCGTGCTCCGCAACCCGGCACACACCGTGGTGCGCACCTCCCTCAACGGCGGCATCTCCCCGAGCGGCGTCCGGGGATTCAACGAAGAACTCCGACAAGCCTGGCAACGGGGAGTCACTCTCAGGTTGTTCACCGACGAGTTCCGTTCGCCGATTCCAGCCATCGTCACGGCGCGCGCTCTCTGGGAACTGGCTGCCCAGGAAAACAAGAGCGGTCTTTTTCATCTGGGTGGCGCGGCACGTCTCTCCCGATGGCAGATCGGCAGATTGATCGCCGACCGCTGGCCTCAGCTCGACCCCAAGATTGAGGCCGACACCACCGCGAGTTACACCGGTGCCCCGCGGCCTCCGGATTG
>JAIPJX010000078.1 GCA_021733945.1 Verrucomicrobiota bacterium | reverse complement strand
CGATGGAGCGAATATCTCGCCCACGGTGATGAGCGTGGTGGTCCTCCCGTGGGAGAGGCAAGCGTATGGGTTCCACGAACGGCTAGCGATGAAGACTTCCGCCTTGTTTTCAGGAGCGGCTTGTTTGTTGTACAGCTAGCAGCCTGTCGGACTTAACAGGTCGCGAATAGTGGTGCGGCGTATTGGAAGCTGTGTGATTGCAGCGAATGGATTTTGTTTTTCGATTCGGATAGCTTCCGAAGTTGATGGAGCCCCGAAAGTTCGCCGCACCAGTTGATTTTTGGTGTGTTCGCGCTCGATCTCGGTGTTTTAACCCCCTTGCGCCTGGTTTCTGAGCACGAACATTCTCTTGAGGTTGTAGCTCAGGCATACCAGCTTCCATTCCAGCGAAACATTCTCTCGCCCGCGCAATCGAAAACGCCGAAATCCCATCACTTCTTTGATAATCCCAAAGACAGGTTCGACCGTTTGCTTGCGCAAACGATAGAGTTCCCGGCCTGCCTTGCTCTTGAGCCGATGCGCCATCCGTTCTTTGGGCGTGGCGTTCTCACCGGGAGCCGCGGGATCCTCTTTCTGGAGGAGGTCTTCAATGGTCCGATGATGACTCTGCCTTTCAACGGCTGCGTAAACCTTCACTCCGCTCTCCCTTCCCTCGGGTGTTTGCTCCACTCCCTGGATGGCCGCTTCGCTGTAATAACCGCTGTCCGCCAGCACCGCCCCGACCTCCTTCCGGATCGACGGTTCCACCACAGCCAGTGTGGCTACCAATTGTTCTTTGTCATTGGGCGCTTGTGTGAGATGAGCTCCGACGATCAACATGTTCTGGTCCACTGCGGCTTGCGCGTTGTAGGCCTGCTCAAAGTGGCCACTGGATCCCGCTTTCATGATGCGGCTTTCCGGATCGGTGAAATTGTATTGCGATTTCGCATCAGGCTCACTACTCGGAGGTTGTGGTTCGGGTCCTCGTGGCTTGCCACCCTTCTCTCGCTGGGTTTTCCGCTCGGCAACCTTCTCTTCATATTGGTTCTGTTTGGCTGCGGCGACTTCTTGAGCTCGTTGCTCGATTACCCGGCGTGCTTCCCGCAATGCCTCAAGCCGTTTTTCGCGCCGCGCCAACTCCGCAGGCAAGTCCAATCCGCACGATCTTTCCTGGGCATCGGCTGTCTCGGCTTTCTCCAGGAGCTCATGGACCTCCAGTTGCAATTGTTCAATCATTTGTCCGGCCCGCTCATAACTCACCGCTGAGTGCTTGCTTGCGTTGGCGAGGATCTTTGTTCCGTCGACGCTGATCGTGCCCACCCGCGTCAGCTTCAACTCCCTTGCCAGTTGCAACACTTTGACAAACGCCGACTCGATCCCCTTTTTGTTCTGACGCCGAAACTCACAAATCGAGTCGTGGTCCGGATGTAAATTGGCGCAAATGTAACGCACGGCCACATCCGTATGGGTAGCCCCTTCGATTGTGCGGGAACCCGAGCGTCCCGTCGCATAACAATAGATCAGCAGACTCAGCATCATGGCGGGCGGATACTGCGCACTTCCGGTGCCCCTTTCGTTAACGTGGAATTGAGCGGTCGGAATCTGTTCCACCGCCTCAAGAATGAAATGGACAATATGATCGCTCGGCAGCCAATCCCGCAAATCACACGGCAAAAGCATCGGCGTGTCGCGATCCAAATTCACAAAACGGGCAGGCATACTTTTTTGACTGCGCCCACCTCGATTCTATTTAAAATTTCTCCAGAAAACCTTCCCGCTCGACTCGCTCTAAGTCCGACAGGCTGCTAGAGTGCGACGATTTGCAAAGTAAGGATCGGCTCGTTCATCTCGCTCGAATCACTGCCGCAAAAATGGCCAGAATCACTGAACAAATTGAGTGACCGAATGAGCGGCCTGCACGTCCATTTTGAATTTCAACAGTCATGGAGGGCCGCTCATCGGTCCTCTCAACGTTCGCCATCACAATTGTGAAAACTCCTTTGCAGTTGGTCACGCCTTGGGAGCCGATCGATCCGGCGATGGCCACTAAATTTGAAGACGAGTACGCCACGGAGATAGGAAAGGGCCATCCCTTGTATGGGGTTCCGGTGAGGGCCATCGGTCGGCGCATCGATCGAGATGACGTGTTATTCGAATTGCTCCGACACTTGTGCGATTACGCGGTCGTACACTTGGCTTGGTCTGGGCGGGAGGAGTCGGATCCACGATGGCCTAGTTTCGAGCTTTTTCTTGACGAGGAGTTGATGGAGAAATGCATCAGGCCAGCACAGGAGGAGTACGAAGCATGAAGGAATTGGCGAACCAGCGAGTCGAGCGAACAGCCACCCGCCGTTTCGTTATTGACTCGATCGGATCAAATGAGCATTGATTTCCAGAGCTGGAGCGCGCGGTCGGTGGCTGCCGCTCACTCGGGCCGTTCGCCCCTACACACCAACCCCACGCATTACATGAGATTCAAGTTCACGCGCCATCATTTGATCCTGTCAGGGATATTGCTGCTTGTCTGGCGATCCATCGGGTTTGCGGCGGAATCGCCGCAGTCCGGGACGGAACTGACGACCATTGGCGCAATGCACGCGGTGATCGGGCAGGGCCAGTCGCAGGCGCGGGTGTCATTGGGCGACTTGACCCGCAAGCCGCACTTCTACGGTGTGGGCGCCGCCGAAGGCCTTGCAGGGGAGATTTCCTTCCTCGATTCAAAACCGACGGTGACTTCGGTCAGTGCCGACGGGAGCCTGAGGAACGCTTTGACCGAGGACGCGAAAGCAACGCTCCTCATCGGGCAATCGGTGACGCACTGGCAATCGGTTCAGGTGGAGGAGGACATTCCGGCGGACGACTTTGACCGTCATCTACGCGCTTTGGCAGCGCAGTTGGGTCTTCCCGATACCCGAGCGTTTATGTTCCTGGTTGAGGGAGAGTTTCAGGAGGTGAAGCTACATGTGATCAACGGCGCGTGCCCGGTTCATGCCAAGTCACGTGGCATCGAGATAAGGAAGGAGCACCGGCCGTATGAACAGTCGTCCAAACGAATGCGGGGGACGTTGGTGGGGGTTCATGCGCTCAATGCGGCTGGTCGATTGACGCATCCGGGAACGACGACCCACCGGCATCTGGTCTTTGAAAGTGCCGCCCTCAACCGGCCCGTGACGGGGCACATCGAGCAGGCTGGAGTGAAGAAGGGCGCCCGAATCAAGATTGCAATCTCAGGCGAACATTGAAGGGTGTATTGCTGCGTAGCGAAGCGAAGCCAGCAACTACGCCCCTGGAACAAGACGGTGCAGTGAACGAGAGCCAGCCGATTCGCTCAGCCCCGGCAAACCGTTGTGGTCGCATCGATGAAGCGGTTGGACGGTTGAATTGAAGCAGATTGTGCAGAGAAAAATGAGACGGTTGAATGGGAACGAGGCGCAGTTGGAAAAGCCGGCGAAGGGAGACCGACTGAAGGTTGGAATGGCAGCAAAACTGCGAGAGCAGGGAGCGATGACGGTAGACTGGATCGCCAAGCGGGTGTCAATGGCAACGGCGGGCTACCTGAACAATCGCCTTTATCGGTGGTGGAGGTTGCCGGCCCCGTTTTTGGTAGGGCGAAGCGTCCTCGCTGAGCCGCGGGAGGTAGATGCAGTTGTTCCGAACAGGGTGAGTGCCGGAAGGCAATGGAGACAGGTGGCAGTCTGCCGCACCTTTGCCTGGGCGAAGATTCTCCTTTTTGGGTCGTGGTCGGTTGGTTTTTGCTTGTTCCACCGATTCGAAAGGGTATTTTCAGCCTAACCGTGAAAAAGAAGATTTCTATCGGTTATCGGTAAGCTGCCGGACAGCGTCAGTCCGTTTTGATATTCAGGTGGCGGAGCTTGCCGAATAACTCCTTTCCAGATCCAGTCTCATCCCATGCCAGTTTTCAACGATTTGAATTTGAATCTAGAACGCCGCAAAGCCCTTCGTGTTCTCGGCCTGTCCGCCATGGCTGGACTCGCCGGTTCATCCGCTTTCTCGTCCGCCCTGGCCGCCATCGCGAAAAGCGCTTCGGTCCGACCTCCCGACGTGGAACTGGAACTGGGCGCGGCCCCCGGTGAAGTCAAGCTTCTGCCGGGCAAGCCAACCCGGGTGTGGTGTTTCACCGCCAGGCTCGTCCGCGGGCCGGCGGACACGTTGCAGCCCATCACAGATTCCACCCTTGGCCCGGTCATTCGCCTGCGCCGCGGCCAACGCGTCCGCATTCGTTTCCACAACGAACTGGGCGAGCCATCCATCGTGCATTGGCACGGGCTCGATGTTCCGGAGTCGGCCGACGGCCATCCGCGCCTCGCGGTCGGCCATGGGCAGAGTTACACGTATGATTTCGAGGTGACCAACCGCGCCGGCACCTACTGGTATCATCCGCATCCGCACATGCGCACGGCGGTACAGGTTTACCAGGGCCTGGCCGGATTGCTGATCGTTTCCGATCCGGAGGAGAAGGATCTCGATCTGCCCGGCGACGCGGGTGAATTGCTTTGTGTGTTGCAGGACCGACGCCTCGACGCCGACAACCAATTGGTTTATGCGGGCGCATCTGGGGAAGGACGCGGCCGGGGGGGCGGTGGCATGGGCGGGATGATGGAAACGATGAACGGATGGTTGGGCGACCGCATGCTCGTCAGCGGACGCGTCCAACCCACGATCGACGTGGACCGCCGTGCCTACCGTGTGCGCCTGCTCAATGGATCCAACGCGCGGATTTACAAGCTCGCGTGGAGCGACCGTTCACCCATGACTCTGATCGGCAGCGATGGCGGACTGCTCGAGAAGGCGCGTACCCAAGCGGCGCTCACCCTGGCCCCGGGGCAGCGGGCGGAGGTGCTGCTCGATTTGTCAGCCCACGCCGGGGCAGCGCCCTTGCAGTTGCTCAGCCTGGCGTTTCCTGCAGGTGCCGTGGGGCGCGTCGGCATGATGGCCGAATCGTCGCCCGTCCCGCAGGGAGCGGCGCTCACGCTCATGACCTTGCGCATTTCGGAAACCAAAGGCCCCGGTGTGCGCCTGCCAAAAAAACTTTCCACACACAATTTTCGAAAATTGCCCAACGCGCCGGTTCGGCCGGTTCCGCTTACGTTCATGCGGATGAGCTGGCTCATCGACGGACGTTCCTTTGACATGCAGGACGTGGCCAAGGAGGAAACCGTCGCGCCCAATTCGACCCACGTCTGGGAGTTTGAGAACCAGCCCAACCCGATGGGCATGGAAATGGCCCACCCCATCCACGTCCATGGACTCCAATTCCGCGTGCTAGCCCGCTCGGGCGGGGCCGCGAATCCTCTGCGCGAGGGTATCAACGACACAGGCTGGCTGGATACGGTGCTGGTGTTGCCGGGCGAAAAAGTTCGCGTGCAGATCAAGTTCTCCTCGCATCCGGGGCTCTACCTCTACCACTGCCACATCCTGGAGCACGAGGACATGGGCATGATGCGCAACTTTCGAATTACCGGGACTGCATGAGGCGGTCTTCCGGAATTCGGGCGAAGATTCTTGGCCTGAGCGCCCGGGAGGCCACGCAGACGGCGTTTTTGACCCTCGATGCCCCTTTGTCGAAATAATGCCCGCATCCAAGCTCCTCGCGCCTTTTTATCCATTCCATGCGGGCGCTGCGGATTCCGACGAAGTCGGGTGCCCCAAATCTTTCCTGCTTGAACGCGTTTCAGCCGACCATCCCTTCGACCGGCGGTGATCGGGCCTCCTCCTCCACCAAACCTGGGAACCGTAATACAAAGAATTTTTGGTGCTGGCATCCCACTCCTCTGGATTTGGCATCCATATCCAATTAACGCCTTGATTCTCTCCCTCCTGGAGTCAATCTGTACAGGCAAACCGTTCTCGCAGTTTCTGGGGGTTTATGGAAACCGACAGATTTCGCGCGCCCTCGGCGGCACTCAGAGCGAGTTCCAGGAGGCGGTTTCGAACTTGCCCATCGATTTTCGAGGCATGGGTCGGGTAAAAAAATGGCAACGATGTCTGAATCCGCGGGTCCTTCCAGGGAACCCGAATGGGCCGTGGGGTCCGTTCCGGCGTCTTGGTGAACACCACCATTCCATATCCATCTGTGAACCCGATGGTCGCGATCAAGTTCGAGGAAGACGAAAATAGAAGGCTTTTGCTCGGGCTGCCATTCGTGGAGTGTGAATCGGCATTGTATTGTCGGCCTTCGGGCATTCGAAGAGTCCTGAGATTGATTTTTGAGATGAGATTTCCGGCTAGGTCGAAATCAACCGGGCTTTGGACCGGCTGGAACGTCTACCGGATGAATCCGACGGCTTTGTTCCGTTCATCAAGGTTCAACCGCCGTTCGACCGGCTGCGCTCGGAACCGCGCTTCGTTGAATTGCTGAGGAAGTTGGGAATGGACAAATGAGCGCCCACACCGAACAACGCAAGCTGACCGCCTCCATCCCGCCGACCGGGACCGACAGGGTGGGCTGCAGCACGCTGAGCCGTTGGGTGCCGCGGCGCTCCAACGATCTGGACTTTGGAACGAACGAGTCTTGAAAATGATCGGCAACTCCCTCACGCACTATCGGATCACCGCCAAGCTGGGCGAAGGCGGCACGGGCGAGGTGTATCGCGCCAGCGACACCAAGCTCGGTCGCGATGTCGCGATCAAGGTGTTGCCAAAGGACTTCGCAGCGGACACGGACCGGCTGCGGCGATTCGAGCAGGAGGCCAAGACGCTGGCGGCGCTGAACCATCCGAACATCATGACGGTGTTCGACGCCGGGGTCCACGAGGGTGCTCCGTATCTGGTGAGCGAGCTGCTCGAAGGGCGGACGCTGCGGGAGGAACTGGCCGCCGGTGCCTTGTCCACCCGCAAGGCGACGGACTACGCGCTGCAGATGGCCCAGGGCCTGGCCGCCGCCCATGGCAAGAGCGTGGTGCACCGCGACCTGAAGCCGGAGAACGTCTTCGTCACGAAGGACGGCCGTGTGAAGATCCTGGACTTCGGGTTGGCGAAGCTCCGGGATGTCCCGGGTCCCGAAGCCCGGACGGCGGGGCCGGCCGACTCCGCCGCGCCCACCCTGGTGCTGCCCGTCGCCGAGGCCACGGAACCGGGCCGGGTGATGGGCACACCCAGCTACATGGCTCCCGAACAGGTTCGCGGCGAGCAGCTCGATCATCGCGCGGACCTCTTCGCCTTCGGCTGCGTGCTTTATGAAATGGTTTCGGGCCGGCGCGCGTTTCGGAAGGATTCCACCATTCAAACGATGAACGCCATCCTCACCGAGGAACCGCCGGACCTGACGGAGACGAACCCCAATCTGGCGCCTTCCTTCGAGCGCGTGCTCCGGCGTTGTCTGGAGAAGCAACCCGAGCGACGCTTTCAATCCGCGACCGATCTCGCCTTCGCGATCGAGAACAGCGCCAACGCCAGTTCATCGCGATTACGGGCAGCTCTGGACTCCCGACGGTAAAAGGATCGTTTTCATTTCTGGCCGAAATGGAGGGCAGAATCTTTTTTGGCGGGCCGCCGACGGCTCCGGCCCGGAAGAGCAGCTGACGTTTAGTGAAGGCGGCAAGGGCACGGATTCGATTTCGCCGGATGGCAAACTCCTGTTCTTTGAATGGCAGCAAGGCAATTCCCGCGACATATGGGCATTGCCTTTGAGCGGCGAGCCCAAGCCGTTCGGGCTGTTGACGAATCAGTGGAACGAAAGCAGCGCGTCGATTTCACCGGATGGAAAATGGCTGACCTACGCTTCCGATGAATCCGGCCGCAACGAGGTGTATGTCCAAAGTTATCCCGCTGGCGCCAATCGCCGGCAGATCTCGAACGAAGGTGGGGAACTGCCATTGTGGGCGCGCAACGGGCGGGAGTTATTTTACAAATCCGGTCGCAAGCTGATCGCGGTGGAATCGGCGGAGCCGGACACCTTTATTCCCGGAAAACCCCGGGTGCTTTTCGAGGGAGATTTTTTTGATAGGTTTGATGTTTCCCCGGATGGCAAGGAGCTCCTGCTGAGCGTGCGGGACGTGCCCGGCTTTACGCGTTTCCACTGGATTCAAAACTGGACCACCCTGCTGAAGGATCAACCAAAGCCGTGAACTTCGATTCTGATGCTGCAACGAAGAAAATGATCGGCTCGACTCTCACCCGCTACCGGATGATGTCGAAGCTCCCGCAGGGTGGAATGGGAGAGGCCTGAGCCCCCCACAAGGTAGCGTGCCTTGCAGCGCGACCGACCCTACCCAGTCCACCCGGGAAGGTTCATTCGGGGAGGGGCATCAACCCTTCGCCAGATCATGGACTGCGGCGGTCCTCTGCCGCAGTCCACCGCGTTGGCAGGTCAAAAAGCGGCAGAGGACTGCCGCACTCCCACGACGCTATCGCGATGAACTGGGCGAAGGCCTGAGCCCCCACAAGGTACCCCCCAGCGCGACCAACCGTGCGAAGCCACACTCCCTTCGGATCACCTTCACTCCTCTCTGCGTCTCTGCGCCTCTGCGGGAGGATTTCGTCACGTCCCCACATCCCCGGTTCCCAGTCTCAGATATTGCAAAAGATTCCTGGCTACTGAACCCGTGAACCCGTTGACCCTCCAACCAGGGTTTGCCAAACACCGGATTCCTGGCAGACTAAAAGAACCTATGCAATGCCAGATCGATAATTCTCGTTCTCAAATCTCCCCGTCCGTTTCCCTTGCTCAGGCACTGAACCGCGTCCTCGGCTGGTCCATCAGATTAACCGCATTTTGTTTGCTGGTGGCCGACGGGTTGGGGTCGATGAGGGCTGCGGATGGTGATCCCTTCACATTGCAGGACCGACCTTCCTTGACCGGGAGGTGGGATCTGCAGGTACGGGATGGCGATGCCGTTTATCCTTCCTGGCTGGAAGTCGAACAATCAGGTTACCGCACCTTGGTCGGTTCCTACGTCGGACAGTTCGGCAGCGCGCGACCGATCGGTGAAATCAAGCTCGATCGGAAAACAGGAGTATTCCGATTTGTCGTACCACCGCAGTGGGAACACCGCACGAACCCTATCGTCTTCGAAGGCAGGATCGAGGGCGATGTCCTCCGGGGCGACACCACGAACGACCAGGGTGGGACCATTCATTGGGACGGTCGGCGCGCTCCGACGCTCGAGCGGGGGCAATCCCCCAGGTGGGGGCAGCCGATCGAACTATTTAACGGGCGCGACCTCACGGGCTGGAAGGCGCGGCACACCGAAGTGCCGCATGGGTGGCAGGTGAGGGAAGGTTTGTTGGTGAACGTCACCCCGGGTAATGATCTGATGACCGAGAGGCGGTTCCACGATTTCAAACTACACGTCGAATTTCGTTATCCCGAGAAAAGCAACAGCGGGATTTATCTTCGCGGACGTTATGAAGTGCAGATCGAGGATAACTTTGGGTTTGCGGTGGACAGTCATTACATTGGGGGCGTCTACGGTTTTCTCACGCCGCGGGTAAACGCCGCCAAACATCCGGGCGAATGGCAAACATTGGACATCACCCTGGTGGGTCGAATCATCACCGTTGTCTTGAACGGGGAACCCATCATTGAGCGGCAGGCGATTCCTGGAATCACAGGGGGCGCTTTGGACAGCGACGAAGGCGAGCCTGGTCCGCTTCTTGTCCAAGGGGATCACGGACAGGTTGAGTTCAGGAAATTGACGTTGGTCCCGGGAGACTAAAAATCCGGCACACTGTTGAAGTGAACCGGCAAAGTGACCGGTTCACGATCAAGACATTCCTGGACCAGGATTCTCCCGACCGGACGAATTGAGTGCGCGCCCGCGCGGCCGTTGCCGGTGTACCAGTGCGCCCCGCAGTCCTGAAGGCCACGAACTCCGCTACTCCGTAGCGCCGATTGGTAATCGGCCGTATCGCAGGGTGCCAACCTGCGGCACCGCAGACTGCCAGTCTGCGCCACATTACGATCGTGTGAAAATTCTCAGGACAGCCATCGACAACATTCGCGGCATCGTTCGCGTCAGGCGGAATCTGCGCATTGGAAAATACCAAGCGGCAGTCGCACAACGTGATTCGGGACGAACCGAGCGCAACGCGACAATGATCCCTCCTCGCTCGTGATCCTTATGATCCCCCACCACCGGGGCCCTGGGAACGGGCGGTGGCGGGTCGAAGAACTCGAACTGCCATCGGCTCAGGAATGGATCAAATGAGGCGTCCGGGGATTCTGCCGAACTTGGGTTAATGACAGAGCTCTCCGCCGAGGTTGAGATAGAAAGGGTTTCAGTCGATTTCCCCTCTCTGCGTCTCCGCGTCTCTGCGGGAGTGCGGAAGTCCCCTGCCGCTTTCCGGCGCGTTGGCAGGCCCAAAAGCGGCAGAGGACTGCCGCACTCCACGATGCTATCGCGATGAACTGGGCGAAGCCCGAAGCACACCCACAAGGTATACCCACCCCGACCGACTCCACCCAACCCACCCGGGAAGGTTCATTCGGGGAGGGGCATCGACACTTCGCCAGATCTTGGACTGCGGCTGTCCTCTGCCGCTTTCCGGCGCGTTGGCAGGCCCAAAAGCGGCAGGGGACTGCCGCACTCCACGACGCTATCGCGATGAACTGGGCGGAGGCCTGAGCACCCCCACGAGGTAGCGCGACCGACTCCACCTGGTCACACTCCCTTCGGATCAACTTCCCTCCTCTCTGCGCCTCTGCGGGACACCTTCCTCCAGCTGCCGAACCTGGGCTAACGATCAGCCGCAGGGCAATGAGTCTTCAACTCGCAGTTCGCACAGTCGGGTTTTCGGGCGGAGCATCGGCGGCGTCCGTGCCAGATCAACCAGTGGCTCAGAATGGTCCATTGATCCCGGGGCACCAGACGCATCAGGGCGCGTTCGATTTTCTCCGGGGTTGTTTCGCGGGTGAACCCCAGACGCTGCGAGAGGCGGGCCACATGGGTGTCCACAACAATTCCTTCACAGAGGCCGAATGCATTTCCGAGAACCACGTTGGCTGTCTTGCGACCCACCCCATCCAGGGCGATCAGGGCCTCCATCGAACCGGGCACCCGGCCGCCGTGAAGCGCCACCAGCTTGGCGCAGCAGGCTCGGATGTTCCTTGCTTTACTGCGAAACAGGCCGATGCGCCGCAGATCGTTTTCCAGTTCCGCCGGATCCGCGTTTGCGTAATCGGCGGCGGTGCGATATTTCGGAAACAAATCCCGGGTCACGATATTCACCTGTTTGTCCGTGCACTGCGCGGACAGGATGGTGGCGATCAGAAGTTCGAGCGGATCCGTGTGGTCGAGTTCGCAGTACGCATCGGGATAGACCCGGTTGAGAAGGTCGAGAATCGTCCGCACACGGGCAGCTCTCGAAGATTGCGATTCTCGCGGCATGAAATTCGGAACTCAACGCGAGTCGTAACTGGACAAACACCCACACGACCCGAACGTCAGACCAACTCCGGGTGTTCGATCCTCACGGGCGGCGGCTGGGTGGGCAATCCCTCCGCGGATTCAGGGTATTCAAAAACCTTGCCCTCGAAATTCCGCAGGATCACGCGGTCCGAATTGCGGCTCAGCACGTAGTCCGGGTTGATGGGCACCTTGCCGCCACCGCCCGGAGCATCGATGACGAACTGAGGCACCGCATAACCCGTGGTGTGACCCCGGAGGCCCTGCATGATCTCCAGGCCCTCGCGCACACTGGCCCGAAGATGGGCTGATCCCGCGATCAGATCGCACTGATAGATGTAATAGGGCCGCACCCGGCACATCAGCAGCTTGTGCATCAGGGCTTTCATGACCGTCAAATCGTTGTTTACATCCTTCAGCAGAACCGCCTGATTGCCGAGGGGAATACCGGCATCCGCCAGTCTTCCCAGGGCGTCGCGCACTTCGGTTGTCAGTTCGCGGGGATGATTGCAGTGAATGCTGATGAACAGGGGATGAAACCGCCTGAGCATCGCGCACAACTCGGGCGTGATGCGCTGCGGCAGGAACAGCGGAATCCGGGTGCCGATTCGCACGAATTCGACATGGGGGATGGCCCTGAGCTGGACCAGCAGCGACTCGAGTTTATGATCGCTGAACAGGAGTGGATCCCCTCCGCTCAGCAGAACATCACGGATCGAGGGGGTCTTTCGGATATAGTCCAGCTGACGTCCGAAGTCCGCATGAAAATCGTATCCGGCCGCGTTGCTCACCAACCTCGAGCGGGTGCAGTACCGGCAATAAGCGGCGCACCGGTCGGTCACCAGGAACAGGACCCGGTCGGGGTATCGGTGCACCAGGCCCGGCACCGGTGAATGTTCGTCCTCGCCACAGGGATCGGACATCTCCCAGGGAGCGGTGTGTGTTTCCTCCAACCTCGGGATCATCTGCCGTCGAATCGGGCAATTCTCGTCAGCGGGATCAATCAGATTAAAGAAGTAGGGCGTGATGGCCAGAGCCAGCTTGGTATTTGCCAGGAGCACACCACCCCGCTCCTCGGCGGTCATTCCGGGCAGCAACTTTTCCAGCTGTGCGATCGATGTGATCCGGTTCTTCAACTGCCAGCGCCAGTCCTCCCACTGGGCAGGAGACACCTCTCCCCAAGCCCCGCGTCCGGCGGACCTGAACTCTTTGAGGCGGTCTACCGTCCCTGCGCAACCATCGGTATCCGAAGGTGAACCATTCATCGACATGACACGGAACTATATTTTGAGGGGGGCGAGTGTCAAGTGACCGGGACAACTCATTCTCCGGGGCGAGGGCGGGAAGGATCACCCTTTGGCGATCGATCGTCCCAGAATCTGCCTCCACAAAGCTTCGCGCCGCAGCATCAGTGCGTCGAGTTCCTCCACGGTCCTGGCCGCCACGGCCTGGGAGGAGGGGGGTGGCAACAGTTTACCCACCGGAGCGGTCATCAGACTGGCTCGCCGATCCAGATAACGACTCAACACGCCCAGATAAGCATCAATCAGGGGCTGGATTGGTGGAGGCCGGGTGTAGCCAACCAGGCTGGACAACCGATCCAGCAACTCCAGTTTCCGCGCATCGGAAAGCGGCAACCCGGCGGCAATCTCAGTCAGACTCCCCGTCAACTGCGCGAATTCCGCCTCGCGCCCGGGCTCAAGCTGCTCCTGATTCCAGTCGACCACGCGGTTGCCATTCGAATCGAAAATCCGAACATACCATCGCCCTTCAAAATAGGCGGCCACGGCGAGCGACCGACCGTAGGCCTCCACCTCATTGGCCCGCGACACGGTACCGACCCGCAACTCGATGTCTCTGGGACAATAAGGACGCAATGCGGTCAATCTACGGATCACCTGCCACAAGAGCTCCTGCTGGGCTGGGAACTCCCATTCGGTAAGCACCTGCTGAAGCGTGGCCTGGCTCCGCACCGGCAGCGCGTTGGTGGACCAGCGCAGCTGGACACTGGCCAGCAGGATTTCATCAAGCTGCTGGAGGCAGATGGTGGGTCCCCAGGCCTGATTTGGATTCCGGCCGGTAAAACTCACCAGTTTCACGGCCCACCACTTCTCCAGGTCGAGCAGGGATTCAAACTGGGGATAAAAACCGCGAAAAAACGCAGACTCCCAATTCCAGTAGTGGGGAAGTTCACGAAGCATTCCGACCATGAGACGTTCCCCATCGGGCAGGCGCAGAAGTTCCGAAACCAGGAACTGGCAGGCCGCACGGTATCGCTCGGGTTCGCGCTGTACGTTCTCGTTGGTTTCCGGGTGACCGAGGTCGGAAATGCTCAACTGCATGCCCGGAGGCAAAATTTCCCGGGCGCGTCGGAGCGGATCCGCACCGATCATGTTTCGAATGCTTCGGAGCATCGACCCGGATTCAACCCTGCTCACGATCAGTTCGGGCCCCACCACGTTGAGCAGGTGGAACGTCAGGCCCTCCTTGAGCCAAACCGGGATTTCAGCGGATTTCTGGACGCTCCCCCGGTTGGCCATCTCCAGAAGCACCACCTCCACCAGTCCCCGCAGGAGCGTCTGCGGATCCACCGCATCGGGGACTTCGACACGGTACTGCCAGGCTCCGCCTTCGAACAACGGGATGACCTCGACCGTTTGCCGGAGGGTTTTTCTCCGGTTCAGGATGAGGTGTACCGTGGAATTCCCGAATTTCGAGATGTTCAGCACCTGGTAGACAGCCCGCTGAACCCGTTCGGCGGAGACGGCGAGCACATCCAGATCGAGATTGATCCATGCGGTTGCCTCGGGCGCGGACCCGAATCGGGAAAAACCAGCGCCTCCACGGAGGTCGTGGGCAATGAAGTTTTGAGCGCGCCGGGTCGGATGCAGATCAACGCCGGCCGCCTGCAGGCACAGCGTACTCAGGACCACCGCAAGCGCGGTGGCCAGCGTTCTTCGTCCCGCGCGGATCAGCGGGATCCATGGAATGGAACAGCCTGCGGCCAATCTAGCTCTTGCCTCCGGCGGATTTACCTGCCGGTTTGGACTCCTTCTTGGGTGCCGGAGTCTTGGTGCTTGCAGCTTTGCTTTCGGTGGAGGTGGACGCGGGAGCAGCCGAGGCGGACGAATCTTTCTTGGCCCCCTCCTTGTAGTTTTCGCTGCGATAATCGGTGATGTAAAATCCGGTGCCCTTGAAAATCAGTCCGGCTCCAGCTCCAATGACGCGTTTCACCTTCCCCTTGCCCCAGCGCTTTTGTTTGCACTGGTCCTTGGGGCACGTCTCTATCGCGCTCGCAGTGATCGATTGAAACAGATCGAACTGTTGATCACATTTCGAACAGGAATATTCATATGTCGGCATAGTGCGGAGAATGAACCATAATCCAGCAAGGGAATCAATGCGTTTGCTTGCCCGCGGCCGGCCTCCAGGAAACAGTCCCCCCGGAACAAGCGTCCCGGTCACCCCCCGATGCAGCTCATGGAACGTTCCGGTTGGACGAATTCAGCCTCGCCAATGTGGTGACGGTCTTCCTTCTGCCAGATGATCGCACGCAGGCGCTCGGCCAGATCCGAATCCGAAGCGCCTCCGCGCATCGCGCCCTTCAAATCGTGTTCGCTCACGCTGAACAGACAGGTCCGGATCTTGCCATCCGACGTCAGCCGAATCCGGTTACAATGCCCGCAAAACGCCTGGGTCACCGGCGCAATGATGCCGATCTCGCCCGGTCCATCGGCAAACGCCCAGCGCCGGGCCGTTTCCGAGAGGTTCGAGGAAACGACCGGTTTCAAATCAAATTTCGATTTCAGGCGCTCCAGGATCTCCGACGCGGGAACCACCATCTCCTTAAGCCAGGCGCGACTCGAATCCAGGGGCATAAACTCGATAAACCGGAAACTCAGCGCCCGATCCCGGGCAAACCCCGCCAGATCCTCGATCTCATGGTCGTTCATTCCCCGGATCACCACGGCGTTCACCTTCACGGGGTCCATGCCCAGCTCCCGCGCGAGCGTTATGCCCGCGAGCACCTCCTTCAATCCTTCCCGGCCGGTCATTTTCTTGAAATTGGCGGCATCGAGTGAGTCAAGGCTGAAGCTGATCCGATGCAACCCAGCCTCCTTCAACTGCCTGGCTTTCGGCGCAAACAGGAATCCGTTGGTCGTCATCGCCACATCGGAGATTCCCGGGATCTTTACTATTTTCGAAATCAACGATTCGATCCCCTGCCTGAGCAGCGGTTCCCCTCCGGTCAGACGGATCTTCTCAATGCCAAGGCTGGCACCCAGCCGAACCAAACGTTCGATCTCCTCAAAAGTGAGCAGTTCCGAGCGCGGTTTCCAATCCGGCAACTTTGGGGCTGTCGGATTGGGGTTGCGAACGGAATCGAATCGGGTGCGATAGAAGTTGGCTGCTTCTTCCGTCTCCGGAAGGCAGTAGAGACAGCGGAAATTGCAGCGGTCCGTCAAGCTGATCCGCAGGTCGCGAATAATCCGACCATACGAATCCGAGAGCGGCCGGAGGGAGGTCATTGGTCCGCCGGAACCGGATCGGAGGGGGCCGCGTTCGTCGAAGGCTGCGTGAGCTTCACCGAACCATCGACACCCAATTCGACATTCAGATTGTAATTGGTGTCGGCAGGTTTGGCTGAAAATCCCTGCTGCAGGAGCTCTCCGCCTTTGCGGAAACTTCCGTAGAGCCCGCGCCGGATCCAGTCGAGCCGGCGTGAAATGGACATTTCATCCCGAAGCCGCCGAACCTGTTCACGCAGCAGGGCCATATCATTAAACTGCCGCTCCAGCTCTGCTTTTTCCGTCTGCAACCGTTTCAGTTCAACCAGCAGAAACTCACGATCCTCTTCCGAGTCTTCGAGACGGCGCTGGGTCTCGGCGATCTTGCCCTCCAGGTTTCCGATCGAGCTGTTCAGTTCAGTCATGGTCTTGCTCAAGCCATCCCGTTCGGCTTCGAGTTTTGCAATCTCACCCTCTTTTCGCAGAATTTCCGCCTTGGACGCTTCTTCGGAGGCTTTGGCATCCGACTGGGTCTGAGCCAGGGTCGAGGTCACACGCGCCAGATTGTTCGAATAGGTCTTCAGCTCGGTCGTGCGGTTCTGGAGATCCCGCTCGAGGCTCATGTTCACGGCCTGCTGCTCCTCGAACTTCGTGGTAACCTCCGCGACCGAGTTGCTCAGCTTGTTGATGGTGGCCAGATTGGAACGGATCTCACCCGTTGCCTGCGTGTGACGATGATACCATCCGTAGGCTAGTCCAAGACTGACGATGAGAAGAATGACGGCCACCACTTTCATGTTCATATCGCATCAACCTTGCGCGGAGATAAGTCGATTTGCAAGCCTGCATCTTCGCCTTGAATTGCAGCCAATTCAACCTAAATTGTGTAAATGCAATTGCCTAAAGAGGTTCCTGTGATGACGTTGCCAAACGCGACCCTGTTCCCCAAGGCAATGCTTCCCCTTTACATCTTCGAACCGCGCTACCGGCAGATGCTCGCCGACGCCCTCGACTCCCACCGGATGGTTTCCGTGGCCATGCTCAAGCCGGGTCGCACCCGCGAGATTCCATCCGTCGTTGCAGGCCTTGGCCTGATTCGGGCTTCGGTCGCCAATCGGGACGGCTCCTCGCACCTGATCCTCCAGGGCCTGGCCCGTGTGGAACTGGAAAAAGCCGTCAAATACAAACCCTACCGCATCCAGAGAATTCGCCCCCTGGTCACCACGGGCGAATCCAATTCCAGCGTCGAACCGTTGACTCAAAAAGTCATGGCCCTGGTCGGCAAACGTCTCGAGCAAGGCCTTGATTTCCCGATCCAGACATTAAAACAGGGATCCCGAATTCCAACCCATGAACAAGAGGACGCTCCATCCCTCTTTTCTCTGGAACAGATTGTGCAATACCTGGCCACTCTGGACGATCCGGATCAGATGGCGGATCTGGTCTCGTGCGCTCTCCTCACAGAACCCATCCACCGGCAGATGATTTTGGAAGCCGTTGAACTGGAGACCAGACTCAGGCAACTGATCACCTTCCTGGAGGAGGAGATCCGCCGAAACAGAAAGAAAAAAAAGTAATCGCAGACCACCCGACCCGACCGCCGGGATTCCGGACCGGACTAGCGACCGTTGCCCAAGGATTGTGAAAGAATCTCGACCTGCGCCTCTTTCCTGAGCCTGGCAATGTAAGCCGGCAATGCATTCTGAACAGCCTCCTGACGGAGGGTCTCCCCGATCTTGTCAGAAACCGCCGCCAGCGGCTGCTGCCGCGAAGGAATCTTCTCCAACGCCTTGACGATGTGAAACCCGTAGATCGTCGTCACCAGATCGCTGACCTGGTTGACTTCCAGCGAAAACGCGGCCGCTTCAAATTCCGGGACCACCGCCCTGCCGGGGTCCTCGGACGCCCTTGCAATGGTGTATTCGCCGCCACGGGATTTCGATGCTTCATCATCCGAATACTCGCGAACCAGGTCGGCGAACTTCGCTCCAGCCCGCGCCTTGGCCAATACCTCCAAAGCCAGGGCGCGCTTCTTGGCAACCTCATCTTCGGGGATGGGCACCGCCCCTTCCGCCGCCTTGGTTGAGATCAGCACATGACTCACCCGCACCAGCTCCGGCTGTTGAAACAGCTCCGGGTTCTTGTCGTAAAACTCCCGGATCTGATCACTGGAGATTGCCTGACTCACCGGAACCTCGCGATCGATCACAGCCTTCACAATCGCCTGCTCCAGCACCTGCGCCCGGAATTTCTCCGGAGTCATTCCCACCGCCATCAACTGGCGGTTGAAGGAGTCTTCCGAAGGCGAAAGCCTGATCTGCTCGCTGACGAATTTGTCGGCAATCCCGCGCGCTTCCTCCCGGTCGGCAGGGGTTGCGCGGTTGAGGCACAGCTTTGTCGCGATCAGTTTATCCAGTATTTCATCCTCAATCTGCGCACGGGCACCCTCGGGAACCTGCTGTCCAATCGCCGCCCGATGCGATTTGAACGCCGAGTACATTTCTTCCACCTGGCTTTGGGTCACCTCGATTCCCTTGCCGCGAGCCAGCACCGTGTCCGGAAACAGGTCTGCCAGGCTGGCCGGCTTCGGCACGGCTGGCGTGGCCGCCCGCACAGCCACCCAAGGAATACTGCAGACCAGCGCCAACGCCATGCTGCGGAGCAATCCCAGGTTGAAGGTCTGCCGACGCCGCCCACAACGAAGCACCAACCTTCGCTGGAGTTCTGCCGGTGAAATCGAATTCGCGATTGGCCTGATCTGTAAGGAACGCATCTTGGTTTATCCCGGTAGTTTGACGACCCGGACATTGCTGATGTCCGGATCTTTTTGAATCTCAGCCAGAAGTTCGGCCGGGGGCACACTGTCCAGGCTGAGCACCGTCAGCGCGTACCCGCCCACCGTCTTGCGGCTCAGGCTCATGTTGGCGATGTTGACCTGATGCTGCCCCATCAGGGTGCCGATGTATCCCACAATCCCCGGCCGGTCGCGATTGGTCATGAAGAAAAGAACACCTTCAGGCAGAATCTCCACCGGATGACTGTTCACACGCACAATCCGCGGCTGGTTGTTGGCTCCATAAAACGTGCCTCCTGCGGAGAACTTCTCTTCCCCCGAAAAAACACCGACGTGCAACCATTCGTTGTAATCGGTTTCTTCGTTCGACTTGATTTCTTCAACCAATAGTCCAAGGGCCTTGGCCATGGTGCGCACGTTCACCTGATTGACATCCTTGCCGCCGGCCGACTCAAGAAAGCCCTTCAACACACTGCGTGTGATCGGGTCGCCGGCCAGTTCAGCCGCTTTCCCCCCGAACGTCACCACGATGCGATCGTTTCTTTTAGGTGCCAATTGGGCGAGAAGCCGCCCCAGATTTTCACCCAGCTCAAGGTACGGACGGACCAGTCGGTAGGTTTTGCTGTCGAGATTCGGCAGGTTCACCGCGTTTCGAACCACTCCGTTCAAGAGATAATCGGTGATCGCCTCCGCCACCTCGATCCCCACATTCACCTGGGCCTCCTCGGTGCTCGCCCCCAGATGCGGGGTCATGATCACCTGCGGCAGGCTGCGCAGCGGAAAGTCCGCCGGAGGTGGCTCGGTTTCGTAAACGTCCAGCGCCGCTCCAGCCACACGCCCGCTCTGGATTGCTTCAAGGAGCGCCGCTTCGTTCACGATCCCGCCCCGCGCGCAATTCAGGATGCACACGCCCTCTTTCATCTTCGCAAACGCCTCCGCGTTGATCATTCCGCGGGTTTCATCTCCCATCGGCATGTGCACCGTGATGAAATCGGCCCTTGAATACAGCTCGTCCAACTCCACCAGCTCCACCTGCAGCGCCTTGGCCCGGGACAACGCCAGGTAGGGATCATACGCCAGCACCCGCATTCCAAAGGCGATCGCCCGACTCGCCACTTCGCTTCCAATCCGGCCCATTCCGAGGATGCCCAGGGTCTTGTTGTACAGCTCGACCCCCTTGAACGATTTGCGGTTCCATTCCCCCTGTTTCATCGACTGATTGGCCTGCGGAATCTTCCGTGCCAGAGCCATGAGCATCGAAAACGTCAACTCCGCCGTCGAAATCGTATTCCCCCCGGGCGTGTTCATCACCACGATGCCCCGCTCGGTCGCCGCTTCCACATCCACATTGTCGACCCCGACCCCGGCCCTCCCGACCACCTTCAGATTCGGGGCCGCTTCGATCACCTTCCGCGTCACCTTCGTCTCCGACCGCACCACCAATGCCGAAACATTCGCCACCATCGGGATCAAATCGGCTTCCCCAAGCGGTTTTGGCAGCACGGTCACCGTGAACTCGGAGCGTTCCTTGAGGAGCGCAATGCCTTTGGGTGAAACGGGATCACATATCAACAAATTCATAAAATAGGGCAGAGTCTAGATAATTGCAGGGGCCCGGGTCAATTCATCTGTAGACGCTGCAGCAATTCAATCTGGAGCCCCATCCACGGCATTCCCTATTTTTTCCTGTGGGGAAACACGCGGCGGAAAAACGGCACCCGATTGGTTTCGGGCTTTTTGAAAGCCGATCTCAGCAGCCAATGCCGCTTCAATCCCTGCATCAAGGTGTCGGCGCTCACGACCGCCTCGGAAACCTGGCTCAATATCCTGTCGTTGGCCTCCACCTGGGCATTGAGATTGCTCGTGAGCGTCGCCAGATTCTGCAGGGTGGCCGTGAGCCCCTCGGCCACCATCGTCAGGTTCGTCTCAGTGGACGAGATCGCCGAATCCGCGCTGCCCAGGGTCTGGTCCAGTCTTTGGTTCAAATTCGTCGGGATCAGCCACTCGCCCAATGCGCCCTCCCGATTGGTCAACATGCCCGTGATCTGCGTGAGATGACTCACCGTCGGTTCAATCCCCGTCACCATCCGGTCGGCATTCACCATCAACCGGGAGCTGTTCGACAGCACTTCGGAGATCTGGTGGGTCAACATCAGGATTCCGGGCAACGCTTTCGCCGCCTGATCCACCAGCGATTCCAAACGCTGTGTCAGCGCCGGATATTCCAGGGGGGCCAGCCAGTAGGGACCGGAGTCCTTCGTGAAGGGTTCGTATCTCCCCTTCAGATCATTCCACGCCCCCGAAATCGTTTTCTTTCCGGAACGGCGGTCCGTGATCAGGATGTCCTCAACCCCCAGCGCCTGGATCCGATCGAGCAATTCCCTCGACAACGGCTCCCCCAACGCCGGCACCACCACCGTATTCAGTGTCCCCTGCCGGATCTCCTGCGCCAGCCATTTCTGGTTCAGGTCCGGAAACCGGCGGGCCTCGTCGATCCTGCACTCCTGCAATTCCCATTCGATGTGGGTCGGCACTCCACGCACCCCCTTGGTCACCTCGATGTACCGGTTCCCGAGAAAATCCCCCGCCGTCACGCGCGCATTGGAACCTTCCGTCCACAAATACCCATAATACGGCTTCCGGACCGTGAACTCGACATAGACATTGAACAAATCCCCCGGAGGCTGAGCGTCAATCCGGGTGATTTCACCCACATCAAAGCCCATCAACTTGACCGGATCCCCCACACCAAGTCCGGACGCCGTCTCTGCCAGCGTGTAATACCGGACCTTGGTCACCAGCCAACCTTTACGCTCGGCGGTGTGATAAACGTAGAATGCGAAACCTGCGACCATCAGCAACGTCGCCAGTCCGACGAACCAGCCGGCGATCCGTTCCACCCGGCTCAGTCGGGTGCGCAGTTGGGGAGTCAGATCTTGTATAGCCACGTCTTGAGTTCCTATGTGCCTTCCGTGAACCATTCTTCCATCAGGGCATCCACCTTCGCCCCCAGCTCCGTGCTCTCGCACACATGCCGGAACCGGCGCTGATACACCAGAGCCACCTGACCGCCACGGCACCCGAACCAGGGTCTCACATCGTTTGCGCTGACCACGACCGAAACCGGCCGCCCCCCCGGCATTACAGAGCCTGCATGCAATTTCTCCAGGAACTCCAGCCACCATGCCGTCTCCCGCGGTCCCTCTCCGTTCAGCGGTTCGTCCAGCAAAATCAATTCCGGGTCCAACACCAGCGCCCGGGCCAATCCGACCTTCAGACACACGCTCCGGTTCAGACTGCCCGGACGGGACGCCGCGTGTGCCTTCAGTCCCGTCGCTTCGAGGACTGCCTGCACCCGCTCACCCACTTCGGCTCCCCGGCAGTTTTTATGGTAACAGAGTGGGAACGCGACATTCTCACTGACAGTCATGTTGTGGAACAGGCGGCCATCGTTTCCGAATACAAAACCGACCCGCAGCCGATCCCGCACCAGCTCTTCCTCGCTCAAATCCGCCGCGTCCCGCCCAAACAACCGGTGACTGCCCTTGATCGGCCTCAGCAAACCGGCTGCAGTCAACAGGAGGTTGCTCTTTCCCGATGCCTGAGGACCGCACACGATCCATCGTTCACCCGCCCGCACCATCCACGTCACCGCCTCAAGCACCGCCTCCCCCAGTCGCTCACGCGCCGGAATACTCGCACCCGTCATTTCGATGAGAGGCAGGCTCATGGTCATCCAGCCCGAATCCTCACATCCGGGCCACGGAAATTCAATATCTCAGAGCGTGTCTGAAAAGTAGGCGCCGACGTTGGAAGGCTCACTTCTTCAACTGCCAAACCGGGCGATTTCGAGGGCATTTGGAGCTTCCTCACCTCGGCACCCATCATGGGATCAGAGTTTGTGGCTCTCACATGATCAGGTAAACAATGATGAACAAAGCATCCAGAAGCGTACACGCCGCGACACTCTCCACCACCGCGCGGGTGGTTGCTGCACCCAGATCCTGAATCGTCAACGGCAGCGCCAGTCCGTGATAACAGGTCACCACCGCAATACAAATCCCAAAACTGAACGTCTTCAATCCCAGCAGCACGAAATCCTCCCACCGCAACGCACCCGCCAGCTGGCTGAAATAATCGCCAAGGAGCAGCGGGACATCCTGAAGAAATGCGAACAAATACCCGCCGAACAAGGCCACCAGGATCAGGTAGATCGTCAGCGCGAAAATCGACAACGCCAGACCGATCACCCGGGGAACCACGAGGTAGTGAATCGGATCGACCCCGAGCGATTCCAACACCTCCACCTCTCCCGTCGCCCGCGCCGTGCCGAGTTCGATCACGATTGCGGTGCCAATTCTCCCGAGCACCAGCAACGCCACAATCAACGGCCCCAGCTCCCGCACCACCACCGTTACCATGATGATGCCCGCGTAATTGGTCGCTCCCACCCGGCTGAGCAGCGCCACGGTCTGTCCGATCACAATCAACCCGAGCGCCAGCGCCAGAAAGCTCACCATTGGCAACAACCGAACCCCGGCACGATCCACCTGCTCGCAGGCCAGCGGATGAATCACCCTGGAGGCAACCCGCCATTTCCGGGCAATCACACCCAGCGTGATCAGTCCAAACGCACCCACCCCGTGCACCGTCGCCATGAAGCGAAGGACAAACCGACCGATCCAGTTTCCCATCGAGCGCGCCACGGTCAGATCCAGATTTCACCGCCACTCATCCGGGAGCGGCTCGCACCCCGCTACGGTGACAACCCCCACGAAACAAGCTCCGTCCGCAAAGATTCCACCGGCAACCCCATTACATTCGTATACGAACCCTCAATATCCTGCACGATGCTCTCCCCATATTCCTGAATCGCGTAGCCACCGGCCTTGTCGAGCGGGTTGACCTTTTCCAGATACCGGTCGATTTCCACACCGGTCAGTCGACGAAACGTCACCCCGGTGCTCTCCGCATAGAGCTTCTGCCGATGTCCCCTCAAATGGATCAGGCACACGCCCGTCACCACCTGATGGGTTTTTCCCTGGAGTTGCAGCAACATCGTCCGCGCCTCCTCCAGGGACTCCGGCTTCCCGAAAAGCGTGTTGTCCAGTTCCACAACGGTGTCCGACCCCAACACCAGGGCATCCGGAAACCGCTTGGCCACCACACGCGCCTTGCGATAGGCGTTGAGCTGGGCGGTCTCGCGGGCGGTCAGGTGTTCGCTCTGCACCTCCTCGACCACACTCGGAATGACTTCAAAGTGAAAGGTAATCTGTCGCAGCAATTCAATCCGGCGGGGGGACTGTGAGGCGAGGATCAATCGTGGAAGTTGCATCCCCCCCCTTTCTCCTGGCACCCGGCAGGAACGGCCCCGTCGTTTTTTGAATCACCAACACACACCCCGCCGCCTTGCTCTCCGGTCCAACCGACACAATCACGAAACCGGCAAACCTCCTCGGCAAATCGCTCGTCGCTCAACACGGGACTCGCCCCCCCGGTCTCAATGTCCGACTCCAGTTCAACCCACGACTTGCATCCGCCGTAAGCCGCGAGCATGGGAAGGCGGACACTCCCGGCCAGCCGATGCACCCTCACCACCAGCGCATGCAACCCCCTCTGCCCGCCCCAGGAAAACCGTTTCTCGATCACTTCATCCCTCCACACATGCAGACCCCGGAGTCGATCCATCGTGTCAGGCAACTCCAGCACCAGACTTTCGGTCACCTCCGCAAAATATTCGAGGCATACCTCCGTTTGCGCCTGGGGTATCGGGGCCATTTGATCAAACCGCCGTTGAGCGCCCGGCACCACCGATTCCCGCTCCTGATGAAATCCGGTCGGAAACAGAAGAAATCGCTGATGCTCCACACTGAATCCATTCGCCCCCTCGGCGATGCCTCCCTTGCGGAGCAAAAGGCATTGATCCCCCGCGCCGAGAGCATCGACAACCACCGCCCACTCTTTAAACGCAATCCGCATAAACCGATCCTACGCCTCCAACCCTCAAAAGTCGAGCCCTCCCTCCATCCCTCAAGCGGAGAAAAGGGTGCATGACAGAATTCTTCGTCGATGACGAACGAAGGTTAGTGCGTGCCCCCCACCAAGGCGAAGCGTCTTGGACGGCGGTAGTCCTCTACCGCTTTTGGGTAGCGCGAACCGCCCCGGCGAGCCGGGTCGCAGGGAAGGGGGATTTAACCACGGATTTCACGGAGGACCACGGATTAAGATGCAGGGGAAGCTCACCGGGACGGTTCGCGCT
>JAIPJX010000077.1 GCA_021733945.1 Verrucomicrobiota bacterium | reverse complement strand
GGAGTCGGTCGCGCTGCGACCGACAGTGCCTCGCAGCGCGAGGCACACTACCTCATGAGGTACCCCCCCCCAACGGGGATGCTCGGGTCTTTGCCAGGTTCGCGACAGCGTCGTGGAGTGCGGCAGTCCTCTGCCGCTTTTGGACCTGCCGACGCGGTGGAAAGCGGCAGAGGACTGCCGCAGTCCAAGATCTGGCGAAGGGATGAATCCCCTCCCTGAATGAAGCTTGTTGGGTGGAGTGGGTGGAGTCGGTCGCGCTGCGACCGACAGTGCCTCGCAGCGCGAGGCACACAACCTCATGAGATACCCCCCCAACGGGGATGCTCGGGTCTTTGCCAGGTTCTGGACACCGTCGTGGACTGCCGCAGTCCGCAGGGTGGTTCTCAATTGCTGAACCCCCGGGGGTCTGTTAGTTCTTGCGCGTGTCAAAACCTGATTTAACTGCGCGGCGCGCCCTCCGGAACCCGGGCCTCCCGCGTCCGATCCATGCCTGACGCCGCTTCAGCGCTGCATAAGATTCCGTCGGTGGAACGGATGATGCAGAGCCTCGGCCCGATTGCTTTGCCGCGTCCCAGGGTTGTCTCGCTGGTGCGTGACGAGTTGGCGCTGGTGCGGGGCGAATCCGTGATTCCGGGCTTCGAGGCGATCGTGGACCGGGTCAGGATCCGGATTGAGGCGGAGCGCCTGGGGCGGATCCAGCCTGTCATCAACGGCACGGGTGTTCTGCTCCATACCAATCTGGGGCGTGCGCCAATCGGATTGGCGGTGGCGGATGCCGTGGTGCAGGTGGCCACCCAATACAGCAACCTCGAATATGACCTTTTGCAGGGGGAACGCGGGGGACGCGCCTCGTATCTGGAGAGCAGCCTCGCCCAGTTGTGTGAGGCGGAGGCGGCGACGATCGTCAACAACTGCGCCGCGGCCCTGATCCTGATTCTCAGGTGTTTCACGCGTGGCGAGAAGAAGGACGTTTTGATTTCCAGGGGTGAATTGGTCCAGATCGGTGGCGGCTTTCGAATACCGGACATTCTGGAAGCTTCGGGTGCGCGCCTGCGGGAGGTTGGAACCACCAACCGGACCGGCCTGGAGGATTATCGTCGGGCGATCAATGCCGATACGGCGATGATTCTCAAGGTGCACCAGAGCAATTTCTTCATGGAAGGTTTTGTTGGGGCTCCGGACACGTCCGAACTGGCTGCGCTGGCGCGGGATCACGGAATCCGGTTTGTGGAGGATCTGGGAAGTGGATCGATGGTCCCTGTTGAAAGTGTGTGCTCGGCGGAAAGGGACCCGACGGCGGCGCAGGTGTTGCGCCAGGGGGTGGATCTGGTCTGTTTCAGCGGAGATAAACTGCTCGGTGGACCTCAGGCGGGCATCATCGCGGGACGGAAGTCCCTGGTGTGCGAGTTGAAGCAGGAGCCTTTTTTTCGGGCGCTCCGGTGCGATAAACTCATCCTGACCGCGCTTCAGGCGACCGTGGAAGCGTATCTGGAAGCGGGCTCGGAGCATGCCCGTTTGGCCCTCACGATTCCTTTGATGGAGATGATGTCCGTTCCGCTGGAGGAGTTGAGGGAGAGGGGGCGGGCGATCGTGGCTGCGCTGGCGGATCTGCCGGTTCGGGTTGAATTGGGGGAGGGACAATCCCGGATTGGAGGCGGCACATTGCCCAAAACCAGGATCGCCTCCGTCACGATCGATCTGCTGCCGGTGGCGGGCGGGTTGGAGGCGTTAGCGGGGCGGATGAGGCATGGAAACCCTGCCGTGATCGGGTATGTCTCCTCCGGGAAATTCAGGCTCGATTTGCGAACGATCCAGCCGCGTCAGGACGCGCGGCTCGTTGAGGCAATTCAAGGGGCGGTGGTTCCAAAGAAGGGTGGCAATCCAATCTGATGGCGAACGCACAACATTTTATTCTGGCCACAGCCGGTCATGTGGACCACGGCAAGAGCGCCCTGATCAAGGCGTTGACCGGCACCGATCCCGATCGGTTGCCCGAGGAAAAGGCGCGTGGCATTACGATCGACCTTGGATTCGCCCATCTGGATCTGCCGGGTGCTGACGGACTCACTTACCGGCTGGGCATTGTGGATGTGCCGGGGCACGAAGATTTTGTCAAAAACATGGTTGCGGGGGTTGGGTCGATTGATCTGGCATTGTTTATTGTGGCAGCGGACGACGGGTGGATGCCCCAAAGCGAGGAACATCTGCAGATCCTGAGTTATCTGGGGATCAAACAGGCGGTGGTGGCTTTGACGAAGGATGACCTGCTCGATTCCGATGTCGAACGGGAAACCGCGATTCAGCGGATCAGGGAACAATTGCAGAACTCGCCTTTCGCAGGGGCTGAGATTGTTCCCACTTCGGTTCCGAATGACACCGGGATCGACGCGCTTCGGGAGGCACTGGTTCGGGCGCTTGCAAAAACTCCGCCGCCGAGGGATTTCGGGAAGCCGAGACTTCCTGTGGATCGGGTCTTTACGCTGAAGGGAATCGGGACCGTGGTCACCGGCACCCTGACAGGAGGGGTGATGCGCCGGGGCCAGACGGTTGTCGTGCAGCCTTCCGGATTGGGGACGCGATTGCGTACCTTGCAGTCCCACAATCAGGAAACCGAGGTGAGCTTTCCCGGCACACGGACGGCGTTGAATCTACCCGATATCGCCAGCCATGCGGACACGGGTGCCCGGGGTGTTTCGAGAGGGGACACGGTGAGTTTGCCTGAGTGCGGGTTGCCATCCAGGATCCTGGACGTGGTGCTGGAGAAAACGGCGCGCCTGGTGGGGCTGAAGGGTGGGGCTGCCAGGCCGGTGACGGACGGGTTGCCGGTCAAGGTCCAGCACGGAAGCGGCACGGTGCCGGCGAAGATCGCCCTGGCGGAATCCGGCAGGCTGGTGCCGGGGGAACGTGCGATCGCCCAGCTCCGGTGTGACCGGCCCCTCTTTGCCTTCGCGGGAGATCATTTCATCGTGCGCGACTGGTCGGAACAATGCACGCTGGCGGGCGGTGTGGTGCTGGATCCGGACGCCGCCCGCGACGGAATCCGGACACCCCGGAGAAGGCAGTTGTTGCAGTCCCTGGTGGGAGCGGGAGGGGCTGCGGGGCCGTTCGTGGCGGCGCATCTGGAACGGGAGGGTGCGGTGCGGCGTGCCGGATTGCTGGTGCAATCGAGGTTTGGTGAATCGGATGTGGATGCCGCGGTGGCCGGCCTGGTTCAATCGCAGGATGCGGTGGTCATCCGGGAGTGGGTGGTGCAGGCGGCGCGCTGGCGGCAGGTGCGGGAACAGGCTTTGGAAACCATCGATGCCGAGCACCGTTTGCGGCCGCATACCCTGGGGTTGTCCCTGTCCGAGCTCCGCCGGGTGCTGGCCCGGCGGTTGCCCGCGCCCGAGCTGTTTGACCTGATGGTAACGGACCTGTGTCGTCAGAGTTGCGTTCAGTCCGGCACGACGATTCGACGGACGTCGCACCGGCTGGAACTTCCTGCCGAGCTGCAGGCCGCCGGGGTAACCCTGCGCGGTGCATTGTCCGCAAAACCGTCCGAGCCACCGTCGAGGAAGGAGTTGACCCCGGACCGAATGGCGCAGCAGGCGCTGCGCTTTCTGCTGGAGACAGGGGAAGCCGTTGAAATCAGTCCGGAGGTGGTTCTCCTGGCCGAAGCGTATGCCAGGGCTGTGGGGGATATCCGGCGGTTTCTCCGGGTGCACGGCAGTGCCACCGTGAGCGAGTTGCGTCAGGCGGTGGGTGCCAGTCGGAGGATTGTGATTCCGTTGCTGGAAAAGCTGGACCGCGAAGGAGTGACACGGAGGGAAGGCGACAAGCGGATGATCCGTTGAGGCAACAGTCGGGTGAGGGGAGGGCTTGAGGGAAATCGATTTTTTTGGGATTCGGCCCGAAAACAGCTTGGGGTGTGTATGGGCCGGAACTGTGCGGAATCGTGGCCGATTCTCATTCCTGATAAGATTCAGTTCTGGAAAACAAGAATTCGCGCCAGTTCCTGGATTTGAGGGGTTCCGGGTGCCTGGACAGACAAGGTGCGCGACACCAATCGGTTGCGAATTGTTTAATGTTGTAAACCTGCCGGGAATTTGGTAATCCAACCAACGATGGCACCTTTCTCAACCAGCTTCAACTCGTGAAAACTCGTCATTTCTTTTTTATTGGAATGCTGATCTCAGCGATCGGCTTCGTTCACACTGCTTCGGCCCAGACCTCGCCCGGTGGGGATGCACTCATTTTGGAGGTTGAGAACCGGGCGGAATATTTCCCGTTTGGCACCCGATGGATCAAGGCGCAGACCAACCAGGTGCTCCGGGTAAAGGACAGGTTCCGGACCTACTTCAAGAGTCGTGCGACGCTGCGCATGTCGAACCAGGGCATTCTGCGCGTGGGACCCCTGACCACACTGGAAATTCAGCCGCCGCCGCCGGAGACCCAGGAGCAATCCGTGCTCAATCTGGAAAAAGGGGCGGCCTATTTTTTTAATCGGGACGAGCCGGTGGAAACCCAGTTTCGCACGCCGCAGACCTCCGGGGCGATTCGAGGGACTGAATTCAACATCGAGGTGGCGGATGATGGAACGACCGTGGTGACGTTGCTGGATGGAGCGGTTGATCTCTCCAATGAGCGTGGGCAGGTGAGTCTGACCAGTGGGGAACAGGGGATCGTCGAGCCTGGCAAAGCCCCGGTCAAGACTGCCGTGATCAACGCGGTGAACATCATTCAGTGGGGTCTCTATTATCCGGGGGTTCTTGATCTGGCGGATTTGAATTTGGGGGCTGCCGTTCAAGAGAACCTGAAAGAGGCGCTCGCGGCTTATCAGAGCGGGGATTTGCTCGGCGCGGTGGCGTTGTATCCCACCAACCAGATCCCGAGCACTCCAGCCGGGATGGTTCTATCGGCGGCGGTATCGCTTTCCGTCGGCGACGTGGCGGATGCGGAAACCCAACTTGGGAGGATCGGCGCGAGTGACGCCGGGGTTTCCAAACTGGCCGGGGCTCTGCGTCAGTTGGTGGCGGCGGTGAAGTTCCAGACCTGGACGCGAACCGAAGCGCCGACGACCGCCACCGAATGGATGGCAGAGTCGTATTACCAGCAGTCGCGCTCGCAGCTGCAGGAATCACTGGATGCGGCGAGGAATGCCGCGAAGGCGTCCCCGGAATTCGGATTTGCCTGGGCCCGGGTTGCCGAGCTTGAGTTCAGTTTTGGCAGAACCGGCGAGGCGCTGGAAGCGGTGGAAAAGGGATTGCAGCTCGCCCCGCGCAACGCGCAGGCTCTGGCTTTGAAGGGATTTTTGTTTGCCGCACAGAATCGAATCGACACGGCACTCTCGTTTTTCGAGCAGGCCATTGAGTTGGATGGTGGTTTGGGAAACGCCTGGCTGGGGCGTGGGTTGACCCGAATCCGCAAGGGGCACGCGGAGGCGGGGCGCGCCGATCTGCAGGTCGCGGCGACTCTGGAGCCACATCGGGCGGTGCTCAGGAGCTATCTTGGCAAAGCCTACGCCAACGAAGGGGATTTGCGGCGAGCGGGCAAGGAGTTGGATCTGGCAAAGCGCTATGATCCAAACGATCCGACGGCCTTTCTCTATTCGGCCCTGAACAACCAGCAATCGTATCGGATTAATGAGGCGATCAAGGATTTGGAGCATTCCCAGGATTTGAACGACAACCGGAGCGTTTTTCGGTCACGCCTGCTTCTCGATCAGGATCAAGCGGTGCGCAGCGCAAACCTCGCCGGCATTTACCGGGACGCAGGCATGCGCGAACTGAGCGTGCGAGAAGCGGGGCGGGCGGTGGATTACGATTATGCGAATTATTCGGCCCACCTGTTTCTGGCCAACAGCTACAACGAACTTCGGGATCCGCAGCAGATCACGTTGCGTTATGAGTCACCGTGGTTGACCGAGTTCCTGCTTGCCAACCTGCTTTCTCCGGTCGGCGCGGGCACCCTTTCGCAGTCGGTTTCCCAACAGGAGTATTCCAAACTCTTTGAACGGGATCGCTTCGGGTTCAGTTCGAGCACGGACTATCTGAGCCGCGGGGCCTGGTTGCAGTCCGCCTCGCAGTTCGGCACGTTCGGCAACACGAGTTATTCGCTGGATGCAAACTATCGTTCCGACAACGGGCAACGGCCCAATGCCGACATCGATGCCCTGACGTGGTGGACCACGATCAAGCAGCAGATCACTCCCAAGGACACGATTTTTCTGCAATCGATCTATTCGGATCGGGAGACGGGGGATGTTGCGCAATATTACGACAACTACGGCCGGGTGAGCGCGACTCCCTCGCCCAGCATGACCCAGCGGATCAAGGAAACCCAGGAGCCGATCCTCTTTGCCGGTTACCATCATGAATGGGCACCCGGAGTGCATACCCTGTTTCTGGCGGGGCGTTTGGACGACACGTTCAAACGGACGGAGAGGGATACCCCGTATCTTGTTTTGAACCGGGACATTTCCGGTAATTTGGCGGGCGCTCCAACCGTACGCAAGGACGGCACCGCGCTGGATTATCGCAGTGAGTTCGTGGGGTATTCGACCGAGCTCCAGCAGATCTGGCAGCAGCCCAGGCAGACACTCATCCTGGGAGGACGCTTCCAGACCGGCGAATCGGAAACATCGGTGAACCTGACGGGACGGCCGGCCGGAACGGCGGCACAGACCGGTTTTGAAACCGGTCAGGAGCGCCTTAGTTTTTACGGTTACCATCAATGGCAGATCCTGAATCCACTTCGCCTCACGACCGGGGTGAGCTACGATCGGCTCGATTATCCGAGCAACATCGACATTCCTCCGATCAACAATCAGGAACTCTCCACCAGCCGGGTTTCGCCCAAGGTCGGCCTGCTCTGGGAAGTGGAAAAGGACACCCATATCAGGGGATACTATTCCCAGTCTCTGGGTGGTCTCTTTTTTGATCAGAGCGTCCGGATCGAACCGGGGCAGCTGGCCGGCTTCAACCAGACCTATCGGAGTCTGATCCCGGAATCCATCAGCGGCCTGGTGCCCGGTTCCAAGTTCGAACTGTACGGGGTCGCCTTTGATCACAAGTTCGAAACCGACACCTACGTCGGCGTTGATGCGCAGGTGCTCAGTTCGGAGGCGCAACGTTCCTTTGGCACGTATGATCGTGTATTCATCAATCCTCCCACGGTCTCTGTGACGCCCGAGGATCTCGAGTTTGAGGAACGTTCGGTCATCGTCACCCTGAATCAGCTCATCAGCAAGGAATGGTCCGTGGGCCTGACCTATCAGGTCAGTGAAGCCAGCCTGGACCGGCAGTTCTCGCAGCTCAGCGGATTCGACGAAAACCTGGAGGCCGTGCTGAACCAGGTTCGGCTGTTCGGAATCTACAATCTGCCGTGCGGTTTCTTCAGCGTGCTTGAATCGCTCTGGTTCTCCCAGAGCAACCGGGGTTATGCGACGGACATTCCGGGCGATGACATCCTGCAGCTGAACCTGCATCTCGGATACCGGTTTCCCAACCGGCGTGCCGAAATCCGGGTTGGGCTGCTGAATCTGACCGATCAGGATTATCAGTTGAATCCGCTGAACCTGCATGCGGAATTGCCGCGTGACCGCACCTTCGCCGCCCGGGTCCGGCTTAACTTCTAGTCTGAGTTCGATCCCCTGTGAATCTCCGTAAACTGATTCAGTCTTCGATGGGCGGCCTGATCGGCTTCGCCCTCACCGTTGGGCTTGGAGCAATTCTGGATCTCACTCCTTTGGGGAAGGGCCTCATCCGGACGAGCTACGATTTGCTCTTCGCTCCGCGTCCGTTGATTCCGATAGACGAAGCGGTCGTGGTTTACATGGACGACGAATCGCACGAAAAGCTGGATCAATCCTACATTGAGCCATGGGACCGTGCGCTCCACGCCAAACTGATCAATCGGATGAAGGAATACGGCGCGAAAGCCGTTGTGTTCGATATTGTGTTCTCCGATCCGCTGTCGTCGCAGCCCGAGGTGGATCAGCAGATGGCCAAGGCGATCTCTGAAAACGGAACCGTCATTCTCGGCGCGGATTACGTGCCGACCGCCCGGGGGCAGACGGCCGCCCGTCAGGTGAACCCGCCGCTCGACCTGTTTATGGATGGTGCGGCCAATATAGGCAACGTGGAGTTGTTTACGGATGATGACTTTATTGTGCGGGAACTTTTTACCGGGGAACAGGATGATTTTGTCTCCAGCCTCTGTTGGACCACCGCGGAATTGGTCGGTGCCAAAGCAGTCCAGATCGAGAAGGAGGAGGAAAAATTTCAGGAACGCTGGATCAACTACTACGGACCTCCGAGGTACCTTCCCGAGGTCAGTTATCACAAGGTGGTTTCGGATGAACCGGAGGTCCGGGCCGCCCCCTCCATTTTCAAGGACAAGATTGTGTTTGTGGGTGCCCACATCATCACCTACCTGCAGGGGCAACGAAAGGACGAATATCGGTCCCCGCTTTCCTACTGGGTTTCCGACCGGGGCACCAAGGACAAGTTTATGCCCGGGGTTGAAATCCAGGCCACGACCTTCCTGAACCTGTTCCGTGGGGACTGGCTCTCGCGGTTGCCGCGGAAACAGGAGACGGTCATCCTGGTGGTCTTCGGCCTGGTCTTCGGTTTTGGGATCACGCAGTTCCGTCCCTTTTACGCGACCCTGGTGTCCCTGATCACCGTGTTGGCGATCGCCGCCGTTGCGTACTGGGCCTTTAAATCTAAACTTCTCTGGTTCCCGTGGGCCATTCCGGTGATGGCGCAGGTGCCCGTGGCTCTGGGTTGGTCCGTTCTTTTTAATTCAATCAATCTCTATGTCTCGAAACGGCTCATGGAACAGTCCCTTTCCATGTACGTCTCTCCCTCCCGGGTGAAGCAGATTGCGAAAAACCCGAAGATCCTGCGTCCCGGCGCCGAAAAGCAGGAGGTGAGCATTCTGTTCAGTGACATCGCCAACTTCACGAACATGTCCGAGGGAATGGACTCCGATCGGTTGGCGAGTTTGATGAACAACTATTTCGAGACCACGGTGGGTCAGTGTATTCATCCAACCCACGGAACGGTCGTCAAGTTCATCGGGGACGCCATCTTCGCCATTTGGAACGCCCCGGAGCCGCAGGCGGATCACCGGGAACTGGCCTGTCGTGGCGGGCTGCTGCTGAGAGACTCAGCCTCGAAATTTGATTTGGATGATTCCAATCTGGTGATCCGCACCCGGATCGGACTGCATTGTGGGGTCGCCAATGTCGGGAACTTCGGGAGTTCCACGCGGGTGGATTACACGGCGCTTGGCGAGAACATCAATCTGGCCGCGCGCATGGAAAGTTTAAACAAGCATGTGGGCACGGATTTGTTGATCACGGGCGAGATTTACTCGACGGTTCGCGACAAATTCGTCACGCGGCTCTGCGGAAATCTTCAGCTGAAGGGCTTTGAAAAAGCGGTCGAAGTGCACGAGCTGCTCGGCACGATTGATCAGGCAGACCAGTTCAAAGCGTGGCGGGAAACCTACGCGGCTGCCCTGCAGCATTTTGAGAGCGCCGAGTTCAAGGCGGCGGAGGAGGGGTTCCGGGCCACCATTGACATGAGGGGCGAGGACGGTCCCTCAAAATTTATGCTCAAGCAGATTGAGGAATTCCGGATTCACCCTCCAGCCAAGGACTGGAAGGGTGTGGTCGAACTGAAGGAGAAATAGATCGCGCGCCCGGGCGTTCGGGTCTATTTGGATTCTTTAAATTTGAATTTCTGGCCGCCGACACTGGCCTCGTACATCAACCCGCCTTTGGCCACCGTGAATACGGCCACACCCTGTTCGTATTTTGCGTTTAGGATCGTGGCGGCGTTTTGACAAGGTTTTAGTCTTGGATGGGGAGGGGGCGATCACGCCACGAACCAGGCGTTTTCACCGGGTACAAATCCGCGCGCTGTGATGAAGCGCGCAATGTGGTTGCGGGCACCGCTGGCACCCACCGCGATGATCAGGGGAATCGTGCCGGCCGACGGCAGGGCCTCCGGGTCGCTCGCGATCACGCCGTGAATGTTCTGCCCGAGTTTGCGGGGGCTCACGTCCGTCAGGGTCTTTACGGTGAATCCTTCCGCAAGGAGCCAGCGCATCCAGGGTTTGCCCGTCTTGCCGGCACCCCAGAGGTGCACGCGTTCAACGCCCCGGAGGGGTCCCTCCAGGAGATGCATCCGGCGGCACCGGTCGAACGCTTCGGCCGAATACCTCGGATCGGAACGTGTCAGGCGCTGCGGATGATCCGTCCAGGTGAGCAGCGGCTCCGGAATTTTGGAAATTCGGAATCCCGCGTGCAGCACTCGCAGCCACAGATCGTAGTCTTCCGGCCACGGACCATCCCGGTATCCCATTTCGAAGATCTCTCGGCGAGCCATGGCCGTGGGGTTCACCAGGGGACTCTCCACAAAACGATACGCCGCGATCGATTCAGGAGTGATCAACGAGTTGAGCCATCGTTCATACCGGTTCAGGGTGGGGACAGGCCTGCCGGTGGGGTCCAGGATCTGCACCAGCCCTCCGACCGCATCCCCATCGGTGGAATGAAGGTGCTCGAGTTGTTTGACGAGACGATCCGGGGTGGCGATGTCGTCGGCGTCCATGCGTGCGATCCAGCGGCCACGCGCATGCCTGAGTCCGTGGGCAAATGCGGTGGAGGGTCCGCGGTGATCCTGGTGAAGCAGTTGAAGCCGGGGATCGGGGATCGCCTGAACGCGCTCGACGGTTTGATCCGTGGAACCGTCGTTGACGACGATCAGTTCAAAGTCAGCACCCGGCGAATCGAGGATGGAGCGGACGGCCCGGACGATGGTGTCCCCGGAATTATAGGCGGGAAGGACGACTGAGAGCGGGATTTTGTGGGCGGAGGGCATGCGACAATCAGCCCTTTCGGCCGAAGGCATTGCCCACCTTGCGAAGGTCGAAAGTCACCGGTTCACGGTGACCTGATCCGATCATCCTGCCTGGCCGTCGTCACCGATCGCTTCGACGGGGCAACCTTCCATGGCTTCCTTGCACAAGGTTTCCTGCTCCTCGTTTTCGGGTTGGTGGTAAACGAAGGAAAAACCGCCGTCGTCGTTCCGTTTAAAATTGTCAGGGGCGGTTTCGCGACAGAGGTCGCAGTCGATGCATTGGTTGTCGACGTAATATTTGCCCTGAGAGTTGTCCGGGTATTTATTTTCCAGGTCTGCCATACTTCGTGCCGATGTTTCGTGCGGACTTATTAATGGGGGGGTGCCGTTCAAAGATCAAGCCTGATTTGGGGTCGACGGAACGGGTTGTTGTTTGGTGGGTTCCCGGGTAGGGTCGGACTGTTGCAGTCGAGTGGAAGTGTTTATGCAAACGTCATCGAACGGGTTGATTTGTGGTGTGGTGGAAGGTTTTTATGGCCGACCGTGGAACGCGCGTCAGCGGCATCAGTTGTTCGGCTGGCTGCGGTCCGGCCGCATGAACACCTACGTCTACGCTCCGAAAGCCGACCTGAAACACCGGAACCGCTGGAGGGAGCCGTACGACGAAGTGGAATGCGCCGAGTTGGGGGCGCTTGTCCGGGATTGCCATCAGCATGGACTTCGTTTTGTGTTTGGTCTGAGCCCCGGACTCGACATCTGTTTTTCCTCCCAGCCCGATTTTCAGGCACTGGTCGACAAACTGGGGCAGTTGATCGGTCTGGGCTGCAGGGATTTCGCCCTCTTGTTCGATGATATCCCGTCCGACCTTCCCCGATCGGATGTTGCAGCGTTCGGGTCGCTCGCCGAAGCGCATTGCGACCTCGCCAATCGTGTGGCGCAATCCCTGCGAGCGCAGCTGGCCGATCCATTGATTCTGTTTTGTCCCACACCGTATTGCGGTCGCATGGCGATTCTCAACCCGGATTACCTGCCCGAAGTCGGTCGGCTTCTCGACTCGCGGATCCAGGTGTTCTGGACCGGGCCGGAGATCGTATCGGGAACCATTCCGTCAGGGTCGATCGAGGCCGTGTCCGCGAAGATCGGCCGCAAGCCGGTGCTTTGGGACAACCTGCACGCCAACGATTACGATCTCCGTCGCCTCAACCTGGGTCCGTACTCCGGGAGACCCCTCGATCTCCGGGGGGCCGTGAGTGGAATCCTCCTCAATCCGAACTGCCAGTTTGAATCGAATTTCGTTCCGGTGCACACGTTCTCGGATTATCTCAACGCCGAGGCCGAATACGATCCACGCGCCGCCTTTCGGCGGGCGGTGACCGGGTGGTTGCCTCAATTTGCTTCGGATGGTGCTTCGCCGGTGACGGAGCAGGATCTTGAGTTCATGGGGGATGTGTTCTATCTCCCGTACGGGTTCGGTGACCGGGCGAGGGATTTCCTGGCGCTGTTTCGGGAGCTTTGCCGCGAAGTCCCGGAGCCGGGGAAGGGGGCGGAGGCTCTTCGTCGGTTGGCTGCCGAATGCAGCGCGCTGATGGGTTTGTTCGAAAAGATGTGCGACATCCGGAATCGCGATCTGCTGCATGCCCTCTACCCCTTGTTATGGGAGCTCAAGGAGGAGGCTGCCCTGATCCGCGCCTGTGCGGCCTGGCTTGCGTCTGACCGTGCCGGTGGCGTCGGGTTTCAGTCGCAGGAACATTTGCCGCATACGTATCGGGGCGGATTCGTGGCGGAACTGCAGCGTCTGTTGCCGATGGATTCAGCGGGGTTTTTCGGAGACCATACCCGATGAATGCGATCGATCGGTATTTTGATGCGGTGATGGGACAGCTGCAATCGATCCGGACTTCTCAATGGGATGCCGTTGTCCAGGCGGGCAGCTGGGTCGGCGAGGCGCTGGCGTCGGATCGTTGGCTGTATGCCTTTGGTACCGGTCATTCGCATCTTTTGGCGGAGGAATTGTTCTTCCGTGCGGGCGGCTTGGTGCGGGGTGTTCCGATGCTCGAAGATTCGGTGATGCTGCACAAGAGCGCGATTGAAGCGACGCGGCGGGAGCGTGAGCAGGGGTATGCGGAGGAGTTGTTAAATCGTTATCCGCTTCAACCCGGGGATGTCCTGATCGTGGCTTCGAATTCGGGCAGAAACGCGGTTCCCATCGAAATGGTTCTGGGTGCCCAGCGGCGGGGACTCAGGGTGATCGGGCTGACCAATCTGGCTCACAGCCGACAATGGCCGTCGCGACATCCGTCCGGCAAAACCGTTGCCGATGCGGCTGATCTGGTGATCGACAATTGCGGTGTTCCCGGGGATGCCTGCGTGGAGCTTCCGGGAATGCCTTCGCGCGTGGCCCCGACCTCCACCCTGACCGGGGCTCTTTTGATCAACCTCATCGTGGTGCAGGCCATGGAACATTCCCTTGGGCGTGGAGTTGCTCCGGAGATTTATATCAGCAGCAACAGCGACGGCGACGATCACAACGCGCAGATGTTCGCCAAATACAGGAGCCGGATTCGGCATCTGTAGGGGGAGAAAACACGGGGTGGGGTGGACTCCGGGGTTTCTTTTCGGTCGGGAACATGGTAGGGCTTCGCCCGTGAAACGATGGATTTTATCAGTGATTGCGCTTTGTCCCTCGGTGGATGAAGAGCCGTTTGGAATTCCGGCAGGGTGCCGGTCGCGAATGAATGCTCCGGGCGCGACCGGAACACGCGGCAATCGGGGATGCGGGGCGGGTTTTACCCTGATCGAATTGCTGGTCGTCATCGCCATCATCGCCATTCTTGCAGGCATGTTGCTGCCGGCTTTGAGCAAGGCGAAAGCCAAGGCGCGCCAGGTGGCCTGTGTTTCGAATCTTCGGCAGATTGGCTTGGCCTGGACCCTGTATGTGGACGATCACGAGGGACGGTTCCCGGATCGTCGGGATCTCAAACAGAGTCTGCCGGGAGGATACCGGCCCTGGGACAGCTGGCCGCGGTCCGATCCCCGTTCCGGTTGGGCGGGGGCGGTGGTGGAAGACTACGCCGGTGGGTTTGATGTGTGGGTATGTCCGGCCATCCGGTCCTCGCCCTTGTTCAAGGTGGTGCAGACGGTTCAGGCTGTCTCCGTGGAAACAAACGCGCCGGTGGCCACCTACTGGATGTGGCGGTTTGATCAGGTGGTGCCCGAAGTTCCCTTGGATAATTTCTGGGGGAAAACCGAGACCGAACTCCTGAGCGGATTGCGTGAGGCGAACAATCCAATTGTAGGCTCGCCTTCGGGGCCGTCCGAAGTGGAGTTTGCGGTGGATCCGTATTTCCCGGAAACCATTCCCTCCGTCCCCGAGGAGATTCTCGGAAAGGCGGTCCACGCGGGGGGGCGCAATCGTTTGTTCTTGGATAATCATGTGGTCTTTCTGAAGGATGTGCGCACCAGGCGTTGAGTCGGGAGCGGATTTGTGGAGCCGGCCTGAAAAAATGAATTCATTTGGCTTCAATTTGTTCTGAATTGTGGTTGGATTATGGAAGGGATTGGAGGAGACCAGACTCCCCGATGGACTGTGGCATCGCCCTTCGGTTTGGGCGGTGCGAATAAATCTTGGATTGAAAATGATTATGCAAACGTCGATGTCGAGATGGGTGGGAACGGCCGTCCTGGGCGCTTCCTTCTGTATTCAATTTGGAACCGGAGCGGCAGACTGGCCCGGATGGCGCGGACCCGATCGGGCCGATGTCTCTCACGAGACGGGGCTCTTAAAATCGTGGCCTGCCGATGGACCCCGTCAGCTCTGGGTGTCTCAGGATGCGGGCCTGGGCTATTCCGGGCCGGCGATTGTGGACGGCAAACTCTACACGCTGGGTGCCCGCGACAAGTCGGAGCTGCTGATTGCCGTCGATGCCGGGTCGGGCAAGCTGCTTTGGTCGGTTGAGGTTGGCGATCTGCTCACCAACGGATGGGGCGATGGCCCCCGGGGGACGCCCTCGGTGGATGGCGACCGGGTGTATGCGCTGACCGGTCGGGGCACTCTGGTGTGTGCGGATGTCAAGGATGGCAGGGTGGTTTGGAAGCGGGCCATGGACGAGTTTGGTGGCAAAGTGCCCGGTTGGGGATACACCGAGTCTGTGTTGATCGACGGGGATCACGTGGTGTGCACGCCGGGCGGGTCGAAGGGAACGCTCATTTCGCTGAACAAGGCGACGGGTGAACTGGTATGGCAGTCCAAGGATCTTACCGAGGATGCCCACTACTCATCCATCATCGTGGCGGAGCCGAACGGAACCCGGCAGTATATAAAACACACCGAGAAAAAGGTGTCGGGTGTGTCGGCAGCCGACGGCAGTCTGCTGTGGACCACCGACTTTCCCGGGCGAACGGCGGTGATTCCGACTCCCATATTTCAGGATGGCTACGTCTATGTGACCGCCGGCTACGGGGCAGGCTGCAAACTGCTCAAGATCGGTGCCGGCAACAAGGTCGAGGAGGTTTATAACAACCGGCTGATGAAGAATCATCACGGCGGTGTGGTTCTCGTGGGAGACCATCTTTACGGTTATTCGGACGGAGTGGGCTGGTTGTGTCAGGATTTTAAAACCGGCGAAGAGGTCTGGAGCGAACGTAAGAAACTGGGCAAGGGCGCGGTGACCTGTGCCGACGGCATGCTGTACTGCCTGGATGAAGAAACCGGGGCCGTCGTATTGGTGGAGGCTTCACCCAAGGGTTGGAATGAGAAGGGCCGGTTCCTCCTGGAGCCGCAATCCAAGAACCGGAGTTCCCGGGGCAAGGTGTGGACTCACCCGGTAATCAGCGGAGGGAAACTCTATCTTCGGGATCAGGAACACCTCTATTGCTACGATATTTCCGGATAACTGAAAGTTTTGCGCAAACGCCCGGCGCGGGGACTCCCGTGACGGGCGTTTGTTTTTGTTCTCCATGTGTTTGAGGAGAGAATGGGGCGGGTGTTCTTTTAAGACCCGGGAAGGTAGGGCGAAGTGCGCTGCCAATAGTTTTAGGGACGCAGATGTCCGCATTGAGGATTCCGAGGTTCCTCGCGCCTTGCAGGAGAGCGGATTGGGATCCTGATGGGGAGTGGGTGGGTTTGCCCCTTGGGGGACGACCAAAGCGGCGTCGACGCTTTGCCGCCGCACTCCAAAACATCGTCGTTCTTCGGAAGCGATGCGACAGATCGATGCGTGGGGAAGAGGGTGGAGTCGGTGGTGGAGCCGGTCGCGCTGCGACCGACAGGTGCCGCGTCCAGCGGCACGACGAATCGTGACTCGATGGAACCGTCCATCAAGACGATTCGCCCCACCTTTTGCTTGGTTCAATTCAAGGCCGTGGCCGGGCGGCTAGGCCGTCATCGGAACCACGCTGTCATAGGAGATGGGATCGACGGGGCGTCCGTCTCCGGTGCTGAGCTTTCGGGTTTTTTCGTTGAACAACAGGGTCAGGCTGAGGCGTTCGGCCATCTCGGCCATGCACAGGACGACATGGGATTTGATCGCGAGGTCAATGTTCGCCAGCGGGGTGTCTCCGGTGCGAATGCAGTCGAACCAGTTCTTTTCAAGTCGTGCGAGGCTGGCCACGGGGAGCGGGCTTTCAAATTCCTCCGGTTCCAGTTCCTCGGAAAACGCGCGTTCGGGTTTCAGCTGCACGCGGTTCTGTCCCGATGCCAGGTAGATCGAAGCGTGTAGTCCCCGGATCATGTCCGGAAGGCCCTGTTCGTTGACGATGCTGCCGGCCACCAGAAAGGTCAGTCCGCTGGGGAACTCGGAGAGCAGGTGCGTTGTGTCGGTCGTCTCGCGGTCCGTTGAAATTTTGCGGGTGCCGGTGCAACTGACACGCGTGGGGAACTCCGGGTTGCCCGTGGCGAGCATCAGGGGGAGGAACTTGTGGGGGAGCAGGTTGCCCAGGATGCCCGAATTGTAGGCATAGAATTTGTGCCAGCTGAAGAAGTGCTCCGGGGTAAACGGAAGTTTGGGAGCATTTCCAAGCCAACGTTTCCAGTCGAGATTCTGTTCATTGGCGTCCGGATCAACCGGATAAGTCCACTCGCTCTTGGGATAGTTGTTGCGGGTGTAGGAGCCCTGAGCCCAGACGAGCGGGCCTAGTTTCCCGTCCCGAATCCATTCGGCGGCCTTGTGGAACATCGGGTCTGCACAAAACTGCGAACCCACCTGGAAGACCTTGCCGGTGCGTCGGACCGTGTCGTGGATCTCGAATCCTTCCATCATGTAGCGGGCGAGCGGCTTTTCGCCGTACACATGTTTGCCCGCGTTCATCGCGTCGATCGCCACCTGCGCGTGCCAGTTGTCCACGGTGGCCACGGTGACCGCGTCAATGTCTTTTCGTTCCAGCATTTTCCGGTGGTCTCCGTAGGCATCGCTCTCCTTGACGCCCATGTAGTCCCTGGCCGTGTGCAGTCTCTTTTGATACAGGTCGCAGACGGCTGTCTGGACAATGTTGTTTTCCTTGGCGTCGTTTTTCTGGGATCGCACATGAGCCATGCCCTGGCCTCCCACTCCGACGTACGCGACGTGGATTCGATCGTTGGCACCGATCACGCGGCCGGGGGAGGGAGCCTGGTTTTGACCGTAGACCGGGGTTTTAAAAATGTTGGTTGAAGTGACCGTGGCTGCCACGGTCGCCGCTTTCTTGATGAAACTGCGGCGGTCCCCGCTGCCGGCCGGTTCGTTGGGAGTAGAGTGCGTCTTCATAAATTGCGACATGGATTGCTTGGACATCATGGATGTCACAGGTCTGTGGATTGGTCGAACTGGAGTCTCAGTCCGATGACGCCAAAACATCGGCCGGTTGTCAAGGCGCGGATGCATTTTGATTCCCTGGCCAGTTGTCTCGGTGATACAGTTGGAGTGTGTCTTTGAGACGTTTGGTTGGCACGGTCGGCGGGGTTGGCCCTTGGATGATCTGGAGTGGGGTGTCGGGAAGGATCCCCGGGAGTCGGGCGTGGCATGGTTTTTTTGCCCGGGCAGTCCGTGGATTTGTTCTTTTTGTAGAATCAAACGGATGTCGGCCCGTTAGATGCTTGACAGCGATTTTGAACCGGGACTAGGGTCAATAGTCTTTCGCCGGAGTTTGGCGTATTCCGGTTTGATTCGGTAAAGTGAGATTTTTACCTTGAACCAGGTGATGCCGTTCAGGGCGATGTCTGACGGTTCTGATTCTGTGACTTGTCATGGAATGAGACCTTTTCTCTGGCCTCGTTGCCTGGAGTCCGGGTTTGTTTCGGGCAAAGTTACGGGGAGGACTCTCCAACTGGATTTCAGACGGTGAGGACCGGTTCTTATGCCGGCATGAAAACAAGAAAACATAATAAATAAGAATGAATCAGAAACTGAGATTCCACGCGAAGTGGTTTGTTGTTGCATTGGCGCTCCTTTCCACGGCCTACGGACAGCAGGATGTCACCCGTCCGGGTGATCCGGTCCTTGCTTCATCCGGCAACAGTCCGGCTGGCGAGGGCGTAGGCAACGTGATCGACAACAAACCGGAGACCAAATACCTGAACTTCGACAATGCCAAGGGAGAAAAGGCCTCGGGGTTTGTGGTGACTCCTTCGGCGGGTGTGTCTGTCGTCACCGGAATGACCCTGCAGTCCGCGAACGACGCTCCCGAGCGCGATCCGTGGTCGATCCTTCTCGAGGGATCGAACGACGGTGCCGTCACGGATTTTGTCTCGGGGACCTGGGTGGAAATCTTTTATAAGGAGGAGATCCCTGCATTCGCAACCCGTGGCCAAACACAGTCGTTTAGCTTCGAAAACGCGACGGCTTACAAACACTATCGATGGACCGTTTACGACACCCAGAAGTTGAATGATTGCTGCATGCAGGTTGCCGAGGTCGAGCTGCTGGGGACCATTCCGGGGGGCGGCGAGCCGCCCGTGGATGTGCCGTTGGCCATTTCGAAGGATTTACCATCTTCGAAGCTGGTCATCGCCGAGGGCGCAAGATTGAGCCTGGACGTGCAGGCGCAAGGGGGCGTGGCTCCATTGAGCTATCAGTGGTGGTTCGCCAGGAGCGGTGAGAAAAACGCCGATGGATCTCCCGCTTGGAAACAACTCGCCGGAAAGACTTCGGCTGCCCTCACGATCGACGGAACCACGCCTTCGAACTCGGGGATTTACACCGTGCAGGTTGCCGATGCCGCCGGCACCCTTGTCAGCGGCCGCGTGCTCGAGGTGGATGTAACCCCCAGGCCGGTCGTTACCAATCAGCCACTGCAGATCACAAAAAACCTCCAGCCCCAGACCCAGGCCATGGATGTTCGGGACGGCGACAGCCTGATCCTGGAACTTCAGGTTCAGGGCGGTGTGGCTCCTGTCACATTCGAGTGGAAATACACCAAGGGCGGATCCGATCCGTGGACCACCGTGGCCGGCCAGACCGCGGCGACGCTTCGAATCGATTCCGCCAGTCTGGCCAACGCCGGTTTCTATTATGCGGTCATCTTCGATGGAAACGGCAAGGTGATCACCAGTGAGATCGCGCGGGTCAAGATTGTTCCGCAGCAGCAACTGCTGATCTCCAAGAACCTTCAACCGCAGTCCAAACCCTTGATTGTGACCGAGGGCGACCGGGTGGCTTTGGAGTTGGGCGTTCTGGGTGGGGTGGCACCGTACACGGTCGAGTGGAAATACACCAAGGGCGGATCCGATGCCTGGAGCACGGTGGCTGGCCAGACGGCACCGACACTCCTGTTCCCATCGATCACCCGTGAAAACGCCGGGTTTTACTACGTGAATGTCAGCGATGCTGCAGGCGGAACCGTGCAAAGCGAAATCTCGAAGATCGAGGTGGAACCCAAATCCACCGGAACCATCATTGCAGATCTGGGTTTCCGTCCCCGAACCGACGGTTTCCCGTTTGAGAATTATGTAAACACGCTGGCCAACAACGAGAAAGCCCTGAACCTCACGCCCGCCGAGGTTCGGCGTATGTTTGGAGATCGTGTGGTCTCGCGAGTGAACGGAGCAGAGATCGTGCTGACGCCTCCGGCTCGGAAATGGATGGAAGAAATCTCCAACTCCATGAACGGAGGGCATTGCGCCGGTTTGTCCTACATGAGTCTGTTGGTCTATACAAAACATCTGGAAATCTCGGGTACCTTCGGAGTGAACTCGCTTCAGGGATTGACCCTGGAAAAAAACCCCCGGTTGCAGAGGGAAATCGGGTATTGGTGGGCGACTCAGGTGGTTTCGCCCGGAGGGGATCGGATCGCGGGAACTCCGGTTGAAATATTGGATCGTCTGATCGCCGCTTTGAAGCCCGACGCCACGGATACCTACTCGATCGCCATCTTTAAGCGTGATTGGACCGGGGGGCATGCCGTGACCCCGTATGCGGTGGAAGACAAGGGCAACAATGTCTACGACGTTCTGCTCTATGACAACAATTGGCCCAATCGCACCCGCCGGATGACGATCGACCGCACGAAGAACACCTGGCAGTATTCGGCGTCCATCAACCCTCAGGCCAATGCGGATCTGTACGAAGGCGACGCCACCACACGCACCCTGTTCGTGGAACCCATGAGCCGGCACAACCAGATGCAGATTTGCGGATTCTGCGACGATGGGAGTTCGGCGGCTGCCCGCAGCGGATTCTCGAATTCCGAGGGACCCCTCCAACTCAACGAGATCTTCGTGGACGGAAACGGGGTGCATCTTCTGATCACGGACGCTCAGGGCAGGCGCTACGGGTGGGACAACGGTGTGTTTATTCAGGAAATCCCGGATGTGAGCCATCGTCTTGTGTTGGGCGCGGACCTTTGGAACGATGCCCGCTCTCCGGTGTTTTTGGTTCCGGCCCAGGAGCAGTTTGAATTCACCCTGAGTTTGCCGAAGTCCCTGGATGTGTCCTCCCCGACCAATCAAACCTATACCGCCGTAACCATGATTGGTGACGGGTTCGAAATTGCCGTGGAAGACATCTACCTGGACCCCGGAGAAGTGGACACCCTGGTGTTCAGCCCGGACGGCACCAGTCTGGCTTACACAAGCAGCGCTTCCGAATCTCCGGACCTCACGCTCGGCTTTGTGGCTCCTGACGCTGATTTCGAGTTCACGGTTGCCGGTGTGGAAACCGATCCCGGAGCGACGATTCACTTGAAGGTGGACAAGACGAAAGGAACTCTGACACTTTCCTCCTCGGGCAACACCGAAGTCGGTTACTACGACCTGGCAGTGGTTCGTTACGACGATGACAGCGAACAGGAATTCTACCACGACGAGATTGAGCTGGAGCCCAAGGACCTGGCCATCCTCGATTACGGAACCTGGCAGGGAGATTCGGATACGCTTGATCTGAGGATCGACTGGGATGGAGACGGGACAATCGACGAATTCCTGGAGCTCACGGACGATCAATCTCCGGATCTTGCCGATGCAACGGGTCCCCGTCTGAAGGCCGCTCAAATCGGCGGCAGAATCGAGATATCCTGGTCCGACGAGGATCTGTTCTTCACTCTGGAATCGAGCACGGACCTCGGAATGACAGGCTGGTTCCCGATCACCGAGGATCAAATCGTGACTCAGGATGGAGTCCGGAAGTTCATCATTGACGCGAACGCAGGTACCGGAAGGTATTTCCGGTTGAGCGACGATTATTAGAAGCACACGGCGGCCCCGGGTGCCTGCGGGTAACCGGGGCGGCCTTCCATTGAACCCCAAGGGTCTTCAAACACAGGCATCCGCTCGGGCAACGGGCGGGTGCCTTTTGGTTCAGAGGTCCCTCAAGGGAAGAGCGGGCCTCGTATTTTTGTGGTCGGCAACGAAGGGTTGCCGACCCACGTTCCGGGAGAATCCCCGGAGCTGTGTCTGGCGTGGGCCGGATCGGGATTAGCCCCGACAGGCCGCGCGGGCGCCTGATTTCCGTCGCTGGGACGGTTGGTGGTTTGGTTTTGGATAAACGAATAACTGTTGAATACATGAACACGAAGAGAATGATTGGAATTGGAAATGTCGGCTTGAGGGTTCGATGGCTTGCGGTTTGGGTGGCTCTGATCGCCATGATGGTCTTTGGTGCCGGGTCCAGTCTGGCGCAGTCGAAAATCGATGAGGCCATGGACACCTCCGGGCTTGCCTGGGAAGACAAGGGTGCCTGGCTTTTTCAGACGGATTACACCGTGGACGGAGTGGACGCGCTGGTGAGTGCGAAGGCCGCCGACAACGAGAAGGCGATCCTGGGACTGACCGTGACGGGGCCCGCAACGCTTCGTTTCAGTTGGAAGGTTTCCAGTGAAGACGGGTACGATTTTCTCAGGTTCTACGGGAACGGTGAACTTGTCTGGGAGATCACTGGCGAGGTGGATTGGGCCAGGAATGAGCTGAAGCTCCCGGAGGGGACTCACGCGTTGAGTTGGGCTTACGAGAAGGACGACGGCGGGTCCGGGGGGCTGGACGCCGGCTGGTTGGATCAGTTGGAACTTATCCGAACCACACCCGCAACCCCGCTGGCGGTCAACCAGCAGCCCGTGGCAACGACGGTCACGGAGGGCAGTTCCCTTACCCTGGAGGTTCAGGCAAAGGGGCAGTCCCCTCTGACCTATCAGTGGTACTTCGGGACGACCGCGGGCGTGGCACCCTCGACCGTGCTGTCCGGAGCGACGGGCTCGACGCTCACGATTTCCGCGGCGAATGCGAGTGACACGGGATACTACATGGTGCGTGTCACGGATCCTTCGGGCTTCATGGACAGCGCCGTCGTTGCGGTGAACGTCCGGGCAAAGACCGTTTCGCCGGGGTTGGTTGCGGATTCCGGTTTTCGTCCGGAGAAGGATGGGTTTGCGTTTGCGAATTACGGCAATGCCCTGCAATCGGGGCAGGCAGTGAACCTGACTCCTGCCGAGATGCGCCGGATGTTTGGCGATCGCGTGGTGGCGCGGCTGGACGGAAACAAAGTCGTGCTCACGCCGCCCGCCAACAAATGGATGGAAAAACAATCTGCTGGAATGGACGGCGGACATTGTGAAGGAATGGCTGTCCTGAGTGTTCTGATCTACAACAAACAGGTCGATCCCGGCGTCTTTGGCACGCAGTCGGTCTCCACCCTCAAGATCGAGGGCAACCCACAGTTGCAGAGTGAAATCGGGTACTGGTTCGTGACACAGGCGACAAGCCCAGCGGACAAAGCCATCATCAAGGGAACGCCGGTGGAGATTCTGGACCGCTTGATCTCGGGCTTGAAGCCGGGCGCCTCCGAGAGCTACACCATCGGCGTGTATGCACCTCCCGGTGTGGGAGGCGGTCATGCCGTCACGCCGTATGCCGTCGAATACATGGGCAACGACATCTACAACGTCCTGGTGTACGACAACAACCATCCCGGCAAGACCCGCCGCCTGATTGTGGATAAAACCCGGAACACCTGGGAGCTGGGCCTGTCGATCAACCCCGGTGTGGAGGAGAAGCCGTGGTTTGGTGATGCGAACACCAAGACTTTGGAAATCGTTCCCTCCAGCCCACGCATGCTGGTTCAGGAATGTTCCTTTTGCGAGGAAACAGCACGCGAGGGTAGCGTTGGCCTCGCCACCGTGGGTGGGGGACAACGGTTCAGCGAAATCTATGTCGACGGCAATGGCGTCCGGCTCCTGATCACCGATGCGGTGGGCCGGCGCTACGGCTTCGTGGACGGAGTGTTCCTCCAGGAAATTCCGGACATAAGCCATCGGTACGCAAAATCGGGTTCCGAGCTTTGGGAGGATACACCCGCTCCGGTTTTCTTCGTTCCCGCGGATCAGAAGTTTAAACTGACGCTGGACGGTTCCGTGTTGACAAACGTCACCGAGACGGCCGTTACCCTGATCGGCAGTGGATTTGACATTGCTGTCGAGGACATCTTCCTGGAGGCCGGAGAGAGCGACGTTCTGGAGTTTGAACCCGATGGCAGTGCGGTTTCCTACACCACCACCGGGTCCGAGTCGCCCGATATCACGCTCGGGTTTGCGGCTCCGGGTGCTGATTTCGAGTTCACCGTTGCCGGTGTCGAAACCGATCCGGGGGCGACCATGAACATCCAATTGGACCGGACGAAGGGAACTCTGACCCTGTCGAGCTCCGGCAATTCGCAGTCCGCCTTTTATGACCTGTCGGTGGTGCGTTACGATGACGACTCCGAACAGGAGTTCTACCACGACGAAATCGAGTTGGAACCCAAGGATCTGGCTGCTTTGAACTACGGCACCTGGCAGGGCGAGGCGGACACGCTTGAACTGACGGTCGACTGGGACGGGGACGGAACGATCGATGAACGGCTTGAGTTGACGGATGATGAAGCCCCGGCTGCCGGGGGCTCTGGGATTCGACTTTCGGCAAAGTCCGTGGGTGCGGGCAAGGTCGAAGTCTCGTGGTCAAACACGGTCGGGGTTGTTGTCCTGGAATCGAACACGTCCCTCGGTACCTCCGGTTGGACAACCGTTCCGGACACCCAGATCGTGACCCAGGGGGAATCCAGAACCTTCGTCTTGGACACAGCGGTCGGCGGAAATAAATACTATCGGCTCAGGAAGAATTGAGTAACAGCCAAACCAAGAATTCGATCCATTGAGAAATGAAATTATCACTAAAACTGTCTGCGATCGCCGCTGGGCTGATCACCACCGTATTCGCCCAACAGGATGTCACCCGTCCCGGCGATGCGATCATTCCTTCCTCGTCGAACAGCCCCGCCGCTGAACGCGTTGCCAATGTCATCGACAACCAATCCGCGACCAAGTACCTGAACTTCGACAGCAAGGACGGGGAGGCTCCTTCGGGGTTCGTGGTGACTCCTGCTGCGGGCACCTCGATCGTCACCGGAATGACGGTCCAGTCGGCCAACGATGCACCGGAGCGCGATCCGTGGTCGATCCTGCTCGAAGGATCCAACGACGACACGATTGCAGACTTTGAGTCGGGCGAATGGGTGGAGATCTTTTACGTCGACGAGATTCCTCCCTTTGAAAGCCGCTTTGAGACCCGGGCCTTCAGTTTCGAGAACGAGACTGCGTACAAACATTATCGCTGGACCGTCTACGATACCCAGGAGCTCAACGATTGCTGCTTCCAGGTCGCGGAGGTGGAGCTGCTTGGTACGGTTCCTTCCGCCAATGTACCCGTGGCCATCACGCTGCAACCGGCCCC
>JAIPJX010000076.1 GCA_021733945.1 Verrucomicrobiota bacterium | reverse complement strand
CCCTGACCGCTCACCGGGACGGTTCGCGCGAATGGCAGTGCGGTTCGTGCCACCTTTTCAGATCTTCAACCGACGTGGTGCTTGGAGGTCAGATACTTTTTCCAAACAAGCCAATGGAAGCAACGGTTCGAAGAATTCTTGCACCCCCTTGTTGGGGGAGCGTCACTCCGTTCTTGATGAACGACCCCGCGTGGCTTAAGGATGACCGGGATGCCCTAGCGCTCCATTGTCCGATCAATCATATGAAAACCAGATTCCTCGTCCGTTTCTCGTCGCTTGCGGTTTTTCTCTGGCTGGGTTCCGCCTCGTTCGGGGCTGACTCGGGCGTTGCTGCGCGTCCGTTGCCACAGGCGCATGCGCACAACGATTATGAACACGCGCGGCCTCTTCTGGATGCTCTGCAGAACGGTTTTTGCAGCGTGGAGGCGGATGTGCATTTGGTGGAGGGACAGCTCCTGGTCGCTCACGACCGGAATCAGGTGTCTGCAGACCGAACGCTGGAGCGTCTTTACCTGGACCCTCTGCGCGAACAGGCGCAGAAAAACGGAGGGCGGGTGTACGCGGGTGGGCCGACCGTCACGCTGCTGATTGACATCAAGTCCGGGGCGGAGCCGACCTACACGGTGCTTCGCGGTGTGCTGGCCCGGTATCCCGAGGTCCTGACCTCTTTCGAGAACGGCGAAAGGATCGAAAGGGCGGTGACCGTCATCATTTCCGGCAATCGGCCTCGCACCCTGATGGCTGGTGAGACAAACCGCTTTGCGGCGGTGGATGGGCGCATCGGGGATTTGGGAGGCGACGCTTCAAGCGGGTTGATCCCGCTGATCAGCAACAATTGGAGTGATCTGTTCTCCTGGCGGGGGGAGGGGCCGCTTCCGGTGAGCGAACGAAACCAGCTCGACAGCATTGTCCGGCAGGCGCACCGGGAGGGCAGGCGGGTTCGGTTCTGGAACACGCCCGACCTCGTCGTGTTTTGGAGGGAACTGGCCCGGGCGCACGTGGACCTCATCAACGCGGACGACCTGCCGGGGCTTCGGGATTTCCTGAACGGGGAAGTCCGGTAATAGAGGGTCCTAGTCGAGTCGGTAGCGGTAAAACACAAGTTCGGAAACGGCCTGTGTGCCTAGAATGGCGTTGATGGCAAGCTTGAGTTCGGTCTTGAGTTTCTTCTTGAAATTGCTCTGGTTGGCCTCCCATTGTGTCTTCTTGCCTGCGATTGTGTTGATCTTGTCGAAAATCAACGCGTTGCGCTCGTTGATTTGCTGGATTGCCCGGGTGTTCGAGACTCGCATCCCGATCTCAAGGACGAGTACCGCGTTGTCGTTGGATTCGGCCAGATTGATCACGATCCTGGCCGGGGTTGCCTCTTCGCTGATATTTTCCGGGTAGCGTGTCAGGTCGGCTACTACGATCTTGTCGTGATCCACCGTATCCACCCTCCGGGGTTTGTAGGCGACCGGGACGCGGGTCAGCGGAACCACGATGTCTCCCGGGATTTCTCCCTTGGCGAGTTTTCGATCCGACGGCGGGGGGGCTTGGGTGCGCAGTGCCTTCAGCAGCTCTTCGTCGGGTTTAGGGACAAACGGGATCGGTTCGATCTTTGGTTCTGGTTCGGCGGATGCGCCGCCTTCGGCATGGCTCGCGCTCTGGCGTTTCATAAAGAACCAGCCTCCGCCTCCGCCAAGCACGGCAACCAGTCCGAGCACCACAAAGATGAGTTTTTTTCGTCCGGGTTTTTCGGTTTTCGTCGTTTCTGCCATAGAATGTCTTCAGGCTACCCTGTTTCTCAGCGGTTTCAATCTACTGTTTCGCCCCGGTGACCGGATCGTTTGTTGCATCGCAATCCGGTTCGGCGGCTTTGTGGGGGGGACTCCTGAGGGCAGACACCCCGGTTGACGTTCACTGCGCCTTCAGTTCGAACCTGCGGGCGATCGGTTTGGCGGCTTCTCGTTGCCGGTCGATGATGCGTGATTCTTCCTCGTCCAGTGCCTTCATGAGGTGCTGGAGACTGGTTTTGACACTGGGCGCTTTAATGTCGGCGAGGGGCACCTGAACATTGCGCCACCGTTTGAAGTGGAGGTTGTTATGTTCCAGGGTCAACGCATGCACCCGGGCGGCCTGTTCGACCATGGGGGTTGGCAGTGCCGCGAGATTGATTCCTGAAGCCAGGGCGCCCGGGTCGAATACGCCGACCTGCTTGTCGTCGATCCGCAAGGCGTATTGGCTGGCGGAAAGACCGGTCACCTTGAGCGTTTGCTGATTGAGTGCCTGGTCGAAATCCGACGATTGCAGCGTGAGCGCCATGACGGCATCGGATCGGTCCAGAGGGAAGGGGAGGGCCTGGTCGTGCTGGGTCCAGGAGATCGAGGGGCCGACTGTCAGACCGGTCACCGTGGTGGCTTCGGAGCGGAGAACCGATTTCTTGCGTGCGTCGATCTCGACAGCGCTCACCGTTGCGGGCGCGTTCCACGATTTGAGCAGGTGCTCGGCCATGATGAGGTGCCCGGCCGGTCCCGGGTGAACGCGGTCTGGAATGATTCTCTTGGCGAGATCCGGATCCGTGGCGACGGCCTTTTCAAGCACGGCGACCAGGGTATGGTTGAGATCGGCGAGTCCGGTCTTTTCACGGGTGGCGAGTTCCTGGACGAAATCGCTGTATCGGAGCAGGACGCGGTTGTAACCGCCCTCAAACCGGGGGGGCTGGCAAACGTCATCGAAGGGGGAGGGCTGGAGCAGGGTCAGGCGCACGCCGGGAAGCTCCTTTTTCACGCGGTGGACGATATGCCGGTAGCCGTCGCGATAGGTGTCGAAAATGCCCTGATCGAACGGGCGATAGGACGCATCGTTCATCCCAAGCATGATGGTCATCACTGTGGGATGGTAGGGGAAGACATCACGTTCCAGCCGGGTGTCGATGTGGCCACCCCCGCCGCCGGTGACCCGGTCCCCGCCCCAGCCGGAGTGTGTAAAATCGATGTCCAGGTCAGGGAACCGTGTCACCACATAGGTCTCGGCAAACGTGGTGTACAAACGTTGATCCGTGATGCTGTCGCCATAAAACACCACCCTGTCGCCGTTTTTCAGGGCGAACCTCGGTTTGGGGGTGGCTTCGTAACCGGAAGCGGGTTCGCCGTTGGCCTGGAGTTTTCCAACGGTCCAGAGAAGCCCCCGGGTGATCAGATCCAGGTAGATCGGATCCCGCATCGTGGAGTTTTGATGGCCCAGGGTTGTGGCGAACACCCTGCCCTGGCCGTGGGTGTTGAGCCAGACACAGACATGGTCGCGCCGGGTGTCCTGACCATAGGCTTGTGCCAGGGGAATCAGATTGGGGCCGATCTTCTCGTTCTTATACAGTTCGTCGTCCGGATTCAGCCAGTCGGAGGGGAATCCGTGCATGACCGGATGTTCGGGGCGCAGATTGATCACGTTCAAGTCCCTGCGTTTTTCGTGGCTGTACGAGGCCATCCCAAGGGTGTCGCGCCAGGCATCGGTCTTCGCGGTTCGGTAGCTGTGAGTCGAGCAATGGAGCATGACGGCGGGAACGCCCGCTGCGTGTGCGGCCGCGATGGTCTCGACAAACGGGATGTCGGCGACCGCGCCGAAACATTCGTTGTGAACAACAACGTCATACCCATCCGCCCAGTTCGGATTGGAGTAAATGCTGACCTTGTGATCCCGCGAGTCGCCCCCTTCGTGCACAATGGTCCATGCAACGTTCGCGCGGGATGAAATGCCTTCACTCACGATCGTGGTTTGTGCGTCGTAGTCGTGGCAGCAGCCGCCGGCAATCATGAGGGCTCGGATGGGGGCGGTTTCGGCACCTTTGGCGATGCCTGCCAGGAGAAAGACCGACAGGGTAAGGAAGCGAAGCATGGTTTGCAGGTTCATAAATTTACGAATTGGATGAGCCCCAGAGTAGCGTGCTCCCTGGGCAAAAGACAAGCGTCATGAAACGTGCCGAGGAGGGGGGCTGTCGGCGATGCGGTCCGTTCAGAACCAGAAACCCGGACGAATTCCCGCCCGGGTTCGAAGCTGCATTTGCTGGAAATTCCGCCAGTTGACGTGAAGATCCGTGAAGAGAATGTTGCCCCCCGCCGGCCTTTGTCCGTTGAGATGACTCGTGGTGTGAAAATCGACGCGGCCGCTGGTGCTGGCAATTCTCGTGAAATTGTTGGTGTCAGGTACCTCGGAGATAACGCAATCGGCCACGAGCTCGGTTTCGGCAACGTTGGTCACTTCGGTCAGTCGGGTGAGCAGTTTGCGGCCTGGAGCCAGCGGAGGCACGCTCGGTCTCTCAATGATCCAGGAGTAACTGGTAACCCGGCGTGTTCCGCCGGAATAATTCCACCAAAAATCGCTGTCGAATTCCTTGTAATGCGCGTGGAAGCCAGGGCAGTAAAGGATCTGCTTCTGAGCTCCACTGTCGGTGATCAGGATCGAGAGAGCATGAGACTCATTTCGTAGCAGTCGCGCGGCTGTTAAGCAAGATTTCTGTTCGTTCAGACGGGACTGTCCGTGTTGGAACAATCAATCCCACGAACGCAGAATGATTTACAGAATTCTGTTTCTGCGCTACGTTCCATTCAATTCGTTCAATTTCACATCGCCCAACAATCCTGATTATGCATGGATCAAGGTTCGCTCCACCGACCGAAGGAACAACTGAGCGGTCGCCCGGGATCCGGGGGCATGCGGAGCCAAATCGATGAAATATTCGCTGGAATTAACATCCGCCACGCCTCCCGAATGGACCCGAGCGGTTTTGTCGGACTTGAGTGCGTTTCTTCAGGATCACGCCGATTGCGAGCGCAAAGCTTCGGCGATGGCCCTGAGTTTCGTCGCCAAGTATCCGGACCGGGTTGAGATCATTCCCGAGTTGATTGCAACAGGGATCGAGGAGCTGGAGCATTTTCAGCAGGTCTATCAGCACATGGCCCGGAGGGGGATTGCCCTGGCCCGGGAGATCCCCTCGGATCCCTACATCAAGGCGCTGCTGGATCTGTGTCGTACCGACCCGGTCAACCGATTCTTCGATCGGCTCCTCCTGGCCTCGATCATTGAATGCCGTGGGGCCGAGCGGTTCCGGCTCGTCTCGCAGGGGCTTGAGGAGGATCCCGATCTCAAGGAGTTTTATCACCGCCTGTGGGTGTCCGAAGCCCGCCACGGCCACATCTTTGTAAAGATGGCCCTGGAGTATTTCGAGGAACCCAAGGTGTATGCACGGCTCGCCGAACTCAATACGGCTGAGGGCCGGATCGTCGAAGGCCTTCCGATCCGGGCCGCGCTCCATTGAGTCGGGGACGGGGGAACACTGCAGGTGTTCCGATGACCGGGCTGCTCAGGCTGCCGAGAGCGGCACCCGGAGCTGTGGTTGGCCGAGCACCTCGCGATTGACAAGGTGCTTCGGACACCGTCCGTCCGCCACATCGAGGAGGCTCTGGCAGGCGTTTCTTCCAGTGCCGAGAAACATTTCATCGGTCCAGCAAACGGCGTGCGGAGTCACGATGACGTTGTCGAGTTTCAAAATCGGATCGTCCGGGGCGACTGGTTCGGTTTCAAAAACATCCAGTGCGGCGGCTCCGAGGCGGCCTGTTTGCAGGGCGATCGTCAGGTCGGTCTGGTTCACCACGCCGCCCCGCGCCACATTGATCAGGCATGCCCCGGGTTTCATCAGTCCAAGGCTGGATTCCCGGATCAAGTGCCGGGTTTCCGGCACCAACGCGCAGCACACGATGACGTAGTCGGACCGGGTCAGCAATCCTTCGAGATCGACTCGTTCGACGGTGAGCCCTGCCAGAGCGTCCGCCGGTACGTGCGGATCATACCCAAGCGTCGTCATCCCAAAGGGTGCGGCGAGCCGTGCGATTTCGCGTCCGATGTTCCCAAGACCGATGAGGCCAAGGGTGCGGCCGGTGACGCCCTGGCCCATGTGCTGGAGCCGTTCATGCCACCGCCCCTCCCGGGTGAGGCGGTCCTTGATCAGCAGTTTGTGACTGAGTGCCAGGAGCAGGGTGATGGCGGAGACAGCGACGGGCCGGCGTACCCCGTCCGGAGTGATGGTGAGCAATACGCCATTGCGGGTACAGGCCGCGACATCCACAGAATCGTAGCCGACGCCGAAGCGCGCAATGACTTTCAGACGGTCGGATCCGTTTAGGGTCGAGGCGGACACCCTCGGCGAGAGAACCAGCAGGGCGTCGTAGTCACGGATCTGATCCGGGCGCAACTCAGGGGTGTTTTCCGCGAGAAAATCCCAGGAGACTCCGGGGTGCTGATTGAGCAATTCAAGTCCGATGTCCCCATAACCGAGCTGACCGTCTGGATTGAGGAAATCGCGGGTGAGCCCTATTTTGAAAGTTGCGCTCATAAGGAAACGGTGAAGGTGTAAGCGTCCGGATTGTGCGTCGGCCCCGAGTTGAACTCAAGCCGTGCCAAGGTGTCGAGATGAACGACCCGAACGGCCGATGCGTGGGGTTCGAAGAGGGCCTTGGTGCGCGCCATGCTCAGTTTGTTCCAGTGGTAGTCGTCGACCGGTCGGACCAGGTGATCGGCAGTTTCGTCCATTTGGAAAAAATGGATGCAGATTCCCGTTTTGGTGACCCTGCAGATTTCCGAGACTGCCTTCTCCATGCCTTCGATCGAGAGGTGTTCAAACAGATCGTGGACGATGCAGTGATCAAACTGTTTGTCCGCCGCCTGGATTTCGAAGGCGTTCCCGGTTTCGAACCGGATTTCCGGAAAGCGAGACCGGGCGTTGAGCACGTTCTTTTCACAGAGGTCGAATCCCGAATAGTCGAGAAGGCGGGCGAGACCGAAACCATGGAAGGACCGGTAATCGTTGGCTGATCCGCAGGCGGGTTCGAGAAGGGACAGGATCCGAGGGGATTCCGATGCCAGCAGCCCGTTCCAGAGCCGTTCGAATGTGCCGAGGACCGGCGGCGTCATTCCAGTTGCGGGTGGTTTGGCTGTCAGAAACTCCTCGATGTAATTGGGAACCTGGATCCCGTTTAATTGGAGGGGGAGCGCGGCATAGGTGTCCTGAATGATTACCGGTATCGGAATGTCCTCGGCGTTGTCGCAACGATGTTTGAGTGCGTGTCGAACGGTCGCCAGATCGTCCTCGTCGCCCGTGGGGGGGAGTAGTTTGAGCAGCCAGGTCATGGCCAGTGCGAAACGAAACTCCTGATCGAGCAGTTCGGAGTATTTCGCTCCGCACAATGCGGTGATGAGGTAGTTCCGTGTCAGCACACTTTGCAGATTGGTTCGTGGATCTTCGACTCCGGCCACCAAATAGCCTCCGAGCATGGTTTCGTCATACTGCATCCACGATCGGGTGAGGCGTTCGGTTTCGAGCTGGAGATTGGCGTTCATGAGGATTCTGGCAACAGGGGTTACCCTATTTCCGGCAGGCGGTCGCGGTCAACGCAGGATCCTGGAGTTGCGTTTCAACCAGTGTTCCGCGGCTTCGTAGTCCGGACAAATCCGGGCGACCTCACGCCAGAACCGCGTGGAATGGTTCATTTGCCGAAGGTGCGCCAATTCGTGCAGGATGATGTAATCCCTGACTGATTCCGGCGTCTGCACCAGGCGCCAGTTCAGGGAGATGGCCCCCTTGACCGAACAGGACCCCCAGCGGGTCCTTTGGTTGCGCACGGTGACCTTGCTGAACACAAGGCCGTGCTGCGTTGCCAGTTCCAGGGCACGTGCGGGCAGTTCCCTGGACGCGAGTTTTCTCAAGTGCCGTTCGATGAAGGGGCGCAGATCGGTTTGGGTTTCCGGGACCGGAATGGATTGATCGCCGAACCGTACATGGCTGATGGCATCGGTAACCGTGATATCCAGGGCGACGGAGTTGCCGCGGTAATCAATCAGATCGCCATGCTTCCAGGAGTTGCGTTCGGCGCGCGGTTGAGACAGTCGCAGCAGTTGTTTCTGCAGCCAGTCGGTGTGCCTGAGGGCGAACCGTGTGGCTTCTTCTGCGGAACCGCCCCGGGGGATGGTCACGCGTGCCGTTCCCCCGGGGAGAAGTCTCAGAATGTAACGGCGCGCGCGGGGGTTGCGCACCAGCTGCAAGGGCACGGTCTGGTCTCCGATCGACAGTACCTGTTCCTGATTCCTGGCGTGGCGCGGAAAGAAGAGTGAGAAATCCATGGTCGATCGACGGGAGAAAGACGATCTGGCCTGCCTCCGTTATTCAACGGGAATCTCGGAGATGAACCAGTCCTCGACTTTCTGGCGTGCCCAGGGTGTTTTTCTCAGGAACGTCAGGCTCGATTTCAGGGTCGGGTTGAGTTGGAAACACCGAATCGGGACGCGGCGACCCATCTCGCTCCAACCGTGCCGCTGCACCAGTTGGTTCACGATGTTCTCGAGAGTGATTCCGTGAAGGGGGTCAAGGGGGTGCGGGTTCGGGGTTGTCATGTCGGTCTTTTCAGTCGGACGATTGCGCGCACAGGCAGATTAGTGGAACGATTCGATCTCGCAACGGTTTTTTGAGATCACGGTTGGGATGCTGTGACGGCCTTGCCCGAGGTCTTCTTGATTGGAATGGGAGAGGTTGTTAGTGTTTGCGGATGTTCTCATCTTTTGTCTCTCCGGTTGTCAGATGGAAGGGGTGTGCCGGTGCGCCTCCAGACCTTCTGAGGGGTCGTTTCATCAGTTTTTTTGAGTCGCTTGGGATGTCTGCTGTTTTGACGGTGCTGTGCATGGTGGTGCTCACCGCATCTGCTGCCGAGCCGTTGCAGATTGGAAGCCGCAGGGAGCTGTTTGTGGATGGTTACCTGGTGGACCGGTTGATGAATGCCCGGCAGGTGTTGCATGCCCCGCAACCGCGGGAAACGGTGCTTCGTCTGGGGGAACCGTGGGAGGGTGTGTACAGCGGTTATTTCACGGTGCTGCACGATGGCGGGAAGTTCCGGATGTACTACCGGGGAATGCCGGAGGCCAGACACGATTTGGACACGGAGGTGACCTGTTATGCCGAGAGTCGCGATGGCATTCAGTGGACCAAACCGGCGCTGCGTTTGTTTGAGGTTCGCGGGCGAATGGACAACAACGTGATTCTTGCGCGTCATCGGGCCTGTCACAATTTTTCTCCGTTCCTGGATACGAACCCTGATGTGAAGGAATCAGAACGGTTCAAGGCGCTGGGGGGTACCGGGAAGCCGGGATTGGTGGCGTTGGTCTCGCCGGATGGCATCCATTGGCGCGATCTTCAGGCCGACCCTGTGATCACCCAGGGAGCGTTTGATTCTCAGAATGTGTCGTTCTGGTCGGAAAGTGAGCAACGCTACGTCTGCTATTTCCGGATCTTTGAGAACGGCGTCCGCTGGATCAGCCGAACCTCGTCCGCGGATTTTGTGCACTGGACGGATCCAGTGATGATGGAGGTGGGCGATCAACCCATGGAGCATCTGTACACCAATCAGACTTCGCCCTATTTCAGGGCACCCCAAATTTACCTGGGCATGCCGACCCGTTTTTTGCCTGGGCGCAAGGTGTTGTCCGATGAACGGACCGCCGCGATCGGGACTGCACGGGGATTTGATTTCCGGAACGACTGCGCGGACATCATTCTGAGTTCGACCCGGGGCGGGGCGGATTTTCCGAGGACATTTATGGAGGCGTTCATACGGCCGGGGCTGGATCTGAAGAACTGGACGTCGCGTGCCAATTACGCCGCCCACGGCTTTCTGCAAACCGGTCCTGAGGAACTTTCCGTGTATGTGAATCATAATGTCGGTTACGCCAGTTCCCATATTCAGAGATACACGCTGCGTCTGGACGGGTTTGCCTCGGTTCAGGGACCCTACACCGGGGGCGAATTGTTGACACCGCCCCTGGTCTTCGAGGGGAGGCGGTTGGCGATCAATCATTCGACATCCGCAGCCGGTGGCATACGGGTTGAGGTCCAGGACACGGCCGGCACGGCGATTCCCGGGTTCGGCCTCGGGGAATGTGTGGAGGTGATCGGGGACGAGATTGAGCGTGTGGTTGGCTGGACGGGGGGGAGTGATGTGGGTGGGTTGGCTGGGCGGCCGGTGCGTCTTCGGATTGAGTTGAAGGATGCGGATCTGTTTTCACTCCGATTTGTCCCGTGAACGGTGGGTGCCCATCCTTCCTGGAGCTTTGAATTCAAGGGGAGTCGTGTGGACGAATGCGGGGCGAACAGCCGATGTTTGACTTTAGGGTGATAAGTTCTGATGGTGGCCAAACGGACGGAACAATGAATTATGCCAGCGAATCGATTCAATGGGTTTACCGACTACGGCATCGGGATTGGTCTGAGGGTGGCACACTACGGGCACATTCTTTGCCGCAAACCCGTTGTGGACTGGTTTGAGATCATTTCCGAGAATTTTATGGTCGATGGCGGGCGACCGCTGGAGGTGCTGGATCGAATCCTTGAGCAATACCGTGTGGTGCAGCATGGGGTCTCAATGTATTTCGGGTCTGCGGCACCTCTGAATCGCGAGCACCTCAAGCGGCTTAAACGGCTGGTCAAACGGACCGGAACGCCGTGGCTCTCGGATCACCTCTGCTGGGGCAGTGTGGATGGACGGTACACACACGATCTCCTGCCGATGCCGTACACGGTTGCGGCGGCCAAGACAACCGCGCGCAAGATTCGTCAGGCTCAGGATTTTCTCGAGGTGCCGATTGCCGTCGAGAATGTGAGCAGCTACGCCGAGTTTCATGCTTCGGAGATGAGCGAGTGGGAGTTTCTTACGGAAGTGGTGGAACGGGCGGATTGCGGCATACTGCTCGACGTAAACAACATTTATGTATCCTCCAGGAATCACGATTTCGATCCTGTGGATTATCTCAATGGAGTGCCGATCGAGCGGGTGGCTCAGATTCACATCGCGGGACACAGCCAGTATCGGAAATACATTCTCGATACGCACGATCATCCGGTGATTGATCCGGTTTGGAAGCTGTACGCGCGGGCCACCGCTCTGGCTGGTCCCACGGCGACGCTCCTGGAATGGGACGCGCAGATTCCCTCCTTCAAGGAGGTGCATCGGGAGGCGCTCAAAGCGAAACGATTCATTCAACCCGGACGAGAGGTTGCCCGTGTCTGAGGAGTCATCGAAACCGTCGTTGCGCGAACTGCAACGTCAGATGGCGGAAGCGGTGATGCGACCGCTCACTTCCCGCGAACGAATGCAGGGGCAAACGGAAGACGGACGGTCGATGAAGGTGGTGGCAGGGGAGTTCATCAAACCGAACAAACGATTGACGTCCTTCGAACGATTGGAGATCTACAATCGCCAGTATTGGTTTCGTTTGGTGGATTGTCTGAGCGAGGATTATCCCGGTCTACGGGCGATTCTGGGGGATCGCAAATTCCTGACCCTCGCGGAGGCTTATCTACAGGCCTGTCCATCCCGTTCGTTCACGCTGCGGAATCTCGGCAGAGGCTTGGAGGGGTTCCTGCAGGAGCATCCCGATTTGACAGCGCCGCGCACGGGGCCATGCGTCGACATGGCGAGGTTGGAGTGGGCGCATGTCGAAGCGTTTGATTCGGAGGCCAGAACTCCGCTGAGAGTGGAGGATTTGAAGGGGAAAAGTCCGGCGCGGATTCGGTTGCGCCTGCAACCGCATATTCAATTGCTAACACTCGATTACCCTGTGGATTCCCTGGTCCTTTCGGTCAAGCGGGATCAGGGGCTTCGCGGCGACGCGAGCCATACGATGCCGGGCGGACGTTCGCGGGTGCGCTCCCGCATTGCGCGAATGCTCCGACCGGAGCCAATCCGGTTGGTGGTGCACCGTTGGGATCATGTTGTTTATTACAAGAGGATCGACCCGCTCCAGTTCCAATTGTTGGAAGGCCTGCGGTCGGGTTTTTCGCTGCAGGGCGCCTGCGATGCGGTTCTGACCGACGCGCCGGAAACTCTGGTTCCGGAGGTTGTTCAGGGATGGTTTCGGGACGGATCCGCCATGGGATGGTTCTGCCGCCGGAGTCGGGGTTGATCCGGGCCTGGTCTGTCTTCATCCCAAATCCGCGGAATTTGTCTCTTGTCTCCCGCCTGTCCGGACGGCATTCTCTGCCTCGTCAACAATCAGTCACCCCTTGGCCCGAGATCGCTTTGATCGACAGGTCCGGCCACCCGACGTGGGCCGGTCCCGGATCTCTGGACCCGGAGAGGAACTGCACCGGTAACAAAACTTAGAAACAATCGATTCATGAAAAGAACTTTTGGATTTTTCGGCGCCGCGCTCGTGTTGAGCCTGCTGCTTCCCGCGGGTGTGTCCGGAGCTGTTGCTCCCGTGCGCATGGGCTGTGGGATGATGACCTTTGACACCGTCCCGGGATGGGGGTTGACGGCGGACGGGAAATCCGCTCTCGGAGCGACCCACGGAAGCGTGGTGATCGATCGGGAAGGGCACATCTACACCAGTGCGCACAAGGGGGTGGTCGTGTTCTCTCCGGACGGCACCGTGGTTCGTTCGTTCCTGGGGGAGAACCATTCGGATCTGCATGACATGGAGATTCGGGATGAGGACGGCACCGAATACATCTACGGAGCCAGGAACAACAATCGTGAGGGCATCAAATTCCGGGCCAGCGACGGTGAGATCGTGCTGCGTCTTCCCTTTCCCAAGGAGTCGGGCCTGAACCTTGAGAGATTTAATCCCACAGCCATCACGGTGGGGCCCAATGGCGATATTTTCCTCTCCGACGGATACGCGAGCAACATCATCTTCAAGTTCGATAAAACGGGCAAATACCTGTCGCATTTCGGGACCAAGGGGAACGGTCTCAAAGAGTTCAACACGGCCCATGGCATGACGCTGGACACCCGCTATGAACCGGCTCGATTGCTGATCTGCGATCGAAATCACCAGCCCAAGGGGCGCCTGGTCCACTACAGTCTCGAGGGGGAGTTCATCGAGGAGGTTGTGACCGGTCTTGGCATGCCGACCTCGGTGGCGATCCAGGGGGATTATGTCTCCGTGCCGGACCTGCACGGCCGTGTGGTGATCCTGGATAAATCCAATACAATCATGGCTGTTCTCGGGCACAATCCCGACCGCAAGCAGGGTGCCAATTACGGGGTCAAGCAGGCCGATTGGATCGAGGGCGTGTTCAGCGGAACCCATGGTTCGAATTGGGACAAGTCCGGCAACCTCTATGTTCAGGACTGGAACGTCGATGGTCGCATCATGAAACTCGTCCGGGTGAAGCATTAGCCGGATTTTTCACAGCGGCTCCCGGGACCTCTCCGGGAGCCGCTTCCGGGTTCGGTGTTTCACCCTTCTTCGCCTCCTGGCTTCATGTGGATCGTTCATCGCGGGATCACCTTCGGCTTCGGGATGCTCGGATGCGTTCTGGTTTGCCTTTGGCCGGGTCCGGCGTCTGCCGCCGACTGGCCAATGTATCGTGGCGACGCCGCTCGTGCCGGGGCGACGGAAGGGAACTTGCCGGGGCGTGTCGACCTTCTCTGGACGCATCGTCCGGATCAGCCGCCGCGTCCCGCCTGGCCGGTTCCGGCGCGTGGCAGCTATTGGCAACGGCTCGATGCGATCGAACCGCGTGTGGTCGATGATCAGGCTTTTCAACCGATTGCGGGCGGTGGGGCGGTCTATTTCGGATCCTCCGCCGACGATCAGGTTTATTGCCTGGATGCGGCGACAGGCAGGGTGCGCTGGACATTCTTCACCGACGGGCCGGTGCGGTATGCGCCTGTGTTGCACGGGGGACGGGTGTTCGCCGGGAGTGATGACGGCTGGGTTTATTGTCTGGATGCCGAAGAGGGCGATTTGATCTGGCGGGCGCGTTGCAGTCCGGAGGAACTGCGTGTGTCCGGCAATGGACGGATGATTTCCGCGTGGCCTGTGCGCACCGGGTTGGTGGTGTTGGAGGGCCGGGTCGTTGCACTGGCCGGGCTTTACCCGTCCCAGGGGGTTTATGCCTGCAGTTTCGACGCCGGGGACGGCAGCCTCGTCTGGAGGGAACGCCTCGAGGAGCATTCGCCCCAGGGTTACCTCATGGCTTCGGCGAGCCGACTGTATGTTCCCACGGGACGGACCGATCCGATTGCGTTGGACCGGAGCACCGGGAAGTTCGTGCAGGCATACTCGGGAGTAGGCGGGACCTACGCCCTGCTGGCAGGGGACACCCTGGTGGCAGGACGCGGGAATGATGGGACTCTGGTTGCCAGCGACCTGGACTCCGGAGATCGGCTGGTGAGCATCACGGGCAAACAGCTGGTGGTGACCGCCCGTCGCTCCTATCTACTGGACGGCACCCATTTGAGTGCGATTGATCGGGTTCGTTTTTCGGAGGTTTCCCGCAAGATGGTTGTCCTGCAAAAAGACCGAAACCGGATTCAGGCGCTGCTGAAGAAGGCCGATTCCGAAGTCGTGAAATCGCGGCACGTGGCTGAACTGGACCGGCTGGCTTCCGAGGTCGAGAGACTCGGGGCGGATCGCAATGCCTGTCAGCTTTGGCGTGTGCCGTGCAGGGGGGAGGCTTCCCTGATTCTCGCAGGAGAGACCCTGGTGGTTGGAGGTGTGGATGAGGTGGAACTTTTTTCCGCGATCAATGGCGAACGGCTCCGGACGGTGCGTGTCGAGGGCAGGGCTGCTGGCCTGGCCGTCGCGGATGAACGATTGATCGTGAGCACGGACCGGGGGGTGCTGCACGCGATCGGTGAAACATCGGAGTCTGAGTTAAATGCCGCGGATGGATCTTCGCAGGGAAAGGGGGATGAGAAGCACCGGAGCAACGTTTCGGGAGGGGACTTCGAGCGGGTCGTCCGGGCTTTGGCAGGATCGCAGGGATACGGATTGGTGCTTGGGGCGAAGAATACAAGCCTGATCCAACGGCTGCTGGATCAGACTTCGCTGAAGCTCGTGGTGCTTGATCCTGATCAGACCCAGGTCGCCCGGTTTCGCTCCGTGCTTCAGTCCACGGGTGACTATGGTACCCGGGTGAGTGTGCATCGGGTGGGCAGGGGCATTCTTCCGTTCACCGATTATTTTGCCAATACGATCATCGATCTCGGAGGGACGGACCCGGGTGGGGACGGGGCATGGTCCGGGGAGGAGATTCAACGTGTGCTGCGTCCCTTTGGCGGATTGCTTTGGCGGGCACCTTTTGAGGTTCCCTTCGTGCGTGGGGCGCTGCCCGGGGCGGGCGAATGGACCCATCTTTACGCGAACACCGGGAACACAGCCAGCACGGACGATCAGTGGGTTCACGCGGAGATGGCGCTGCAATGGTTCGGCGGACCCGGTCCCCGGCGCATGGTGGACCGGCATCTGCGCGCCCCTGCACCATTGGTTGCCAAGGGCCGACTCTTCATCATGGGTGAAAACACGGTGATCGGGGTGGACGCGTACAATGGAACCGAGCTTTGGGAGACGAAGGTGCCGGGTGCCCAGCGGTACTCGATGCCCTACGACGCGGGGTATGCCGCCACGGATGGCGAGCAGATCTACCTGGCCGTCCTGGCCGAATGCCGGGTGCTGGATGCGGCCACGGGTCGGCTGGATCGCAAACTCGCCCATCCCGGAGCGGATGGGGTTGATGGCGGACACTGGGGATACGTGGCAGTGAGTGATGGTCGCCTGTACGGCACCGTGCAACAAGCCGGAGCCTCGCGTCAGGCTCCCAGTCGGCACCAGATCGACATCGATTATTTGAGCCGTCAACCCGTTGTCACTGGCAGGATGTTCTTCTGCATGGAGCCGGTGACTGGGGTTGCAATCTGGAGCCACCAACGCGGCGTGATTGTGAATTCAACGCTCACGATCGCGGATGGTCGGGTTTATTTTATCGAATCATTGAATGCCAGCGCCGTGGCTGAAACCAGCGGGCGACTGCCGCTCGAACGGATCACGGCTGTGGACTGCCGTCTTGTGGCATTGGATGCTCAGACGGGCGAACGAATCCTGGATGTGCCGATTGACCTGTCGATGTACAGCAACAGCCTCTACCTGGCCTACGCCAATCAATCGCTCGTGTTGATCGGGTCCGGGGATTCAGGGGACAAGGATGCGCAGTATCATGTGCGCGTGTTCGATGGGCCCTCCGGGCAGGAACTTTGGAGGGCCTCGCACCCCAACGGGAAACCCGGTGCGCTCGGCCATGGCGAGCAGGTGCATCATCCGGTTCTCCTGGGTGAAACGCTGGTGGCCGAACCTGTCCTGTACAATCAGCGAACTGGGAGGCGATTAAATCCGGATTCGCAGGACGATTCGCAACCGTGGTACATCACTCGGCCGGGTCACAGTTGCGGCACGATGTCTGGCGCGGGTGACTGCGTTTTTTTTCGGGCCGGCAACCCAACGGTCATGTCTCTGGATGAGCGGGTCTCGAGCGAAACGAGGTTTCGCACGCTCTCGCCCTCGCGTGTCGGTTGTTGGATCAACATCATTCCCGCCCAGGGCCTGGTTCTGATTCCTGAAGCCAGCTCCGGTTGTGTGTGTGGGTACGCCCTTCAAACCTCGATGGCTTTCCGGCCGGTCAACCGTCGATCGGGTAAATGAGTCATCAGACAAAAAAACAAACATGAAAACATTCAATCTCGTCAAAACGCTTCTGCTGGTTTGTATGGTTTGCAATGTCAGCGCCCAAAACACCACCAATTACCCGACCATTGGCCGGGTCGATCGTTTCGATCCGGGGCTGGATCGGTTGATCGCGCCGGATGCGCGGATCGAAGTGTTGTGCGGCGGTTTTGAGTGGGCGGAAGGACCGGTTTGGGTGCCTGAAGCGGGCAACCGCTTTGGCGGATATGTTCTGTTTTCCGATATTCCCCACAATGCCGTTGTCAAATGGCAGGAAGGCGGGGGAGCGACCACGTTTCTGAAACCTTCCGGATACACCGGGGTGGCGGATTATGGTGCCGAACCGGGCAGCAACGGGTTGGCCCTCGACGCGAAGGGACGCCTGGTGTCCTGTGAACATGGCGACCGGCGGATCTCGGTGATCACGGCGGGCGGCGGAAAAATGACACTTGCCGATCGCTGGAACGGAAAACGATTCAACAGCCCGAATGATCTGGCCATTCGAAGCAATGGCGACATCTTTTTCACGGATCCCATTTATGGACTGCCCGCCCGGGAGAAGGACCCGATGCGTGAGATCGATTTTTGCGGCGTCTACCGCCTGCAACCCGATGGCACCGTCACCGTGCAGTCCCGTGAGATGTCTCGTCCGAACGGCATTGCGTTTTCACCGGATGAAAAGACGTTGTATGTCGCCAACAGCGACGGAGCCGATCCGGTCTGGCGTGCGTTTCCAGTGAAGGCGGACGGGAGCCTTGGGGATCCACGCCCGTTTTTCGACGCCTCCCGGCAGGATCGAATCCGGAGTGGTGGCGGTGATGGGATGAAGGTCGATGCTCTGGGCAATGTCTTTGCGACGGGTCCCGGAGGAGTGCTTGTGATCTCACCGGGGGGGGAGTTGCTGGGCCGCATCGTCACAGGTGAAAGGATCGCCAATGTTGGCTGGGGCAATGACGGATCGGTCCTGTATCTGACTTCGGACATGTATCTCTGCCGGATTCAGACCCGGACCAAGGGGGCCGGTTTTTAGAGGGTTGGTGTCGCCGGGCGGTGTCGTGTGATGGCCGCCATCCCTGTACGCAGGGGAGGCGGCGAAGCCGATGTCGGTCGTTGCCCCGGGCATGCCGAATCTCCCGGGACAGGCTGATCACGGACCACTCCAGTGGGGGAGCGGTTACCCGTGCAGCGTCCAGCCGTCACGGTATTTTCGGCTTAAGAGCGCGTCTGCCTCCGCATCGCCGATGACTTTGCCTGCCGCGCTGTCGTATTGGATCTTCCTGCCGACGCGATAGGCCACCATTCCCAGCAGCATGGTCTCGATCATGTTGCCGCTGTATTCGAAGTCGCAACTGGTCTTCAGGTCGCCCTTGCAGGCATTGATCCATTGCTTCTGGAAATTGCCCATCTCTGGAATCAGGGATGCTTCCGTGCGGGGTTTGTAGTGGGTCAGGGCGGCATTGTTACCGAGTGGATAGAGTAATCGGGACCGGAAATCCGCCACGAGAACCCCTTTGTCACCCTCGTACATGGCACCGTGATCAATCTTTTGCAGGTCGATCATCCGGTTTGGCGATTCCGGCATCGCACCGCCTTGATACCAGGATGCGCGGATGCCGGGGCGCCAGTCATTTGCGGGAAGCTCCATGTGCATGTCCAGTTTGACAGGGCTGACATCCGGATTGAAGGGGTCGCCCGTGGCTACCGCCGAGGTGGGCAGGGTCGCATCCAGGGCATTCCAGGCGAGATCCATGGTGTGGCTGCCCATGTCGCCGATCTGGCCGTTGCCAAAGTCCCAATACATATTCCAGGAAAGACAATTCATTCCCGGACCGCCGGCGAAATAGCCCGGGTTGTACGGGTGGAACGGCGAGGGCCCGATCCACAGATCGTAATGGAGATACCTGGGTGGTTCACCCATCGCGGGCAGATAACCGGGCTTGGGAATCTGGCGGTTGCCCCAGGCGCTGACCGATTCCATTTTTCCGATCGCGCCATCCAGGATGAGTTCACGCACGCGGTTGAAATTGGCATTCTCGTGCCGTTGCGTGCCGCATTGGGTCGCCAGCCTGTTTTTGTTCTTCAAATAGGTCCCGCGAACAACACGGGCTTCCTCGACGGAGTTGGCCAGCGGTTTCTCGCAATAAACATGCTGGCCCCGGTTCATGGCCCAATTGGCGGCAAACGCATGGGTGTGATCCGTCGTGCAGATGACGACGGCATTGATGTCCTTTTGATCCAGGCATTTCCGCCAGTCCACGTATTGTCTGGCTTTCGGAAATCTCTTCGCTCCGAACGCGAGATGTTCCTCGTTCACGTCGCACAGGGCCACGACATTCTCGCTGGAGATCGCGCCGAAATGCGCTTCGCCGCGGCCCCAGGTGCCTATCAGCGCGATGTTGAGTTTGTTGCCCGCCGCGTCCGCTCCGAAGATTTTCGTGCGCGGAAGAATCAGTGTGCTGGCACCGATGATGCCGGCGGACTTGATGAAGTGGCGTCGTTTCATAATTTCCTTGGGGTTTTTATGGTTACTCGATGTTGAGGGAGCCTTTCACCCTGAGCACGACCACGGATGCGAATGCGTCGGGAGCGGCCTCCGGGACGAGGATGGTGACTCCGGCGGGGGTTGAGACCGTGGAAACCCGGGTTCCATCGCTGAGCAGGGTTGCCGACTCGACGGTATTCTTCAGACCAGGCACTTCGATCCGGCCGTCGTTGGGCCAGTCAAACACATGCAAATAGAGAGTCGCTCCTGCGTTCGTGACTTTCCTGGTGCAACGGCCCCAGGTGAGGTGTTTGAAAGGACTGGCGGTCGTTTCGTAAATCGACTCGCTGTTGATCTTCATCCATTGTCCAATCTCATTCAGCCTTTCGACGGAAGGTTGGGGGAAAAGCCCCTCGCTGGTGGGACCGATGTTCAGCAAATAATTGCCGCCCTTGCTGGCGCAATCGATCAGGTTGCGCACGAGCATTTCGGTGGGTTTCCAATTATGGTCGTGACTGTTGTAGCCCCAGTGTTTGTTCATCGTCATGCACGATTCCCAGTCCACGCCTGGCCCAAAGCCTGTGGGTGGGATTTCTTGTTCAGGCGTTCCGTAATCCCCCACACGCTCGGCTCCTGTGTCCATGCCGGCCATTCCGGCGCGCCCTTTTCCGACCCGGTTGTTGATGATGATGTTGGGTTGAAGGGAGCGGACGTAATTGTAAAGATCGACCCCGCGTTCGTGTGTCCAGGGTTTCTCCCATTCACCGTCGAACCAGAGGATTCCGACGGGGCCGTAGTTCGTCAGGAGCTCTTTGAGCTGACCCTTCATGAATGCGACGTAGCGGTCCATGTCCGGTTCGCCGGTGGCCTGATCATTCCACGCGCGGCGAGTTCCCCAATCCGGGTGGTGCCAATCCATAATGGAATAGTAGAAGCAAAGTTTCAGACCAGCCTCCTGACAGGCTGCGGCGAGTTCCTTCAGGGGATCGCGTTGGAAGGGCGTGGCCTTGATGCCCCAGTCGGTGAGGCCGGAGCGGAACATTCCGAAACCGTCGTGATGTTTGCTGGTGATGACGATGTACCGCATGCCGGCGTTTTTTGCCATGTGCACCCATGCCCGGGCATCGAACTTCACCGGATTAAACTGCGGAACAAACTTCTCGTATTGCGACACGGGCATTTTGGTTTCCTCCAGGAACCACTCCGCGTAGCTGGTCTTGCCGTTCCATTCCCCGGCGGGCACGGAATAGAGCCCCCAATGAATGAAGAGTCCGAAGCGAGCCTCACGGAACCATTGCATTCGCGCGTCGTGGTCGGGTTGGAGTTCGGCTGCTGAAATCTCTTGGGCAACCGAAGAAACAATCAGCATCAGGCCGACCATTCCCGAAACGAATCTGGATGTGTTCATAGTAGTCTGAAAATTTCGATCTTTCAGCCGTTGTGGCTCCGCGGTACCCGATCTTTCAGGCCCCTGCGCCCGGATGGGAGGCTCCAGCTCTGCCGCGTTCCGAGGCGTCCGGTAAACCGGCCCGGATTCGGTCGGGCGGGTCGCGATTCATTCGTGTGCGAACGAGGGATATCATTGCCGGAACAAGCCGGGTTCATCATTGATCGGAATCAAGCCGGAAACGGAAAGGATATGGTCACCTTCGTTCCGTGGTTCCGTTCGATGAGGAAACTGCCGTTCAGCTGGGCTGAAAGCCTTCGAATGAGTTGCCATCCAAAGCTGTTCGCCCTGATCGGATCAAAGTCGGTTGGCATTCCATTGCCATGATCCTGTACGATGAGTTCGACGGAGTTGTTGCCGGATCGCACCGTGACCTCGGCATCGCCCTTGGAATCGGACGGGTAGGCGTATTTGATCACGTTGGTAATCAATTCGACAAAGATCATTCCACAAGGTTGGGCGAGTTCAATCGGGAGGGTGAGAGGTTCCGTGTTCACGCGAAACCGAATCTGTCGATTGTGGACGGAGGTGGACTCCAGTTCTTTGACCAAAACCTGGGTGTAGTCGGCAAAATCGACGGCGGACAGGTCGTTCGATTGGTAAAGTTTCTCATGAACCAGGATCATCGACTGGAGTCGTGTGCGAGTCTCGTTGAAGGTTTCCATCCCGGCGGGATCCGCCATTCGTTTGGCGTGAAAATAGAGCAGGCTGGAAATGATCTGCAGGTTGTTTTTGACTCGATGATGGATTTCCTTCAACAGGGTTTCTTTTTCCTGGAGTGCTTTTCGGATCGTGTTTTTAGCCATGACACGCTCCGTCACGTCCTGAACGGTGCCTCGCGATTGTAGGGGAGTGCCTTCGGGGGTGAACTCGCTTTCGCATTGTTCTTCCACGTGCTTGATCCGGCCGTCGGGCATTTGTAGACGGTGAATGATCCGGTAGGGCAATCGGTCGCGCAGCGAATTGTTGTAGGCGAGGTTCACCGCGTCTCGATCGTCCGGGTGGACCGCCTTTAGAAACGTTTCGTAGGTGGCATCAAACTCGTTGGGATCAATCTCGAAAAGCCTGAAGATTTCGGCGGACCAATAAAGGCGGCCCGTGCGGAGATCGAGCTCCCAACTGCCCAAGTGGGCGATGCGTTGAGCTTCGTTGAGTCTGAGTTCGCTGTTCCGAAGAGCTTCCGAGGTTTGCCTACGTTCGGAGACGTCGGTGAAGGAAGCCATCATGGCGACAATTGTTCCTTCTCGATCGGTGACTCTGTGCGCCGCCACTTCAAAGGTGGCGGTTGACCCGTCGCGGCGTCGCGCCACCAGTTCCCCGAGCCACGCCCCCTGGGACTGAATGATTCCGATCACCAGTTGGACCTCCCCGGGGTCCTGCCAGAAGTCCAGGACCGAATGACCGAGCACTTCGCTGGCCTGGCTGTAGCCCCAGAGTTTTAGAAACGACTGGTTGGCGTAGGTGAGCGAGCCCGATGGTGAAGAAATTGCGATGCCGCTCGCGGCTGCAGCAATGGCTGCTTCCTTGATGCGAAGGTCTTCCTCCTGGTGTTTCTGATCGGTGATGTCTCGAAATACTCCGATATTGTAGCGCTGATCTTTCAGCAGAACAACGGATCCTGCAATGTCCACGGTCCGGAAGGTGCCGTCCTTGCGGAGCACTTGGGCATTTCGAATCGTGGTCGTTTCTCCACGTGCGATGGCGTCGAAATGATTCTTATGATCCTGATGTGATTCCGCAGGATGAATGTCGGCGATGTGCATCGTCAGCAGTTCCTCGGGAGTATAGCCGAGAATTCGGGACATTGCGGTGTTGGCAAAGGTGAAGCGGCGGGTTATTACGTCGGCCATCACGATGCCGTCGAAAGCGCCGTCGACGATGGCGCTGAGTTGGGCTTCCTTCTCAGCAAGCGCCTGCTCGGCCCTTTTTCGGGCGGTGAGGTTGGTGTGGGTGCCGAGCATGCGGAGCGGTTTGCCGTCGGCATCGCGGCTCACGATGCTGCCGATTGAGAGTGTCCAAAGCCAGTTGCCGTCCTTGGTCCGCTGGCGGAACTCCACTTCGTAGTTCTGGATATCGCCGCGAATGTAGGCTTCGAAGGTGCTGTAAACCTTCCCCCGATCATCCGGATGCAGCCGTTCCGCCCATGTCGCGTTGGTCTCTTGGAAGGTCGCGGGATCGTGGCCGATCATCGTTGCGTATTCCGGAGTCACATGAGCTTGCCCGGTGGCGAGATTGAGATCGTAGAGTCCCTGTCCTGCTGCCTGCAATGAGAGCCGAAGGCGCTCTTCGCTCTCGAGTAACGAACGCCGGAGTCTCGCATCCGCCTCGATGATGGCGCCAAGCCTGCGCCAGATGGCAGTCACCAAAAAGAACCCGCCGACTGCCATTGCAAGGGATGCGATCAGCGCTGTCAGAGAGGTTTTGCGACTCGTCGCTGCCAATTCTTGAGTGACTGAGGCATGTTCCGTCTGGTGCAGGAGACGGAGTTGATTGATTGTCAGCTTGAGCGGATCAAGAACCTTCGCTTTCGGAATCACGGAGACGGTGTCCGATATCGCGTTGAAGGCATTCCATTGTTCTGTCAGGCGGGATACGGTCACGGCCGAGTCCGGCCATCCGAAAAGGTTCTGCAGTCGGAGGATCTCCTGAATTCTGCTCTGGAGCCCCTCCCGGATCAGGAGTCGGCGGCTGAGCTGTTCGGCATCGGTGATGCCGGCGGCCTGTGCTCCGGGAGCGATGTCCGATTCCTGCAACAGCAGGATGACCCCCTGGGTTTCCACAACGGTTTGCATGTGGAAATCGTGAATCCGTTCCTGAAGCCGGGCTTCGCCCTGCTCGATGACAAGCAGACCCAACAAGGGGATCATGGTTCCGAGGATCCCGACCGCGAGCATGAGGGCAATCTGCGGGCGCAAGTTGCGGAGGGCAAAGTCAGGCTGGTTCTTCATCGCTCAATCGCGGACAAAGTCCCGTTGGTTCGCTCAGTCTGTATCATCCGATCTGCCACTTTCAAATCTTCGGCTGAGGTTGGCAGATATCCCCCGGATTGGAGAGATTGCAGGATTTCGCGGTGTTGCGGGTTTTCCAGTCGCAGATCCAGGAAAGCATCGCGAATGCGAATCTGCATGGTTCGCGTGAGGGCTGCAGGCACGACCCAGACGTAGTTGGGATAGGGCGGGCTTTGCCAAATTACCTTCATGGCATTCTTCTTCACCAGGTCGGTTGTCTGCATGCGTTCGAAGCTCAGGCTGGTGAGCACTGCCAGATCAGCGCGCTTGTCCTCCACGAATGTTCCTGTCCACTGTTCGGTGCCGGTCAGGACCCTCTTGGCGAAGAATTGTTCCATGGGGATGCCGTTGAGAGCCAGGAAGTGTTTGGGCGCCAGATAGCCATACGTGGACAGCGGATCCCCCATGGCGATGGTGCTTCCCCGGAAATCCTCGATCGAGTTTCTCGGGTCATCAGCCCGGGCAATCAAGATGGTCACGAACCGCTGGTCGACGTCCCTCATGACCAGCGGCACGGTCTTGATTTTTTGGGTTGCCAGAGCATAGGTTCCTGCTTCAAAAAGGGCGAGTTCCACACGGCCTTCGACAAACGCATCCACCGCGGCCTGGTGGGTCGGCGCGACAGTAAACTCAGCCGGGAGATTCAGGGTCGTGCTCAGGTAATTCACCAGATCGGCATACTCCTGGATCGTTGCCTCAATTCCGCGATAGGGCACCACGACGATGCGGAGTCGATCCGGTTCGACGGTGGGATTGGTTTTGTTGCAACCGATGCAGAGGGCGAATAAAGCGATCCGGAGCAATCGCGCCGGGCACGGGCGGGTTGTCCGCCTGGGGTGGGGTGCCTCGGGCATCCGCACGCGGGGATCGTGCCCCTGTGTGACTGGCTGATGGGAGGTTTCCATGACAGCCAACCGATGAAATCCGGTGATGGTAAAACATCGGTGCCGGAGGATGTTCAGCAGGATTCGGGCAAGAGACATGTCTGGTTTGAATCGAATGTGTTTTTTGGAACCCTCAAAAACAACGTTCGAGTTTGAGCGCGATCGTCGGCTTGTTGGTCGCAAGAGTTCCTGGAATGTAGTGATTGAGGTTCTTTCAGACAACTGAAATGGGTGGTTGCGCGAAGGAAGGGGGGACTGCCGTGGTCCACCGACTGGAATGCCTCGGGGCCTGGGTCCGATATGATCACAACTTGGACACTCTGTGCAGAAAACGACAGGAAGCGGTGTGGTCGTGAGGTTCTGGGACGGCGGTTTCCCTTGGAAAATGCGTCGGAATCGTCATGAAATCATCCGAAATGGCTGGGCAAACAGGATCGTGTCTCCTGTAGCGTGTTGATGAAGAATCGTTTGTGTGCATTCCGGAATTCCGTCGTGGATCTGCATGCAAATGATTCACAGGTCAAGCCGATCGGGTTGGCACGTAAGGCGCTGACAGAGTTCCGTGACTCGATTGTCACGAAGGAATCAGGAAGAACCTTGGTGAAAGGAAACAGCGATTATGCAAAAAAGCACTGAAGGAATGTCGGAGATGATTCGGAACCGCAAACAACGGTTTCGCAAAGCGCTGCATTGTCCGGGAAAACCCGAGCAACATCGGTTCGAGCGCCGGAAAATCCGGCAATTCATCCGCCTCAGTGAGCGGGGCGAAGATCTGAATTCGGAGGACTGAACCGCGGTGCCGGGTTGCAGGGAAGGGGGATTTAACCACGGATTTCACGGAGGACCACGGATTAAGATGCAGGGGAAGCTCACCGGGACGGTTCGCGCTACCTTTCCCCGTCCCCTGGCTGGTAGGGCGAAGCGTCTCGCTGAGCCGTGGGCCACCCGAGGTCCAGATCCCTGACCGCTCACCGGGACGGTTCGCGC
>JAIPJX010000075.1 GCA_021733945.1 Verrucomicrobiota bacterium | reverse complement strand
CCGGAAGCTGCGTCAAGCGTCTCGGTTGATGTTCCCTCTGGCCTGTGTCAGGGAGGGGGGGGCGGGTCAGCGGGACGCTTCGCCCTACCGCCCGTGGGGGCGGGGGAAGGTAGCGGGGGAGGTGGCGGGGGAGGTAGCGCGAACCGTCCCGGTGAGCGGTTCGGCGGTCTGGCTTCGGACGGGGGGCGGCTCAGCGGGACGCTTCGCCCTACCGCTGTTTTTGCTTTTGATCCCCTTGACGGAATGGCCGTGGGACGGAAGAGTTGGGATCATGCCATGTGGAGGTGAGCATTCTGGCCGTCCGGTTCGCAAGAAGCTCGCTCACGAGATTCCGCCCTGGGTCGATGAACGCAGCTTCCATTTCATTTCGATCTGTTGCCTTCCGCGTTGGAAGAATCAGCTCTGTCGCCCGGATACCGGGGCGGGATTGCTCGAGACGGTCGGCTATTATCATGCGCATTTCCGGTGGTATTGTCGGTTGTTTCTGTTGATGCCCGACCATTTACACGGAATCATTTGTTTTCCAAAAGAACAGGGACTCCGTCCGCTTGTGAAATCATGGAAGAGTTACGCTGCGCGCCATTGGCAAATCCAATGGCAGTCTGATTTTTTCGATCATCGGTTGCGTGACCGGTTTCAGCTGGAGGAAAAATTGTCTTATGTTTTGAACAATCCCGTGCGCGCCGGTTTATGCGCGGATGTGGAATCGTGGCCATATGTTTATCGTCCGACCGATCGATTGTTGTAAGATACGCGGATCGATTTCCCGGTGGGATGTGAGCGGTTCCGGCGGTCTGGCTTCGGACGGCGGCTCAGCGGGACGCTTCGCCCTACCGGCGGTGGGGACGGGGGAAGGTGGCGGGGGAGGTAGCGCGAACCGTCCCGGTGAGCGGTTCGGCGGTCTGGTTTCGGGCGGGTTTCGGCTCAGCGGGACGCTTCGCCCTACCCTCCGAATAAATTAAACGTTTTGCGGGAATCAGGCTTTTTGGAATTGGGCGACGCGTCGGTTGGCCTCGGCGAGTTGTTCGGAGGACATGCGACTGGCAAGTTTGCCCCGGTTCTTGATGGCCCCCGGATCGCCGCTCCTGGCTGCCAGGCTCAACCATTTATAACCTTCCACGTCGTCCCGATCGACTCCCCGGCCCACGGCATACATCATTCCCAGATTCACCTGGGCGCGGGTGTGGCCCTGTTGGGCGGCGCGTTCGAACCAATAGGCTGCCTGTGAGAAATCCTGGGCGACCCCGAGCCCGTCGTAATACCTGTCTCCCAAATCGAACTGCGAGTTCGCGTTCCCCTGATCCGCCTTTTCCACCGTCCCACGAATGTACGCCGAGTCGAAGGTGCGGATCTTGGTGGAAACCTGTTTGGCGACACTGGTGGCATTCGAGACCTTGGAACGGAGAGCCCGGGCCGAGGTGGCCAGGGTGATGAGACGCACCAGAAAATTCATGAGGAAGAAGGATTCGATTTGATGATGCAGGATCGCATGGTTTGGGATCGGGTTCAAGACGAAGTGGAAGCGGAAGCTGAACGCGGTCAGCGGTTCCCGGATGTGGTGGCCGGGAACGTGTAACTTTTCGAGAGCGGACCGTAGACATGCACGGCGTAGGGATCGAAGTCATCGGAAACCCAGGACTGCAGAATCGGCACGAGCCTGTTTTCTTCGTGAACCGCAACGGCACCCATTGTCAGGTGCGCCAGTCTGAAACTGAAGTTGTGCCGCAACGGTGTGGTATTCACCGCCAGGACGTAATCTCCCGCAGGCAGGGTGGTATTTCCTTTGTGGACGCGGAGCATGGACACCGAAATGCTCGCGTCCAGGGCTTCGTTGAACCGTATGCTGCGGTCTCCGTATTGGGTGTGGAACGGATACCACAGATGTTCGGCTTCGAAGAGGGGAAGCCGGCGGTGCACCTCTGCGACGACCTGCTGCACTCCGGTCCAAACGGCCGGGTGATCCCTGAGTTTCCAGGTCCCGGAGTCGAATGCGAAAAAGAAGAGTCCGTTGGCTCCCTGCGCGAGCGAGGAGTAAGCCATGCAGCGGAGTTCCGTGTGTGTGGGAGGGCGGAGGTTGGTTTCGCCGGGCAGTTGTTCGGGGTAGGCGGTCCAGTCGAAAGCCTGGAGGATTGAAATGAGCGGCTTGTCCGGGCCAAGGGCAAGTCGTGTCATGCGCACATGCTGCGCCACATTCGCCAGTGGCAGCCAGGGAACCGGGTAACGATCGATCATGGTGACATCGGCGATGTTGGCGTAGTCCCGGGCGGTATAACCCTGATAGATCACCAGGGTGGTTGGTTTGCGGGCGGGCAGGTTCTTTAAAAACCGGTTGGCGTTGCGTACCTGATCCGGCGCGACGCGGTTGAGGTCGGGTTCGTCGATCAAATACCAGGCCCAGAGTCCGGGGTGTGAATCAAATTGACTCACAGCCGCGCGCGCTTTGGCGGCGTCGAAGCCGTCCCCGGCCGAAGTGCCGGGCGATGCCATGACGCCCAGGCCCAAGCGATGGGCGGCGTCGAGGTAATGTTTTTCCGCCGGACCGGCAACCAGATTAAACCCGGCTTCACGAACGGCGGCCAGGTCGTCTGAACCGACTCCGTAGATTCCCACGGGATAGGAAGCGAACGGTTTTGTCCGGCACCCGATGCCCGTGAGAATTCCCAGTGCTGCGACCAGCAGCAGGATGGTGCCGGGGAGATGGCTGCGGGTCCGCGGGGTAGGGGTTATTTTCTGGATAAACACGATGCGACGCAGCACAGGAGCAGGAATAGGAAATGAAGCGAGTAGACCTGGAATGGGAAATCATACTTCGCATGCAGGAAACACCCGGCCATGGCGAGCCAGAGGAACGTGGGGAATTCCCATGGACTGGGGATGGCCCCCGGCCAGATCCAGCGGGTGGCGGCCAGGGCGGTGAGCAGGAGGATGACCGAAAACCCAACCCAGCCGAAGGTAATCCGGGTTTCCAGGAAATCATCATGCAGATAGCCGGCCCAGGTATGGCCGGGTTGTTTGTAAAGGAAGTAGATCGGACCGAAGGTGCCCGGGCCGGTTCCCAGAAGAGGGAAGTCGTTCGCGATGGGGCGTGCGTTGTCGTAGATTTCGGACCGATTGCTCATGTTGTCGACGAAGATGTTCGTGATCCGATCCTGGAGGTTTTTCCAGCCCAGGTAGCTTGAAAAACCCAGGATGATGATGAACAACGAGAGCATGCCGGCACGGACGAGCGTGCCTTCGCGTCGGGAAGCCAGGAAGATCAATACCATGGCACCCAGCAGATTGATCAGCGCGACAAACGCTCCGCCCCGGCTGATGGAGAAGATCGGTGCGGCGGCCATGATCACTGCGCAGGGCAGGAGCATGACATAACTTTCGCGCCCGACCCGCTCTCCCCGTTGCCGTTGGTTTAGGGCCGCTTTGCGGAGAGCGAGCCAGAAACCCAGGCAGACGGGCCAAACCAGATTCAAATACGTGGCGGCGTTGGAGCGGTAGGCGAACGGGCCGAACTGCGCTTCGGCGGAGTTGTTGAACTTTGGAACAATCAGCCAGAGCAGTTTGTTGGTGCCGTCCAGGCGCTGCAGGATTCCTTCCAGAGCGAGCAGGGCGCCGTTTAAACACATCACCCAGAGGAGCCGCTGCATGCGGTTCGGCACGGTCCACGCCGGGGGTGCGGACTTCTGGGATGAGGAGACAGCACTCGAGGTGCGGGTGGAGGAAACATCGGAGTTCCCGCGCCGGGCCCGGTCGTCACCCTGGGACGGCCGGGTTTCCTGTTCGGTTTTACAGAGCAGCCAGTCGCGGCCCGCCCAGAAAAAAAGTGCGAGACCGAGATAATTCCAAAACGCCTGCCAGGTGCTCAGGCTGTCGTAGCTGTGGGGCAACCACCGGATGTAGTCCCTGTATTCAAACCGGCCCTGATCGGCCAGGAACGTGGCCCGGGAGTTGAGTGCGCTGATGAACGTAAACGCCACCACCAGGACGGTGAGGGTTGCCAGAATGCCGGTGATCCATCGGGATGTGCGGGTTCCTTTTTCCTCGAGCACGATCAGGCCTTCGGGTCGGGTGAACCCCCAGCGCACCGGTCGAAACCCGGTTTTCCACCGGATCAACCATTTCGTCAGCAAGAGCCCTCCGAGTAGGTAGCCAGCGGTGTTCATGGTCCAGATGGACCATGGCTGGGTGGTGCCGAAGGCCCAGGGCGAAAAGACCACCATGGCCAGGATCAGGGCTTCGGTGATCCAATCGCAGACGGTGTGCGTGAAGGGAATCTGCACGCGCGAGCGCCGATGTGTCCGGGCGCGTACGGCACCGGACACAAGTCCGATGTCGGGCGACCGTTTCGGTCCGGGACTGCTGGGGTCGAGATCATCCATTGTCGGGCTGATTCAACTCGAAAGCGGATTGGTTCCACAAGCGTGAAATCAGGGTGGCTTTTTGAGAAAACGGTTGCTTCGATGGGCGGTGTGGTTAAACAGGGGGCTGTTGTGACTGAGATTTTATGAGATTACTTGTGACCGGCGGTGCCGGATTTATCGGTTCGAATGTGATCCAGCATGTGATTGACCGGCCGGAGGTGGAACGGTTGGTGAACCTGGACTGTCTGACCTATGCGGGGCATCTGGTCAACCTGACGGGAGTGGCTGCGCACGCGAAGTATCGATTTGAAAAACGCGATCTGCGGGACAAGGAAGCCGTGAGGGAGGTCGTTCGGGCGCATTCGATCACCCATGTGATGCATCTGGCGGCGGAGTCCCATGTGGACCGGTCGATCAGCGGTCCCGACGATTTTATTCACACCAACGTCACGGGCACGTTCCACCTGCTGGAGGCGTGTCGGGCCGAATGGAAGCAATCCGGGACGGCAGGCGGCGGTGAGTTCCGGTTTCTTCATGTTTCGACGGACGAAGTTTTTGGGAGCCTTGGACCGGAGGGGTATTTTACGGAAACGACGCCGTATGCCCCGAATTCGCCCTATTCGGCCAGCAAAGCGGCCAGCGACATGCTGGTGCGGGCGTATCATCACACCTACGGGTTGCCGGTCGTGATCACCAATTGCTCGAACAACTATGGGCCGTATCAGTTTCCGGAGAAATTGATTCCGGTGGTGATCGGGAGCCTGCTGGAGCGCCGTGCGATCCCGGTCTACGGGGACGGCATGAACGTGCGGGATTGGTTGTATGTGCGGGACCACGCCGAAGCATTGTGGCAGGTGCTGACGCGGGGTGCGGTGGGTGAAACCTACAATGTGGGTGGGAACAACGAATGGCCGAACCTGAGAATCATCGAGCTGATGTGTGATCTCGTGGACGAACTGGCGCCGCAGCTGGGGGGCGAATCGAGACGGTTGATTTCGTTCGTGACCGATCGTCTGGGGCATGACCGACGATATGCCATCGACGCCTCGAAGATCCGCGGGAAGCTCGGCTGGAGCCCCTCGTATACATTTGAATCCGGCATTCGGGAAACCGTGCGCTGGTACCTGGACAATCAGCAATGGGTGCGGACCGTGCTTGGAAGGGAGGCGTGACAAGATGAAGGCAACCGATTGGGAAAGTCATTATGTTTCAGGGGATACGCCCTGGGAGAAGGGGGAACCCTCGCCCGGGTTGGTGGATTTCCTGGAGACCGGTGTTGCCGTGCCGGGGCAGACGGTCTGTGTGCCCGGGTGCGGCACCGGCCACGATGTTCGGGCCTGGGCAGGCGCGGGGCTGGAATGTCTGGGGGTTGACATGGCACCCTCCGCGGTTCGAATGGCCGGGGAGCGAACCGATCGGCGGGTGCTGAAGGCGGAATTCCGGTGCATGGATTTCCTGGCGGACCCGGTGCCGCGGCAGTTCGACTGGCTCTTTGAGCATACCCTGTTCTGCGCGATCCAGCCGGACCGTCGTCCGGATTATCTGGCTGCGATACTGAGATGGCTCAAGCCCGGAGGGCGATTTCTGGCGGTGCATTACATGATCCCGGACACCGATGGTCCGCCCTTTGGCACGACACCCGAGGAGGTGGAAAGCCTGTTTTCGCCCCATTTTGAACTGGTCAGGCAGTGGGTGCCCCGGTCGTATCCGAACCGGACGGGCCTGGAACGATGTTACCTCTGGGACCGATCGATCGTTTCGAAGAAAGATTGAAATGGAACCCGAAGTCGATATTGTCGGGTCCTATGAACGAAAATGACTCGTTGGATGAGCGCATGACCAGCCCGGTGATGGGGGAAAAAAAGTCGGTCGATCCTTCCTCGATAGTCATTTTTGGTGCCAGTGGCGATTTAACATCCCGGAAACTAATCCCGGCTCTGTACCATCTCTTTTGCGCGGAACAGCTCCCGACGCCTTTCCGGATTGTGGGGTTTGCGCGGCGTGAAAAGTCGGACATCGAATGGCGTGCCGAACTCAAGGAGGCGCTCGACAAGTTTTCCCGAACCAAGCCCGTGGACGAGAAGCTGTGGGAAACTTTCAGTGCCAACGTGTTTTATTGCCAGGGCGATTTTTCGGATTCGAAGGCCTACGTGAAACTCGAGAAAATGCTCGGGTCCTTTGGCAACGAAGCCCTGCGGCGGAACCTGTTGTTTTACCTGGCCACATCGCCGAGCCAGTTTGCGCAGGTGGTGGAAGAGTTGCATGGTGCCGGTTTGCTCAGTCTTGAGGAGCCGGAAGGTTCGTGGCAGCGGATCGTGGTGGAAAAACCGTTTGGTCATGATTTGCCTTCGGCGCGCAAGCTCAATGCGGATCTGACCCGGTTCGCGCACGAGCGCCAGGTGTTTCGTATTGATCATTATCTGGGCAAGGAGACGGTTCAAAATATTTTGATGTTCCGGTTTTCGAACTCCATTTTTGAGGAGCTCTGGAACCGTCAGAGCATCGATCACGTCCAGATCACCGTGGGTGAACGTCTGGGTGTTGGAGGCCGGGGTGGTTATTACGAGGAGGCGGGTGCGATCCGGGACATGGTGCAGAACCACCTATTGCAGGTGCTCTCGCTGGTGGCCATGGAACCTCCGGTGTCTCTCGACGCGGAAGCGATCCGCGATGAAAAGGTCAAGGTACTTAAATCGATCCGGCCCCTGGGCAAGGGCGATGTTGAGAAGCAGGTTGTGCGGGGTCAGTATTTTGCGGGAATGATCGACGGCCAGTTGCGTCCGGGATATCGACAGGAGGAAAAGGTGAAAACCGATTCCGATGTTGAAACCTATGTGGCCATGAAGCTGTTTCTGGATAACTGGCGGTGGTCCGGAACTCCATTCTATCTGCGAACCGGCAAATACCTTCCCCTGAGCGCCAGCGAAGTGCGCATTCAGTTTCGGCAAACCCCTACGGTGTTGTTCGCGGCAAAATCCGGAAATCAGCTCGATTCGAACGCGCTCACGCTGCGGTTGCAGCCCAACGAAGGCATTTCCCTTCGGTTCAACGGCAAGGTTCCCGGAACCAGCCTCAAGCTGCGGCCGGTGAAGATGCATTTCAGCTACGACACCGAGTTCGGTGCCTATACGCCGGAAGCCTACGAACGGCTCCTCCTGGAAGCGATGTCCGGGGATGCCACCCTGTTTATTCGCCGGGATGAGGTGGAGACGGCATGGGGCATTGTCGATTCCATCCGCAAAGGCTGGGAGGGCAAACCGTTGTCGAACCGGGAGTTTTATTCGGCTGGAACCTGGGGGCCGGTGGCATCGGACGATCTTCTGGCGCAGGCCGGTCATCGCTGGCGCGATCCCCAACCAATTCAGTGAACCCGGTTGAGATGATTCGGTTCCCCGGCCCCGGGGAACTGGCCGCCACCGTTGCGGAGAACTGGTTGAAGTCGCTGCGCGGCGATTCCTCCGATGCTCCGTATCATGTGGCTCTCTCGGGAGGGCGCATCACCCAGGCGTTCTTTGCTTCCATTGTGGCGGGTTGCGAGCGTCAAAAGGCTCCGTTGGAGCGTGTGCATTTTTTCTGGGCAGACGAACGATGTGTGCCGCCCACCGATCCGGAGAGCAATTTCGCGGTTGCGCAGCGTCTGCTGTTCGGACCACTCGGCATTTCGGAATCGCACATCCACGCCATCAACGGTGCCATCGTCCCCGAAGCGGCTGTGGCACAGGTGGTTGAAGATGTCCGCCGGACGATTCCGCTGGACGGAAGGCAGCAGCCGGTTTTCGATATGGTTTTCCTGGGCATGGGCGAGGACGGTCATGTGGCGTCCTTGTTTCCCGAAGAATCCGAGGAGGCCGGTCGGGATGCTGCCATTTACAGGCCCGTCACGGCGAGCAAACCGCCGCCGCGTCGGATCACCCTCGGTTACGCCGCTCTAGCTGCTGCGAAACAGGTCTGGGTGCTGGCATCGGGTCAGGGCAAGGAGCAGGCCCTTCGGAACTCGCTTCTTGAAAACCCGGTGACTCCACTGGGACGCGTTTTGAAAATGCGGCAAAACACTCTCATCCTGACCGATGTTCCCGAGGCTGATCCCGGGGATGACCTGCCGATTTCGTAGGTTGCCGGCCACTTTTTTTTGAACGCCCGGAGGGTCTGACGGATCCATACCAATGTGAGTTGTTTCATCGCTACCCACTAAGGGTTGGCAGAGAGGTCGTGCTTGTGGTGAGGTTTGGGTAGCGAGAGGATAGTTGGCCTCACCACTCTTCTGAGCGCCTGGGTGAGGGCGTGATGGCCTCATCACCAAAGAGCCAGGAGTGCAACTGGCTCTTTTTTGTAGTCCTGAGTGCGATTCGGGGGGGGCGATTCCCGTTGCACCGATCGATTTCGGAACCTAAAGTGGGAGTCTGTTGAGTCATTGGTGATTGCTATGAAGAACTACCTCGATTTTGAAAAACCGATCGCAGAGCTGCAGCGAAAGATGGATGAGCTGCAGCGGCATCGCGAGGCGCACGGGATCGAAATCAGCCTCGACAAGGAAATTCGGCAGATTAAGAAGAAGATTTCCGAGGAGCGCAGGCGGATTTTTTCCGATCTGACTCCGTGGCAGCGGGTGCAGTTGGCCCGGCACCCCAAACGCCCCTACACTCTGGATTACATCCGGACCGTGTTTTCGGACTTTGCTGAATTGCACGGGGATCGCCTGTATGGAAACGACCAGGCGATGGTCGGCGGATTTGCGAAGATTGGGGATCAAAAGGTGGTTGTTTTGGGGACACAAAAGGGACGTGATACGAAGGAGAATATCCGGCGGAATTTTGGTTCGGCCCACCCCGAGGGATACCGAAAAGCGCTACGTCTGATGCGATTGGCCGACAAGTTTTCGTTGCCCATCATCACGCTGATTGACACCGCCGGGGCCTATCCAGGCATTGCCGCGGAGGAACGACACATTGCTGAGGCAATCGCGGTGAACCTTCGGGAAATGATCCTGATGGAGGTGCCCATCATCGCCATGGTGATTGGAGAGGGCGGTTCCGGCGGGGCTCTGGGAGTGGGGGTGGCCGACCGTGTGCTGATTTTGGAGAACGCGTACTATTCGGTCATCAGCCCCGAGGGATGTGCCGCAATTCTCTGGAAGGATCGAAGCGCCGCCCCAAAAGCCGCCGAGGCTTTGAAGATCACCGCCAGGGACCTGCTCGAACTGTCGTTGGTGGACGAGATCATTCCGGAGCCTTTGGGCGGAGCACACAATGATGTGGAAGTCACCGCCGCGACGGTGAAGGAACGATTGCTTGCGAACCTGAAGGAACTGACGGCAGTCGGAACAAAAGAGCGGCTCGAGCAACGCTATCGGAAGTATCGTGCTCACGGGCGATTTCAAGAGGGGCAACCGGTTGCTGCGTGATGCGGTCGGGCAAATGCTGGTTTTAAGGGTTCGTTGCGTATGCTTTATCCCCTGACATTTCATCCGTTGTTTAAGGAACGTATCTGGGGAGGTCGGAACATGGCCGGGTTGTTCGGGAAGATCCTGCCTGCCGCTGTTCCGATCGGTGAATCGTGGGAGATCACCGATCGCCCTGAGGGTGTCAGTGTCGTCGCAAACGGTCCGCTGGCTGGCAGGGATCTTCGGTGGCTGATGGCGGAGCACGGTGCCGAGGTGCTGGGGAGATCGCAGACGGTCAGGGGGCGTTTCCCATTGTTGGTGAAAATCCTGGATGCCGAACAGACTTTGTCCGTGCAGGTGCATCCTCCGGTGTCCGCTGCGGAACGGCTGAACGGAGAACCCAAGACGGAGCTGTGGCATGTCGTGCACGCGGTGCCCGGCGCGGAGCTCTACGCCGGATTGAAGCAGGGAGTCCGTCGGGATCAGTTCGAATCCTCCCTTGCCGAAGGACGGGTAGCCGAATGCCTGCACACGCTCCCGGTTGCAGTCGGGCAGACGTTGTTCCTGCCGAGTGGAAGGGTGCATGCGATCGGTGCAGGCCTGGTGATCTTCGAGATTCAGCAGAATTCGGATACCACCTACCGTGTTTTTGACTGGAACCGAAGGGATGAAGCCGGAAACTCCCGGGAGCTGCATGTTTCGCAATCGATGGAATCGATCAATTTCGATGACTTCGAACCGACGCTGGCGGCTGCGGAGTTTTCCGAGGGTAACGTCCGGACTCGGCAGTTGGTCGATTGCCCGTTTTTTTCTGTTCATGAACATGAATGGATGCATCGGGACGTGCTTGAGCTCGCTTCCGGGCGAGCTACGGTGCTCGGTGTGGTATCGGGCAAGGTGACCATTCGGTCCGGGGCCACGCATCTGGAGCTGAACCCCGGACAGTTCTCGCTGGTCCCTGGATGCCTCGAATCGGTTTCGTTGGAGGCCTCGGGCCCCGCCCGCTTGGTGTCGGCCATTGCCGCTTGATCCTCCGGTCGTCTTCGCAGGTTCTCTTCCCGAACCCGTCGCCCTGTGGAGTGCGGCAGTCCTCTGCCTCTTTTGGATCTGCCGACGTACTCCAAAACACCCTGGTTCTTCCGGTGCAATGCCTTGGAATGTATCCCAAACATTCGCGCCAAACGGACTGCGGCTGTGGGCGATCTCGGCGGAAGCAGCTGCCGAGCAGGGTGGAGTCTGGAGCAGGGTGGAGTCTGTCGCGCTGCGACAGACAGGTGCCGCGTCCAGCGGTGCAATGAACCCACGCAGAGCGCTCGTCTTCGAAACCAAGATGACACTGCGGCAACCGGCACCGAATCCCTTAAACGAATGGCAGTGGGGTTCGCGCCACCTTCCCCGTCCCAACGGAGGTAGGGCGAAGCGTCCCGCTGAGCCGCTCAACTCACTTTCGCTCAACCGCTTGTCGGCTCACCGGGACGGATTCGCCCTACCCTCCGAATAGCTTAAACTTATGGCGGTAGATGGCGAAGCGTCCCGCTGAGCCGCGGAGGGTTGAGAGGCGAAACGCCGAGTCCGCTCACCGGGACGGTTCGCGCTACCTTCCCCAGCACCTTCCCCCCCGTCCCCTCCCGCGGTAGGGCGAAGCGTCCCGCTGAGCCGCGGGCGGACTCAGGCCATTTTCCGTCCCTCAATAATGAGAAGGTACGGCCGGTGCTTATGAAAGGGTTTATCAGCTTTGATCAAGGCTGATTGGCAGAAAAGCAAACGCTTGGCCCGATCGTAAAACAAAAGGATGGCTGGGGGGCGGAGTTTTGGGAGCGCTTTTGCGGGGTCTCGTGGATGCGGGATGTTCCGCCCTGTCTGGCGGCCCGTGAGCTGACACTGTCCGAATGGAAGTGATCAAAACAATGTTGTCTGCTCAACTATGTCAGTTCTATTTAAATGTAAGAGTTGTGGTCAGGAGCATGCTTGCCCGCTCTATTTTCAGGACGAGGAAACGTTCCGCTCGGCTCATTTCGGGTTGATTTCGATTCCCTGTCCGTGCACGCAGAGGGCGGCTCTCTATCAGAAGAGGGACATGTCCTGGGTCCGCGAAGAACCAAGAAAGGCCTTACGCTATGCCAGTTGTCGAGTCAGCGGTGTGCGAGGATGAAAAGCAGGCCTTTCGCCTGTCTTTTCAGCATTCGCTTCGAAGGTGCGTTGAAATGGGGTTTACTCCGGAGGAAAGTTTCGGGGTTGTCTGGGAGGAGACCCTGGAACGTGTGGATATCCAGGATGGGGACCAGCGTCTCATGTTCCTGGAAATGCTTGATTGGACGCGAGCCCGGATGCACTAGGATGGTCCGGATGAAAGGTCCAGGGCGAATTCTGAAGATCATCGGGCCGGGTTTGCTGGTGGCGGCGACGGGTGTTGGAGCCGGCGACCTGGCGACCGGCGCATTGACCGGGAGTCGGCTTGGCGTGGCGATTTTGTGGGTGGTGCTCGCAGGGGCGTTTCTGAAGTTCGTCCTGAACGAAGGGCTGACTCGATGGCAGCTGGCCACTGGGGAGACCCTGATTGACGGGAGTTGCCGGTTGTTGGGGCGAAAGTTTGGACTTCTTTTTCTTCTTTATTTTTTGGTCTGGTCCTTCCTCGTAGCCGCAGCCTTGATGAGCGCGTGTGGTGCGGCTGCTTCGGCCATTTTTCCCATCTTCAAGGATCCGGGTTCCAACAAGATTTGTTATGGAGTGCTTCATAGTGTCATCGGGTTGACCCTGGTTCGGCTGGGAGGGTTTCGTGTTTTCGAAAGATTGATGGGGGCATGCATTGCGCTGATGTTCCTGACGGTGGTGGTCACGGCGGTGTTGCTGGCACCGGAAGCTTCCGTTGTGCTTCAGGGAATGTTTCTGCCCACGATTCCCAAGTTTGGTCAGGGAGGACTGGAGTGGGCGGTGGCACTGACGGGCGGGGTGGGCGGCACGGTTACGATGTTGTGCTACGGATACTGGATTCGGGAGGAGGGGCGGACGCGGATCGAAGATTTGACGGTGTGCCGGATTGATCTGGCGACGGGTTACCTGGTGACGGCTCTTTTTGGAATGGCCATGGTGATCGTGGGGAGCACGGTCGAGGTTTCGGGCAGTGGCGTTGGGTTGATCGTGGGGCTGGCCGACCGGTTGTCGAGCGAACTGGGGCCGGTTGCCAAGGGATGTTTTCTTCTGGGGGCGTGGAGTGCCGTGACAAGCAGCCTGCTCGGAGTCTGGCAGAGTGTGCCTTACCTGTTCTCCGATCTTTGGCGTCACTGCGGCCCCGGGAAGATGGCGGAGCGATCCTCCGAACCCGCTCGCGAACGGCCTTACATAGTTTTTCTATACCTGCTGTCGACGGTGCCGGCGATCGGGATGTGGTGGGGTTTTTCCAAAATGCAGAAGGCCTACGCCATCACCGGGGCGTTCTTTTTGCCGATTCTTGCATTGGCGTTGCTTTTCCTGAACAGCGGACGCGGGCCGTTGCCCCCGGAATTACGCAACCGCCCACTCACGGTGGTTGTGCTTGGAGCGACTCTGGTCTTCTTTCTGTTGTTCAGCTGGTTTGTGATCTTCTGAAAGCGTCTGGATCGCGAGGGAGGGTTATTTTTTCCGGCAGAATTGAATGCCGTCCGCGAATGGAAGCAGAACGGTTTGGACCCGGTCGTCCGCGGCGAGCTTGCGGTTCAGGGCATCGATTGCCTGGCCTGATTCGTCGGCAATCGGGCCGTTCCCGAGTCGTTCTCCCCAAAGCATGTTGTCGTACAGGCTCTCGTTCAACGCCAGGTATTTCAGGTTCATCAGCTGGGAGTCTAGTCTGGATTTTATGAGTTTCCAGACCGGGACTGGTGGGGTGGGTTACCGGGGCAGCCGGCCCGGAATCAACGGTTGAATCCAGGCGGTCTCGTGTTCGCCTTCGACGTATGGGTTGTGTTTGAGCTTTGAGGATACAATCTTTGCGCGGACATAGATTTCATCTCCCTTGAGGGAATAGCTGGGGGTGGGGCCGGATTGTTCGTCGAGGATGGCACCCACGTCGTCGCTGTATCGATCGGTCACGCCCAGAGGTTTGCCGTCGTCGCCAACCACGGAGGTGTGGGTTTGATCGAATCCTTTGCGAGTTCCGATGAAGGTTGTCTTGTAGGTAATTCCGGGTTCCGGATCAAGCTGGATGGAGAGCTGTGTTTTGTTTGCGATGATTTCCCGGACGCGGACTCCGCTGGATGCGTAAAAATCGCCTTCTTCCATGGCTTTCACGATGTGTTCCGGGGTGAGGTGATTGGCACGCACCATGACCCAGCCGCGTCCAGAGTTGCTCAGGTTGGAGGCGGTGGCGTGGTAGTTGTGGGAGTCGTCCACTCCGAGTCCGTAGATCGGTTCCATGTTCAATACGGCGAGCCGCCAGGTGAGCATGATGTCCCAAATGCGATCGGTTGAGGCGTGAGTGGCGTCTCCTTCATTTCGGACGGCCGGGTGCCCGTTGTAGACTTCAAAAAAGCGTTCACCCCGGACCTGCATCAATTCCTCGGCGGTCACACCCCAGACGAAGTTGGGATGGTTTAAATGGGGGAACATCGGCTGGCCGGTCTGCTGGCGCTGGTCCATGACGGCGTTGATGTTTTTCTGCATCACCTCGAGCACGCTGTCGCCATCCAGAGGTTTGATGAAATGCCGAATGTTGGTGGCGTTGATATGGACCGGTTTGCCCTTGTAGCCGGCTGTGATTTCTTCACTTTCGATGAGCAGGAAACGGCCTGGTTCTTCGAAGAGACTCCGGAATTCGCCGAGCGGCTTGAGCCGGGCGAGTCGTTTGCCTGCCTGCCACTTTTGTTCGACCCAGTCGGTGCCGAAGCGGGCGAGGTATTTGTCGAAGGCATCGACGCCCCCGGCGCTGGTTTTGATTTCCTTCCATCGTTGCCCCGACGAAAGTGTGTTGTGATCCGAAAGGGCCAGGAAATCGTAACCGCTGGATTTATACCACTGGACAATCATTTCCGGATAGTCATCGCCGTCGCTCCAGAGGGAATGGGTATGAAGATTGCCCTTCCACCATTTGGCCTGGGCCGCCTGGATTGCGGATTGGAGAGCGACGAAGATTGCGATTGCCGTGAGCAGAGGCGGGATGCCAGGGAAGTATGGGCGTAGTTTCATGGGATCAGGACCATACCGATCCCGGCGGGGAGGCTCAAAACATTTGTGCTCCCAATTGGTTTGCGCGAGGCGGGCGGCTGACTAGACTGGAGGCATGATTCGCAACATCATCTTCGACTGGTCCGGGACGTTGGTGGATGATTTGCCGGCCGTCTGGCATGCGACGAACCATGTGTTTCGGCAGGCGGGCATGGAGGAATGGACTCTGGAACGGTTTCGGGCCGAGTTTTCGCTTCCGTTCAAGGGGTTTTACGATCGGATCATGCCCCAGATTCCCATGCGCCAGCTGGAGCAATGGTTTCACGGTCATTTCCAGGAGGCTCAGATTCAGGTGCAGGAACTTCCGCATGCGCGGGCGTTTCTCGAATCCTGCAAACGGCGCGAAATTCGCACCTTTTTGCTCAGTGCGATTCATCGAAAGCAGTATGAACCGCAGTCCAGTGTGACCGGGTTGGCTCAATTCCTGGACCGCGCCTACATCGAGGTGCACGATAAACGGGCCAAGATCGGGGAATTGCTCCTGGAAAATGGCCTTGTCGCCGAGGAGACGATTTTCATCGGAGATATGCAACATGACATCGACACCGCACGGCACGGGGGGGTTGGATCATGCGGGGTGCTGACCGGGTATAATTCGCTCGTGCAACTCCGGGCGAGTAATCCGGACTTGATCGTGGAACATTTGGGAGAGTTGCTGGATGTGCTGGACCGAAACGAGTGGACCTCGCTGGCCCGGGATTCTGAGCTCGGACCTGAGGGCAACGCGAAGCCGGTTGCGACCGTGGGTGCCCTCATTTATGACACCGATGGGAAGGTGTTGATGATTCGGACTCACAAATGGTCCGATCTCTGGGGGATTCCCGGAGGCAAGGTGCGGTTTGGTGAACCGCTTCTGGACGCACTGCGGCGGGAAATTGAAGAAGAAACCGCCCTTGCGATCAGCGATATCCGACTGGTGCTGGTGCAGGAATGTATTCATTCCAAGGAGTTTTACCGGGACGCCCACTTTCTCCTGCTCAACTACGTGGCTCGTGCAGAGCCCGGGCGCACGGTGGTGCTCAACCGGGAAGGACAGGAGTATCGCTGGCTGACACGCCAGGAGGCATTGGCCCTCCCGTTGAACCAGCCGACCCAAAAGCTGTTTGATGTGGTAGGGGATTTTCCGAGCATGTTTCAGGGTGAGGCGGCTATTGCAACAGGTTGAGGCAGATTTTTTGCCGGAGTCGGCCGGGTCTCCGGGGGGCCGGGCATCCGGAAATGCGTTGGGTTATCCCTACGCTCATGGGTTGCTTATGGATCGCATTATCATCGACGAATTGGAATTGTGGCTGCGTGTGGGGGTTCCGGACGCGGAACGGGCGGAACCGCAGCGGCTCCTGGTGACCGTCGAAATGACCCGGGACCTGGGGAGGGCGGCGGAGTCGGATGATTTGTCGGCCACCATCGATTACCACGCGGTGACTGTTCGCTTGAAGCAGTTTGGTGCAGGGAAAGAATGGAAACTCATTGAGCGGCTCGCTTCGGACGTTGCGCGGTTGGTTCTGGATGAATTTGGTGCGGAGGCGGTGAGTGTCGAGGTCAGGAAGTTCATCCTGCCTGACACCCGATATGTTGCAGTCAAGATCCAGCGGCGTAAGGGGGAGTGAACCGTCGGATGACAGGGTTGTCGGGGAGACAGTGTTGATTGAATCGTTGAACGGCTCGGATTTGTGAGGTTATTCGGCCGGGATCAGGCGAAAGAATTGCGGTTCCGAACCTGCTGCGGCGCTTTCTCTGAACGTCGCCGTGTTGTTCTGCAGGGTCAGATTGCGGAGGCGGATCCAGTCGATGAGGTTCGAGGAGGTTTGCACCTGGATGTTCCTGCCGTCCGGCCCTTCGACCCGAATTTGTAGATTCCCGTCGGTGGCCCATGAGATTTCAGTAAACCGGAGCGGCACGGGCTTCATCCGGGCTGTGAGGCGGGCGTCGAAGCTCAGGTCTCCCTCCGTTCGGGAACGTCGATGGACCTCGACGGCGATGAGATTTCGTCCGTTCTGCAGGCTGCCCGAATCGAGTGTGCGTGTCGTCCAGATGTTTTCGAAATCCGAGTTCGAAGCGGTTGCCTGCTCAAAGGAGGGAGCTCCGGGTGCCAGATTCGACCGGAGGACTTCAGCGCCATTCAGGTAAACGGCAATACCGTCATCGTAGAGAACCGCCAGATCCAGGGAGGCAATTCTTGAGGCGTCCGGCACCTGGAAGGTTTTTCTGAAGAAAGTGGTGATGGTCTTCCTGTCTGGATCGCTTCCGAAACGAAGGAGCGTTTGTTGGTCCTGTTCGCCATAGCCAAACTGGGCCAGGCCGACCGGCCAGTTTTGGTCGTCGAACGCCGGTGATCTCCATGAAAAACCCGGATTGCTGCCGTCGTCCAGATAGGACCAGAGGGTTCCTCCGGGGAACAACGTGGATGGGCTCTCTGCGGGCGGGGGAGTGGAGCGTTCGAAAAAGTAGAGGGAAGGATTTACGCCTTCGCTGATGGTAAAATACCCAAGCCCGGCCGGTTCGAACGTAATGCCCTCCCCGTTTGGCTCAAGGGGTGGGCCGATTGTCGGCACGATGGTGGCTGGTCTGGCCAGGGCCGACGGGATCGATTCTCCAGGGTTCCTGCTCCAGTAAAGTGCCAGGGATTCGTTCCGGATCAGAATTTCGGAGCCATCCCCGGAAATGTCCGCGCCTGAAACCTGATCGATTGGGATCTCTTGCACGAGAGAAAGCGGAATATCTCCCAGATTGGCGTACATCGCCTGGCGGTCGGCCTTGAAGATCTGACAGTACCCGTTGTCCTTTGTGGCGATGAACAGATCGCCGTTTTGGGGATCAACCATGATCGCTTCTGCGTTGTGACTGCCGTCCGGGTAGACCAGCGAAATCTCCTCAGCCAGTTTGAGTTTTTCCACGATCGGATTCCGGGCGAAGTAGGTGTAGACGGCTGGTTCCGGAATCCGGTATGTTCGTATCTTGTTTCGATTTAATCCGTTGTCTCCAATGTCGCCAACGTAGAGGTAATGAATCCCGGCAATCGGTCCAGGACCAATGGCGATATCCTCCAGATCGTCCGGATTACCATCGAATTGGTAGGTGGCGAGCAGGGATCCATCGGACCCGACAGCAAACAATTGGTTCCCAGATCCATCGTTGTGGACCCATAGCACCCCCGGGTTGTGGGAACTTGCGACGATCCCGGAGGCTTCGTTGATGGCTGTGTCTGTGATCTGTCCGTAATCCAACCCTGCTGCGAAGGACGGGGACTGGCTCCAGCAGGGGGGTGGGGAGGTGCTGAACAGTCCGATCATCAAAGCGACGAGAAGTCCGGTTGAGCGGGAGCGCACTGGCGAATGGCAAATCAGCCGCAGGTCGGTAGCGTGTCCCGGGCCGGGAGTTCTGCTTTCGCGAGAGTTCTTTTGCATCCTGAAAAGATCTAGCAGGAACATGACCGGTATTCCACCCCTGCTGCACCGGCGGATGTTCAAAAACTTTGAGCCTGGCCCCATGTCAAGCTGAGCTCGGTGATAAAGAGCCTGTCCCCATGTGCACAAAGATCGGAATTCGTATGGGTGGGTCAAAGTGACCCTGATTCTGCAGGGCAGGGTTGAAGGAGGGGAGACGGGTTGGCATTGCTGGAAACTTTGAGCCTGTCCCCATGTCGATCTGTGTCGATCTGAGCTCACGGTGATAAAGAGCCTGTCCCTCTGTCGGTTTTCGGGGTGACTGGGACAAAATGGCGCTTTTTTGACAGGCTGGGTTCGGGTGGAAGGTTGTCCTTCGCCGCTCCGGATAACCGGATGCGGGAATCAGGCAGTCTGGCGCTGCGGGGTTGGAGCCGGTTGGTGGATTGCTTATTGCTCAGGGTGAGGCGGAGGTCCGCCTGCTTCGATGGATGTGGGTGCATCGAGGTCGAGAGCCCAGAACGGGAGGTCGTTCCAGTGACTTCCCAGGTCGGACATGGTGCCGTTGCCGAAGTCCCACCAACGATACCATTTGGGTCCCGGGAAATAGACCGAATGAAATGGCCGATGGGGAGCCGGGCCAATCCACAAATCCCAGTCGAGTGACTTGGGCGGTTCCATTGCTTCCTGGGGTCGTTCCTGAACGGGGGCTATTTTGCCGTGTCACCGGACGTGTCCGGGCTGGTCTTGGAGGCTTCGAGCTGTTTCTGGTACCAGGCCAGTTGTTCGGTGATGCTCGCCGCACGGCGGGTGATCCGGTTGATCAGTTGAGAAACGCTTTCGTCGTGTTCTTCAGCGAGGTCGGGGCCGTAAGCGGCGAGGACCGGTCGTATTTTTGCCGCGAGTTCCCGGACGCGTTGGGTGAGTTGATCCTCGCGAAACACGGTGGCTCGCAGTTGGGCCACGCGGTTCAGGTAACGGGTGAGTCCTTCAGGCAGGGAAAGGACGGCTTGAGCGACCACGCCGCGCAACTGGCGCGGGATGATGTCGGATTCCGGTGAGGACCGGAAGGTGCCAAACATCTGGTCCATGCCGTGCGGGATGAAGACCAGACGATCTTTGGATTTGTCGTGAAACACCCGGTAGTTGTTCACGTTCATGCTGTAGCCGTCCCAGTGGCAGGTCATGATTTCCATTGCCAGAAAACTGATGAACTCATCCATGTCCAGCCTCTTGTTGAGCTCGGTCCAACGGCGGTCCGGGTCGCGTTCCATGCAGGCGGCGAGCACCTGATCCAGAGGGGAACGGTCCTCGGGATTTTCTCCGGAATTTGTGTCCTTGGGCTGGTCGATGTCCGCGACAAAACCGCCGTCAAAGAGGTTGCCACTGAGATCGGTGAAATAGCGGGAGAGAAAATCCTCGTTGGCACCCTCCAGCAGCACGTAGAGGTTGCGATCGACGCCGTTGAGAACGACGGTGGCGTGGTCGGCTTTCGGGACGGGGACATCCGCGGCATGGAATAGTTCGCGGGAGATGATTTCGGATAGGTAGGTTGGATCCTGGACGGAATTGTTGAGTGAGATTTTGGAATACCCGTGGAATCGCTGATCCTTGCGATTTTTGGAGAAGCGGAGTGTCAGGGCTGGTTTGTCATCGAAGCTGCGGAAACTGCCGGCTGACCCCTTGAGGTTCATCGAGACCTCGTTGTATTGAATGCCGTTTTCCGTGACGGTGACTTTGACCTTTGGTCGGGTGCCCTGTTGGCCTCCGCGGTTCCAATAGGCACCGCGGAGTCGATCGGCCATTTCTTTTTCCACTTCGATTTCGAGTCTGTAAACGGTGGTCGGGATCGGAGCAACCGGTTTGCGAAGATCGGCTTGTCGGCGTCGGCGCCCTTCCCAGCGTCCCCCTGCAAACTGGGGGCGTCCCATGAGTTGCTGTCGTTCCTCGTAGGCCTGCCTGCGTTTGAACTCCCGGTAGTAGTCACCCAGCAGTCCGAATCGAACAATCAGCAGGACGGCAAACACGCCCCAGACGACGCGTCTGGAGAGTTTGCGCCTGGCAGAGAGAGGTGTGCGTCTTCGAAACATGAGCGGTTTTAGGGCAGTTGCGTTCTGTGTGGGAGGGAGTCGTCGGAACGGTCTGGGCGATGGACTTTGGATCGTTGATCCCGCGAGGCCACAGGCGGTGGCAGGGCGTTCGAAACTGCGCGGAAGGAGCGTGCAACTAGCCGGTCCATGGGAGAATCACAACAGATCCGGGCATGTGCAGCAAGTTGTTTCTTGTGGGTCGGCGGATCGCCGTGTCGGCGGTTCCCTGGTGAGCTCAGGGATTGGCGGCGCGGCCTGGTGGACGAACGCCGCTGCCTTTGCGATGGGTCAACCGGTCACCGAGTTCATCCCGGGCGATTTCAGCCAATCCTTCCAGCCGACGGACGATGTCCGGATGCTGCCGGGCTACGTTTCGGGTTTCGCTGATGTCCACCGCCAGATTGTAGAGCTCCGGTGCGGCGACTGTGGCAGAGTCGTAGGGCACAGGAACCCCACCGGTGCCGCCAGAGCGGCCGGAGAGCGTTCGGTATTCGTGCGGAAAATACAGTTTCCAGTTGTCCTGCAGGATCGCGTGCAGTTCGTTTTGTTTGTAATAGAACCAGTAGGCATCGTGAGGATTCCTGGCACCCGGCTGCCCGGAAATGACGGGCCAGAGGTCAAGGCCGTCGATGGCATGGTCCGGCAGTTTTGCCCCGACGAGGCCCGCAATCGTCGGGAGCAGGTCGATGTGCATGCCGGGGGTGGTTGATACGGTGCCGGCAGGGATTCTTCCGGGCCACCGCATCAGTGTCGGTTCTCGCACGCCTCCTTCCCAGGCGGTTCCTTTGCCTTCGCGCAGCGGCAGGGCGGACCCGGCGTGATCTCCGTAGGAAAGCCACGGTCCATTGTCTGAAGTATAGATGACCAGGGTGTTTTCATCGATTCCGTTGCGGCGAATGGCTTCCAGGATGCGCCCGACCGACCAGTCGATCTCCATGATGACATCGCCATACAATCCCTGCTCGGATTTGCCCTTGAACTTGTCCGATACGTAGAGAGGCACGTGCGGCATGCTGTGCGGTACATAGAGCAGGAAGGGGTGATCCTTGTTTCGGTTGATGAATCCAACCGCGCGTTCCGTGTACCGGGTCGTGAGTTGTGCCTGGTCTTCGGGGGTGAGCTTTGGGTTCACGACGCGCTCGCCCTCGATCAAGGGGAGATCGGGATAGTTTGCGCCGGCTGTTGGGTGAAAAGGCCACATGTCGTTCGAATACGGCAGACCAAAGTATTCGTCGAAGCCGTGACGCAGCGGCAGGAATTCCGGCAGGTGTCCCAGGTGCCATTTGCCGAAAATGGCAGTGGCGTATCCCTTTTGTTTAACCAGCTCTGCGAGCGTGGTTTCATCCGGATGAATCCCGTGGCGGTCCGAAGGGCCCAGGGCACCGTGGATCCCGATGCGATTGGGATAACAGCCGGTGAGCAGAGCGGTGCGGGAAGCGGAGCAGACGCCTTGGGCCGAATACCACTGGGTGAAGATACGGCCCTCTTGGGCCATTCGATCCAGGTTGGGGGTTTTAAACCCTTTGGCCCCAAAGACTCCAACATCGGCGTATCCCTGGTCGTCGGCAAAAATGATGACGATGTTCGGGGGGCGATCGGCAGCGGCGAATGACTGGACGAGGGTGCCGAAGCCCATGATGAGAGCGAGGGCCACGGGGCGAAGATGACGTTGGAAAAAAATCATTGGCGGTGGGATGTGGATGCTCGGCATTCTAAGCTTTCTGGCGGGACTGAAAAGCATTTTTAGTGGGTGATCGCCGCATCCTCAAGTCTGGTTTTCCCAATGCCTCCAAAGGTCGGTCGCGACTCAGTGCGCGGCGGATTTCGGGAGTGTCCTCAAGAATGTCGACAAGGTGCGCGTCTCTTTGAAGGGGCGATGTGGGAGTGGCAAAACTGCGAGTTTGTCCCGCGGTGATCATTTTCCGGGCTTTTCAGGCGATCGAAACCGTGAGAGGGTCTGGTCTGTTACACGCGCATGGTCATGAAACAACGAACTTGGACACCTCTTTTGGCGCGCCTCCACGTTACGGTGGCAGCGCTGGGCCTTTTTTTGGGGGCTCAGCCCTCCGTTCGGTCGGCTACCGGCCCGACTCCGGTTGATTTTGGAACGGAGATCCGGCCGATTCTTTCCGGGAAATGTTTTAAATGCCATGGACCGGACGAAAGCAGCCGCAAGGCGGATCTGCGTCTTGATCTTCGAGCCGAGGCGATCCGGGAACATGACGGAGGCCAGGCCATCTCCCCGGGCAACCCGACTGCCAGTGGTGTGCTTCAGCGCTTGCGAACTTCGGATCCGGATGACGTCATGCCTCCGCCCAAGGAAGGTGCGGCCCTGACAGGGGCGGAGATTGCGTTGATCGAGCGTTGGATTGGAGAAGGAGCGCCCTATTCGAAGCACTGGGCTTTTGTGCGGCCTGAACGACCGAGTCGGCCCCGGGTGAGCGAGCCGTTGTGGTGCCGGACCGCAGTGGACGCCTTTGCGCTGGCCCGACTCGAAAGGGAGGGTTTGAAGCCGTCGCCGCGGGCGGACCGGCACACCTTGATTCGCCGGGTTAGCCTGGATTTGACGGGGTTGCCGCCGTCTCCGGACGAAACAAGCCGTTTTTTGGATGACAGCGACCCGGGAGCCTACGAACGGCTGGTGGAACGGTTGCTGGCTTCACCCGCGTTTGGGGAACGCTGGGCCCGGGTGTGGCTTGACCTGGGCCGGTATGCGGATTCGGCGGGATATGGGTCGGATCCCCTGCGGCTGAACATCTGGCCCTGGCGGGACTGGGTGATCTCGGCACTCAACGCCAACGAGGGCTACGATCGCTTCACCATCGAACAACTGGCGGGGGATCTTCTTCCGAACCCGTCCCGAGACCAGTTGATCGCGACGGCGTTTCATCGGAACACAATGACCAATACGGAGGGAGGGACGGATGACGAGGAGTTTCGAGTGGCGGCCGTCAAGGACCGGGCCAACACCACTTCGCAGGTCTGGATGGGGCTGACAATGGGCTGCGCCCAGTGTCACTCTCATAAATACGATCCGATCACGCAGAGGGAGTATTACGAGTTTTACAGCTTTTTCAACCAGACCGAAGATACAGATCAACCGGACGAGCGCCCGACCCTTCCGTTGCCGACGCCGGAGCAGCAGCTCGAGATCGATTCGTTGACGGCCGAGATCGAGGGATTGGAGAAGCGTCGGAAAACCGTGACGGCGGAGTTCGAGGGGGATCTGGCCGGATGGGAGAAGACACTGGCGGATGGGATACAATGGACCACGCTCGAGCCGGAGCAGGTCAAATCATACGGCGGTGCCGATCTTGAGATTCTGGGGGATGGATCGATCCTCGCAACGGGGGCTTCGCCTGAAACGGATACCTACGAGATCCGAATGCATACGGCGTCGACGAATGTCACGGCCGTACGCCTGGAGCTGTTGCCTCACGAGAGTCTGGCTGGCAACGGGCCGGGGAGAGCGGATTCCGGCGGGCAGGTCGTGGTGAGTGAACTCAAGATGGCCTTGCGCGGTCGGGATGAGGCTTTGCCAAAGGTCCGGTATGTCAGAATCGAGTTGCCCGGGGAACAACGGGTGTTGTCGCTCGCCGAGGTGCAGGTGCTCTCGGACGGGGTCAATCACGCGTTGCTGGGGCGAAGCACCCAGTCGAGTACCGCGGAGGGGGCAGGTGCGGCGCGCGGGATGGACGGCAATGAGAATGGCGATTTTGACGGGGGATCGGTAACGCTGACCGGGACTGAAGATGATCCGTGGTGGGAGCTGGATCTGCTGGATGATGTTTCGGTTGAGGAAATCGTGGTTTGGAACCGGACCGACCGAGGGTTGGGGACGCGACTGGCCGGGTTCAAGGTGCGTGCTCTGGATGCAAGCCGGGAAAAGGTTTGGGAACGGAGTGTTTCCACACCGCCGGCACCGTTTGTTTTCCTGCGTCTGCCGTCCGAGCAGGAGGTCAGGTTGGAAAACGCCTCAGCGGCATTCGGGGCTGAAGGGTTTGGAGTTGGCGAAGCGATCGACGGGAACGAGAGCGCCAATTCCGGGTGGAGCGTGGGGCAGGAGACAGGAACGGCCCATGCGGCGGCTTTTGAAGTCAGGGACGAGAATCTTTTCAAAACGGCGGGCTCGTTGCTGATTGTAACGCTTTCGCAGAATGGCGGCACCAATCAGACGGTGGGCCGTTTTCGCTTGTCGGTGACCGGTCAGTCTGGTCCGGTCCGGATCCCGCCCCGGAATATTGCGAAGGTTTTGGCGATTGCCTCCGGGGAACGCAGTGAGGCTGAACGCGAAGAACTCCATGCCTATTTCCGAGATTTTGCGCCTACTCTGGCGGATTTGAATCAGGAATTGCGGGATCTTCGAAAGAAACGCGACCGCATCAATCCTGTGGCGGTGCCCGTGCTTCGAGAGTTGGCGGACGACAAGGAGCGTGAAAGCCACATTTTGGCAAAGGGCAATTTTCTGCTTCCGGGGGATGAAGTAAAGCCGGGGGTTCCGGCGGCTTTCCACCCGCTTCCTGAGGGATCGCCGACGAACCGGCTGGGGCTGGCGCGATGGGTGCTGTCCCCGGAGAATCCCCTGACGGCGCGTGTGGCGGTCAATCGTTTGTGGGCGCAGTTGTTCGGGGCCGGGATTGTGGAGACGGAGGAGGATTTCGGAACGCAGGGAACGTTGCCGACTCACCCGGAACTACTGGACTGGTTGGCGGTGGAATTTCAGGAGAATGGGTGGGATGTCAAGGCGATGATCAAGGCGATCGTTCTGAGTGCCACCTATCAGCAGTCTTCAGCCACGACGCCGGAGCGTCTGGAGAAGGATCCGCTCAATCGGTTGTTTTCGCGGGGGCCACGGCGAAGATTGGACGCGGAAGCGGTCCGGGACCAGGCTTTGGCGTTGGGCGGCATCCTGAGTCGCAAGATGGGGGGGGAATCCGTG
>JAIPJX010000074.1 GCA_021733945.1 Verrucomicrobiota bacterium | reverse complement strand
CAGGGAGGCCATTTCTGGAACCAATCCAACCCTCATCACGCACCCTACATCATCCCCAATCCTCCCGAGGGATTCCCCGGCTTCCGAAATTATCTCCTGGCCTCCGCCCAGTACGGCCACGGCGCGGGAGGTGCCGGCCCCCGGGGATCGGACGCCATCTACGGCGGACATTCCCATGTGGGAACCATGATCTATCTTGGGGACAACTGGCCCGATTCGTTTCGAGGTCACCTCTTCACCCACAATCTGGGCGGTCATCAAATGAACCAGCAGATCAACAACCGGCTCGGTTCCGGATTCCAAACCGTTCACGCCGGCCAGGATCAGCTCTTTTGCACCGACCCCAAATACGTGGCCGTCGACCTGCAGTACGGTCCGGACGGTGCCGTCTATTCCATCGACTGGTACGATCGCCAACACTGTCACAATCCAAATACCGAACGTTGGGAACGCGACAACGGCCGCATCTACCGACTGCAGTACGATCCAACCTACAAACCTGTGACGGTTCACCTCGGCACGATGACCGACTCCGAACTGGCCGGATTGCACACTCACAAAAACGAATGGCACGTGCGCACCGCCCGTCGACTGCTCAACGAACGATCCCTCCAACGACCCATCGCGCCGGACGCCACCCAGGCCCTGCGTGCCATGGCATCAAACGGCGCGACCCCGGGCCTGCGCCTGCGGGCGCTCTGGACCCTGCATGCCATCGGTCGGTTCGATGAGGCACTGGCCGGCAGTCTCCTCGCGGATCCGGATGATTTCGTGCGAAGCTGGGCAATCCAACTGCTTTGCGAAAACGGGCCCGTCACCAACACCCTGGAGACCAGGCTCATTCAGCTCGCCGGATCGGATCCATCCCCCACGGTGCGGCTCTACCTGGCCTCGGCAATTCAACGCCTCTCCCCCCAGACCGCCTGGGCGTTGATCGAGGCGCTCGCCCTGCATTCCGAAGACGCCGGGGATCGCAACCTGCCGCTTCTGCTCTGGCAGAGCCTTGCCGAGCGCATGCCCGGGAACGTCGCCCGTGCCTTCAAACTGGCGGACACCACAAAAATCCCGGTGCTGGCCGATTACATCGGCTGGCCAAAACAGCGGTGACACTCCGATCCCGCAGCGAACTCTCGTTGATGCCCGAGGCTCTGCTCGATTCCCTCAACGCGCGCGAAAAACTCGAACTGCTCAAATTCCTGACTTCCAATTGACAGCATCCCGTTCGACCAATTCGTCGCGGCGAAACTCCGCGAACACGGCCTCACCCGGGGTCATGGAAAAACAGCCAAACCCCGGCACCACCTCCCGGTCGCCTCAACGCCCCTCCGGTGAGGGGGAACCCCTCCCGGGCTGAAGTTCGGACACCGCGTAAACACGCACATAATCGACCGTGAAAAATCCGGAAGCACCGCCTTGCGGATGTCCCCACCCCACGTGCCAATCTCCTCCGTGAGTTTGATGTATTCCGGCACCCGGAGCAGACTCACGGTTTTCATGGCGGTTCCGGGAATCTCGGGAGGCCCCGACAAATTCCGATGCAGGACAGGATCGCACGCAATCCCGGACAGGCGTTTGATCCGGATCAAACGCGCCTGGGGGATGGCACCTGCCGCGTCACCGATCCGACCCGCGCACGTCCAGGCAAATCAACGTGCCAGCTGCGTTTCTGCAGTAGATCCGCCCATTGGCCAGCACCGGCACCGTCCAACATTTCCCGCCCATCACCTGCACCCGGGACAACGGCCGGAACCGCTCCGGAGTCGCCTCGAGGACCAGCAGTTCACCCATTTCGCTCATGACGATCAGCTTTCCATCCGCGGCGGTCACCGATCCCAGACCCAGGCCCTTGTAAGACCATTTTACTTCGCCGGTCGCCACATCGAGACACCGGAACTCTTTCAACGCTTCATCCGTGTTCCCATCGATTCCGTAATAATGGCCGTCCAGCTCCACGCAACTGTTGAAATGGTTGCCCATCCGCTTGGTTTCCCATACCACACGCGTTTCGTTGGGACCGAACTCCACCAGCGCGCCACCACGGTCGAATGTGGATACGAACGCCCGGTCGCCATTCACGATGGGATCGGCCGCGTTGATGTCCCACTTCGTCGTCCAGTCCTGTTTCCACAACGGTTGGCCGTCGCTGAGACGAACCCCGAACAACGCTTTGCCTGAAAAAATGGCCGCACAGGCACTCCCATTCATGGTGAAGGGGACCGGCGTCGCATACCCCCCGGCATTCGTCACCGAATGCCACAGCACCTGTCCGGAAAGTTTGTCAACCGCCGCACCCGACTCCCCGGCGTTCAGGATCAACCGATCCCCGTGCACCAGGGGAGACCCCGCAAATCCCCACCGGGGCTTTGTAGCCGCCGTCGTGTTGGTGAGGTTCTGCATCCATAAAATCTCGCCATCGACAGCCTGGAAACTGAACAGGTGCCCTCGCTTGCTCAGCGTGTACACCCGATCCCCGTCCACCGTCGGCGTCGCTCCCGGCCCTCCCTCGTAATAGATGGGATCAAGTTCGCAGCGATACGAATGACTCCAGACTTCCCCGCCCGTTTCGGCGTCCAGACACCAGACGGTATCCGTGCCATCTTTATTTCCCATCGTGAACAGGCGCCCGTCGACGACGCTCACCGATGAAAACCCGATCCCCACCGATGCCTTCCAAACTTGGCGCGGTCCATCCTTGCCCCAAACACCCTTCCAACCCGTCTCCCTCGAAATGCCGTTCAAATCCGGTCCCCGCCAGCAAGGCCAGTCTTCCGCGAAGGTTGGATTCCCGAGCAACCCGAGAAAAGCCAGAACAAGAGTCACCGCCCCCCCCCCCCCAATCCCACGCCACGCTCGGGCAACCGATCGGCGCGACCGGTCATCCGCACACCGCCGGACGCGTGCAATCGTTCGGAAGTGAGGAGCGATCAGGTGGAAAAGGCTGCGAGGAATCATGAACCCAGAGTTACCCCAAGGAACCCGGACTGTCAACGACCCGAAAACCCACCCGGAAACCGCACATCCAACGTGCAACCTTTTGTTGCAGGTGCAACAAAAGGTTGCACTTCAGACCCGTTGGAACTGGACCGGGAATCCGGTCGAGAGATTCGTTTCCAGGCTTGAACGGGACCGGTTCAGAGGGATTTCACGAAGCGGGCCATGCGATCGGCGGCGATCTCCAACTGTTCCAGGCCCGTGGCGAAACAACAGCGCAGATAGCCTTCGCCGCTGGGACCGAAGGCGTCCCCGGGCACGCAGGCTACATTCTGCGCGGCCAGCAGGCGGGTTGCGAACTCCTTGGACGTCAGTCCACTGCTTTCGATGCACGGGAAGGCATAAAAGGATCCGCGGGGCAGGTGGCAGGGCAGGCCCATCGATTGAAAGGCGTTCACGATAAAATTACGGCGAGCCCGGTAATGATCGCGCATGGAGATCATCTCCGGTTCGCCGTTCTGGAGAGCCTCGATGGCGGCTTCCTGACTGATCGAACTGGCGCACAGCATGGAGTATTGATGGATGCGCATCATGGCTTCGATGATGGCATGCGGTCCACAGGCGTATCCGATCCGGAACCCCGTCATGGAATACGCCTTGGAAAATCCGTGCAGATAGACCGTGCGCTCGCGCATGCCCGGGAGCGAGGCAATGCTGACATGCTCACCCTCGAACGTGAGTTCGGAGTAGATTTCATCCGTGAGCACCAGCAGGTTGTGCTTGATGGCGAGCTCGGCAATTTTGAGCAGCTCGACCCGGGTCATCGTGCCACCCGTCGGGTTGGTCGGGAAATTCAGAAGCAGCACCTTGCTCCGGGGGGTCAACACCGCCTCGATGGCCTGGGCGGACACACTGAAACCCGATGCCGCCGAGCAGGGCACCGCCACGGGAATCCCATGGGTCAGGCGTACGCTGGGGGCATAGCTCACGTAGCAGGGTTCGTGATAGATCACTTCGTCGCCGGGATCCAGAATTGCCCGCAGTGCAATGTCCAAAGCCTCACTCACACCCACCGCAATGAGAATCTCGTTGGCGGGGTTATAATGGAGATCAACGGTTTTCGCGAGGTGCACCGAGATGGTCTGGCGCAGTTTGAGCAATCCCAGGTTTGAGGTGTAGGTCGTGCGCCCCTGCTCCAGCGCGTAGATGGCTGCTTCCCGGATATGCCACGGTGTTACAAAATCGGGCTCGCCCACGCCCAGGGAAATGACGTCCTTCTTGCTCTGAACCAGCTCGAAGAACTCACGAATCCCCGAGCGGGGAATGTCCTGCACATGCCTGGCAACGAATTGTTGGGGTTGAAAGGGAGACGACATGATCGGTTGGGTACAGAAAACCGCGCCGACTGCGGATCGCATTGCCGACGCGCGATTGGTTAAGCGGCCGCCTGGTCCTGCTTGCGGCGAATCAGGGGCTTGGACTCATTGAGAACTACGGCACGCGTGATCGTGACCGACGCGATATCGTGACTTCCCGGCACTTCGTACATGATGTCGAGCATGAGCCGCTCGAGAATCCCCCGCAAAGCGCGGGCACCGGTCCCTTTCTTGATTGCCTGCGCGGCCAGCTCCCGGATGGCGTCCGGAGTAAAATCAAGCTCCACATCCTCCATCGCCAGGAGTTTGGTGTACTGCTTGAGCAAGGCGTTCTTAGGCTCGGAAAGAATCGAAACCAACTGGTCTTCATCCAGCTCCTTCAAGACGCTCACCATAGGGAGACGTCCCACAAACTCGGGGATGTATCCGTAGGTCAGGAGATCTTCCGGCTCGATGTGGTCCCTGAATTCACTCGGTTCGATCGTATGCACGTTGTCGTTCGAGTTCACCGATCCAAACCCGAGCACCCGGTTTCCGATCCGCCGCTGCACAATCTTGTCGAGCCCCACGAAGGCCCCGCCGCAGATGAACAGGATCCGGCTGGTATCCACCCGGATGTATTCCTGCTGGGGATGTTTTCGGCCTCCCTGCGGGGGCACATTGCAAATGGTACCTTCGAGAATTTTCAACAGAGCCTGCTGAACTCCTTCTCCGGAAACATCGCGTGTGATCGAAACGTTCTCGGTTTTGCGCGCGATCTTGTCGATCTCGTCGATGTAGACGATGCCCATCTGAGCCCGTTTTACATCGTAATCGGCGTTCTGGAGCAACCGCAGAATGATGTTCTCGACGTCTTCGCCCACATACCCGGCTTCGGTGAGTGTGGTGGCATCGGCAATTGCAAACGGAACCTCGAGAATCCGGGCCAGAGTGCGGGCCAAAAGGGTCTTGCCGGACCCGGTCGGGCCGACCATCAAGATGTTGCTCTTCTCGATATCGACCTCTGAAAACCGGTCCACCGAAAGCGTTTCCTTGCCATCCCCTTCGGCCGGAGCCTGGCATTCGTCCTGTTGGACCCGCTTGTAGTGGTTGTGCACCGCCACCGCCAGGGCCTTCTTGGCCTCCTCCTGCCCCACGCAGAACTGATCCAGCTGCCGCCGGATCTCAGCCGGCTTGGGAACCTTGAGCTTCAGGGAACCCCGCTTGTGGTCAACACGCAACTCCTTGTCGAGCACGTTCTTGCACACAATGATGCAGCTGTCGCAAATATACACGCCCGGCCCCTGAATCAGCTTCTTCACTTCCGCGTGCGACTTGCCGCAGAAGCTGCAAAGGGTCAGTTGTGTGGGCCGTGCCATTCCCTAGTCCTTCTTGTCGTCGGCCTTCTCTTCGGATTTCTCCTCAGTCTTGCCCTCGGCCCTGCCGTCGAGACCCGGAACTTCCTTGCGGGACTTTACAACTTCATCCACCAGACCGTAGGTCTTGGCTTCGGAGGCTGAGAGAAAACGGTCACGGTCGGTGTCCTTGACAATCGTCTCAAGGGTTTTGCCGCAATGATGGGCCAGAATCTCGTTCAACCGGTCTTTGAGCCGAAGGATTTCGGCCGCCTGAATGCTGATATCGCTGGCCTGCCCCTGCACGCCGCCCCAGGGCTGGTGAATCATGATGCGGGCATTCGGCAGGGCAAACCGTTTACCGGCAGTGCCTGCCGCCAGCAACACGGCCCCCATGCTCGCGGCCTGGCCGATGCAGTAGGTGTTCACGTCGCAGGTCAGAAACTGGATCGTATCGTAGATCGCCAACCCTGCCGTCACACTCCCCCCGGGGGAGTTGATGTAGATATGAATATCCTTTTTGGGATCGGACATCTGCAGAAACAGCAGCTGAGCAATCACCACGTTCGAGATCATGTCATCGACCGGGGTACCCAAAAACACAATTCGATCAACCAGCAGGCGGGAGTATATGTCATACCCTCGTTCTCCGCGGCCCGTCTGCTCGACGACCATTGGAACCAAGAAATTTTGCATTATGATAATTCTTCGAACTCTCGCCCGGAAACTAGCCGAGTGGCCCCCGCACGTCAAGAAGAGGCACCTACAAACTCTTTATCGGTCGAAACACCGGTTCCCTTTAGCCCGGGTTTCGGGTGCGGGGCTCACATTGACACTCCGGGGAGTGGCTGATAGGTTGCCCATTTCTTATCCTTGCTGCAATGGACTATAAGAGCACGTTAAATCTGCCGCGGACCGACTTTTTAATGAAAGCCGACCTGGTCAAGCGCGAACCCGAACGCCTGGCCAAGTGGGAAAAGGACGGGTTGTATGGTCAAATCCAGAAGGCACGCAGCGGTGCGACTCCATTCATCCTGCACGACGGCCCCCCGTTCGCCAACGGCGATGTGCATGTCGGCACCGCCGCGAACAAGATCCTCAAGGATTTCATCATCAAGTACCATTCCCTGCGCGGCAAACACGCCCCGTATGTGCCCGGCTGGGACTGCCACGGCCTGCCCATCGAGTTTCGAGTCTCCCAGGACATGCGCAAAGCCGGCGCGACCGATTCCGATCCGGTCAGCATCCGCACCGCCTGCGAGGCGTATGCCCGGAAATACATCGACATCCAGCGCACTCAGTTCAAACGCCTGGGCGTGCTGGGGGATTGGGAAAATCCCTACCTCACCCTCAACAAGGAATATGAGGCGGACGAACTGCGACTGTTCGCGGACATTGTCGACAAGGGATTCGTGTATCGGGGCAAAAAGCCGGTTTACTGGAGCATCCCCTGCCGCACCGCCCTGGCCGAAGCCGAGGTCGAGTACCAGGACCACACCAGCCGGAGCGTTTACGTCAAGTTCCCGGTTGTCGGCGAATCCAATACGTCGGTCCTGATCTGGACCACCACGCCCTGGACCCTTCCGGCGAATCTGGCCGTGGCGTACAATTCGACCCTCAGCTATTCGATGGTCCTTGTCGCCGACCAATGTTATCTGCTCTCCACCATGCTCCTGCCCACCGTCGCAAAAAAATGCGGCTGGGAAAGCTACCAGATCCTTCGCAGTGTGGATGGCCGGGACCTGGGCCAACTCCGTTGCCAGCATCCGTTCATCAACCGGGAAGCGCCGTTGTACGAAGGGGACAGTTTTGTGGAAGACACCGCTGGAACCGGCTTTGTGCACATCGCCCCCGGCCACGGACTGGAGGATTACGGAGTGGGCCTCAAAAACGGACTCCCGGTCTACTCGCCCGTCGACGACGACGGACGGCTGCAGCACACCTCCGATCTTCCGGTTGAAAAGCAAATGCCCGAGGAATTGATCGGCAAGGCGATCCTGCCCAAGGCCGGGAAAAGCGAAGCCAACGAGGCGGTGATCGCTCTGCTTCGCGACAAACAGCATCTGGTGCATGAGGAGAATCATGTGCACAGTTACCCGCATTGCTGGCGGAGCAAGACGCCCGTGATCTTCCGGGCCATGGACCAATGGTTCATCCGGATCGACCACGAGGCGTTCCGCGAACGGGCTCTCTCCGCGGTGAACCAGGTGCGGTGGATACCCGACTGGGGCAGGAACCGGATCGAAGGCGCTGTGAAAGTGCGACCCGACTGGTGCATCTCCCGGCAACGCACCTGGGGAGTGCCGATCCCGGCCTTTTACGATTCCGAAGGCAACTCCATGCTCGATGCCCGGATCGTCCGCGGCGCAGCCGATCTTGTGGAGATCCACGGTTCCAATGTCTGGTTCGAGAAATCGGTCTCCGAACTGTGGTCCCTCCTGAAACCGGCTGGCTGGTCGGGGCCGGAGGCGGTGGCCAAGTCCACGGACACCCTGGATGTCTGGATCGATTCGGGCTCTTCCTCGCGCGCTGTCCTGATGCGTCGCCCCGAACTCCAGCACTCCGACACCGACGGTAGCCAAGCGCCCGCGTGGCAGGCGGACATGTACCTGGAGGGAAGCGACCAGCATCGCGGCTGGTTTCAATCCTCACTCCTGCTTTCCCTCGCCGGGAACGACGCCCCCCCCTATCGCACCGTCTTCACCCACGGATTCATGGTGGACGCCGACCGCCAGAAGATCTCCAAGAGCAAACAGGGACAGGGCGGATACGAAAAACCCCAGACGGCCGAGGCGTATGTTGCCAAATACGGCGCGGACATCCTGCGTTTATGGGTCGCTTCACAGGATTGCCAGACGGACATCATCGTGAGCGAGGAACGCCTCAACAAGGTGGCCGAAGCGTATCGACTGATCCGGAACACGCTCCGGTACCAGCTGTCAAATCTGTTCGATTTCGACCCTGCCGTGCACTCGGTTCCGGACGAAGCCCTCACCGGCCTGGACCGCTGGATTCTCGACCGGCTCTCCGCACTGGAACGTGATGTGGCCGCCTCCTACGATGCCTATCAGTTTCACGCCGTCTACCAGCGCGTGACCCAGTTTGCCGCGGTGGAACTCTCGTCCATCTACCACGACACCATCAAGGACCGGCTGTACACCGATCCGGCCGGATCAGCACGCCGTCGCTCCTCCCAGACGGCATTGCATCATCTCGTCAGCCGGCTCTGCTGCCTGCTCTCCCCGATCCTGGCATACACCGCCGACGAAGCATGGGAAGCGATCCCTGGTCGCCGAACCGACTCCGTGCATCTGGCGGACTGGAGCCCGGGTGAATTTGCGACCTCGGACACGGAGCGTGCGACCTGGGCACGCCTGTTCGAATTGCGCGAACTGGTCCTCCCGGAGCTGGAGAAAAAGCGGGAAGCCAAGGAAATCGGCAAAGCACTCGAAGCAAGCGTTCGTCTGGAGGGCGGTGCCGATGCCCTTTCCCAGGCCGCCGCCCACACCGAAGCACTCCGTGAATTGATCAACATTTCCGAACTGACTGTCGCCGAAACAACCGGCACCCGGACGGGCGATGTTCAAGCCCCGACGATTGGAGTGGTGGTGGAAAAGGCGGCCGGCACCAAATGCGACCGCTGCTGGCATTGGGAGGACAACGTCGGTTCCAGCACAAGTCATCCCACCCTCTGCGGACGCTGCATCACCGCGGTCGAAACCATCGGAACCGCGCCTTCGGCCGCCTAGTCCGGGGACGCATCCGTCGCGGGCGGCTCAGAACGGTCCAGCGCCATGTCCTGCCATGAGGCAGGGTCGTTGAGCGATTCCATGTGAGTCAGCACGGTGAGATTGGGCAGCACGGCTCTCAGGTCCGCTTCAATGCGCTCCAGCAGCTCGTGCCCCTTGTCCACAGTCCATTCGCCGGGCACAAGCACATGCAGGGTGACAAACCGGCGGGCTCCGGCGGCCCGGGTTCGCAGGGCATGGAACTGCACCTCATCGCATTCGTACTGGTTAAGAACAACCCGGATACGTTCCAGCTCCACCGCAGGGAGTGCGGAATCGCTCAAGCCGCGGATTGACAACCACACGATCCGGAACCCGGATTTCAGGATATTGGCCGCCACACAAAGAGCGATGAGCGGATCGATCCAAACCCTGCCGGTCAACGCCACGGCAGCCACGCCGCCGAGCACACCCACCGAAGTCCAGACGTCCGACATGAGGTGGGAGGCGCTGGCTTCGAGGGTTACGGAGTTCTGGCTCCGGGCGGCAACAAAAAGAACCCTCGCGACGAGGAGGTTGACGAGGGTCGCCACGACCAGGGCGGTCAGGCCCAGGCCAACCTTCTCAAGCGGTTGGGGATGCAGCAGGCGTTGGATGGCCGCGATCGCAATGGAAGCTGCGGCGAACAGAATCAGGCTTCCCTCAAATCCACTGGAGAAATACTCGGCCTTGCTGTGGCCGTAGGCGTGTTCTTCATCGGGAGGGCGGGCTGCCACGGACAACATTGCCAGCGCCATGATCGCCCCCAGAAGATTCACCATCGACTCGAGCGCATCGGACAACAGCCCGACCGATCCGGTCAGCCAGTAGGCCGCCCCTTTAAGCGCCATCGTCACCAGGGCCGCCGCGATCGACAGCCAGGCGTAACGCATCAAACGGGATCGGTTGAGTGCGAAGGCGTCCAAAATGTGTTCTCTTTCAATTCGCGCAGTCGTTTGCCGGCGCACAATGGATCTCAAAACCTCGCAGCTCGATGAAGAATGGCAATTTCAATTTTCCGCCGCCCGGCTGTTTCAAAATCGATGCATCCCCACCTCACATCCCCAAATTCTGGCTGCCGGAACCCGAATTGAGTTTTCATTTTCAAGGGTCCCGCTAGGCTCCTTTCATGGACACATTGCTCAAGCTGCTCCGGGAAAACGCCGCGCTCCGGCCTTCCCAGTTGGCCACCATGCTGAACCTGACGGAGGCGGAGGTCACCTCCACGATCAAACAATATGAGGCCGACCAGGTGATCCTGGGTTATCGGACCGTTCTGAACGAGGAGAAACTCGGGCTCGAAATCGTGCGGGCTGTGATCGAGGTCAAGCTCACGCCCGAACGTGGCGGCGGGTTCGACCGGTTCGCCGAACGGATTGCCAAATACACCGAAGTGGCTTCCTGTTACCTCATGTCGGGGGGTTACGACCTGATGGTGGTCGTCGAGGGAACCAACCTCAGGGAGGTTGCCCGGTTCGTCTCCGAAAAACTGGCCACGATTCAGGGAGTCATTTCCACATCGACCCATTTCATGCTCAAACCGTACAAGGAATACGGGGTGCTCATGCATAGCGAACCCAGGGACGGGCGCCTCGCGGTTTCCCCCTGATCCCGCTGTCAGTCGCGGTGCACCCGATGGCAACCGGCACACTCGCGGGCCATCGATTCCAATGCCGCGTTCACGATGGCGAGCGGCAGCCCGCTGGCGTCGCGTTCCAGACGCCCCAATTGCTCGTGGAGGAATTGGGCGGCGGCTTCGGCGCTCGCCAGACGTCCCTGGTAATCCGGACCCAATTCTCCGCCCAGACCCATCCGCCGCGCTTCGCCGAAAAGTTCCCAAAGCAGCACCGATTCGTTACGCGCTGCGCGGCCGGGCTGGGTCTCGAGCGACAAATAATCGTTTGCCGCAAAACCGCGCAATGTTTCAAATCGGTTCTCGATCTGCACCATGCATTCCACGAGCGGAGAAACTTCCACAGTCCCCCCCGATCCCTCCGGAATGTTTTCCAGATCCTGCGCGGAAGGCACCTGAAAAAATTTTACAGAATTGTAGAGTCCCGCGTATACCTCGGAGGTTCCGGCGATGTGCATCCATCGTTCGGCAAACGTGGCCGACCACCCCTCCAGTGCCATGCACACAAGAGCCGCAGCGGCCGGTCCGCGGTGCCGTCCCTTGTGACAGTGCACGTAAACCCCCTCCGAACCGGACCCCGCAGCCTTGACCAGGCGCCAGGCATCCTCCTGACTGATCCCGGAGTATCCCATGGGCATATGCACCGTTCGAATCCCATGCCGGGCCGCCGTTTCCACATCCGGCTCGGCACCGTCGACGCTGATCACCGTTCGGATTCCGAGCTTTGCGAGGGCCTCAAACGCGGCATCTTCCCGGGGTGCCGAGCCGGAGTGAATCCGCTGGCTCAACGCCCAAAAATTCTCAATGCCCGGCAGATGATATCGCTCGAGTGAAAGCGTTGGGATCGGCTGAATCCGGATGGATCGGTTCGCGGCGCTCTGTTCCGGCATGGCAACAGACGGCTCGATGGAAGTGCGACAAGCGCCCAGGAGAAGAACCACGACAAACCCCGCCAGAACAGCAAGCCCGTCAAACGTTCGCTTCCCACGCCCGATGTCATCCGGCTCCCGCCCCACCGAGCCTCGGCACCTGGCACGGTCAAACCCTTTCTTCATAAGCCTTTGGATTGGCCCAGTCACCCCATGCACTCTAATCACCCAGTCCGTTCCACAGGGTCTCCAGCGAGAGCAACATGTAGGAGGTGGCCAACTCCGGCTCCTTCTCCCACCAACGCGCGTTCTGGTTGGACCAGGAACCATCCCGGTTTTGCAGCTGGATCAGTTTAAGAGCGAGCTGCTGACGCCAGTTGACACGGGTGCCGTCAGCCAGTTCGAGCTCGTCGATGCCCGCCGTGCTCAGCGCCCGGGTCATCGTATGATAATAGAAATAGAGTCCCTGGGCACCCATTCCCGGATTCTCCTGGAGTGTGTAGTTGGCTTTGAGCCAGTCGAACACGGCCCGCACCCGCGGATCCTCGCGGTCCAGCTCGGCGTAAAGATAACTCAGGAAACCGGCGTAACTGATGCTGCCGTAGGATCGGAGGGCCAACCGACCCGTGGTGGCGTTGGTGGTTCCCCCCGCATTGCTCCGGCCCGCATGATAGACAAACCCACCCAGGTCCTTGGCATCAGTTGAAACCCAGCCCTGCGGATTGTGGCTCGGGAGATTCTGGCAGCTTTGCAGAAAATGAATCGCGGCGGCCCAGTTCAGCTCCCTGGATGGCACCGTCGGTTGATCGGCATTCCAGCGTTTGCTGTAATACATCGCCTCCAACGCCATGAGCGTATTGCTCATGTCGGAAACCGTATCCGTGGGTAATCCGTAACCAAACCCACCGTCGAAGGGCGAATCCATCCTGCCAGGCTCCCCAAAATCCCTCTGCACACCCGCCAGAAAACCCCGGGCCCGAAGGATCACGGCATCGTATTCGGGCTGATTGGACGTCACGAACGCCATCAGGCTGATCGCCGTGTTGTACGTCGGCAGAGCGGCCACATAGATTCCCCCATCCTCCCGGACATGGCTCAGCAGGTAGGCGTAGGCCCGCTTCAATGTCCCGGAAGGCTGGTTGCGGTACCGGTCCATCGGATCCCCATGAAACGCGGTCACCGCCAGTGCGGTCACCGCCGGGTAACCCGCGGAGTGCCACCAGCCATTTGTATTCTGATTCGCCTTGAGCCACTCAAGACCAAGGTCAATCGAATGCTGGATTTCATTGCGAAGCGACGTGTTGTCCGCCGAAAGCGATACAACGGGGGCCGCCCCGCGGGTCGGAGATCCATCCTGGGCGGCGAGTCCGGGCGACGCCACGAGGCACAGGAGCAGGATCGCCACAACCCCAGGGATTCGAACTCCGCTCACGACTTCCAGCTCGGAAGGGCCTCCCGCCTGACTCTTTGATACAAGATTCTTCAAACCATGATTGTATGCCTCCACTTCTCCTCCGATCAACCACCAAACAGAACGGGCGTGATTAAAAACAAAACAGCCCTTCCAATTGAAACTTGAGTCAATTGTCCTTTTCGGATATGAACTCCGGACTTCCGATCGGAGGAGCCGCCTCGGAAGGCACCGCAGGTTTCAGGGTCTGAATTTTCGACATGCAAAACCAACGCAATTCGCCCAGCGAGCCCCTGCTCCCGGAAAGCGAACGCGGTTTCTGGAGCCTGATCGTAACCCAGTTTCAGGGTGCTTTCAGCGACAATGCCCTCAAGCAGCTGGCCATCTTTCTCGGCCTCGGATTGACCCTGTCCCAGGAGGATCGCGAAGGCCTCGTGCCGCTGGCCGGTGCCCTGCTGTCGCTGCCGTTTATTGTGTTCTCCATGGCGGGGGGCTTCCTGGCAGACCGATACAGCAAACGAACGGTCACCATCGGGGTCAAGCTCTTCGAGGTGGCAATCATTCTGTTCGCGTGTCTGGGTCTGGTGCAGCAGAGTCTGCCGCTTGTATTTACGGCGCTCTTTCTGACCGGGACCCAGAGCGCCCTCTTCGGCCCCTCCAAATACGGCCTGCTCCCCGAGTTGCTTTCTCCCCGTCGGCTCTCCTGGGGCAACGGGATCCTCGAGCTCGGCACGTTCCTGGCCATCATTCTGGGAACGGTGGCGGGGTCGATCCTTTCAGAAAAATTCTCGAACACTCCAGCCTGGTCCGGAGTCACCCTGCTCGCGATCTCCCTGCTTGGTCTGGCAACCAGCTTCAGCATTTCCCGCGTGCCTCCCGCTGATCCCGTGAAAAAATTCCAGATCAATTTCGTGGGAGATCTCTGGCATCAGATCAAACGGATCCGGCGCGACCGCGTTCTCTCACTGGCCATCCTCGGCAACACCTATTTCTGGTCCCTGGGCGGTCTGCTCACCGCGAACATCATTCTCTATTGCGTCACCGTTTTTCCAGACGCCAGCCAGTCCGACATCGGATTGCTCCAGGTCGCCCTGGCCATCGGCATCGGCATCGGCAGTGTGGCGGCTGGCTATCTCTCCGGTGGCAAGATCGAATACGGTCTCATCCCTCTGGGCGCAGCCGGACTGAGCCTGTTCGGCGCGGTCCTTGCCATCAACGGGCTCTCCTACACGGAAGTTGCGATCAACCTCTGCCTGCTTGGCTTTTTCGGCGGGTTTTTCGCCGTCCCCGTCAACGCAATCATGCAGCACCGCCCCGGGAAAGGGGAAAAAGGCGGGGTTCTGGCAACTCAAAACCTTTTGGCTTCCTGCGGCATTTTTGCTTCGCAAGGGGTCTACTACCTGCTCAAGACCGTCTGGGGCATCGAACCGGGAACCATCTTTTTGATCAGCTCCATCGCCACCGGCCTCGGAACGTTGTACGCCCTCTCCATCCTGCCGGACGCGCTGCTGCGTTTTGTTCTCTGGGTCCTCACTCACACGCTGTACCGCATCCGTGTCGTCGGGCGCGAGAACATCCCGGAGAAGGACGGTGCTCTTTTTGTGTGCAACCATCTGTCCATGGTCGACGGACTGCTTCTGCTGGGGGCCACGGACCGGCCGATCCGGTTCATTCTGTTCCAGGGAATCTATGATCGCCCCTTCATCAAACCTTTCGCACGCATCCTGGGTGCCATCCCCATTTCGTCCCAGCTCCGCCCGCGCGAGATGATCCTGGCCCTGCGAAAAGCCAGTGCCGCGATCCAGGCCGGAGAAGTCGTCTGCATTTTCGCCGAAGGTCAGGTGACCCGGATCGGCCAGATGCTCGCGTTCCGAAAAGGTTTCGAACGCATCATGAAGGATGTCACCGCCCCGATCATTCCCGTCAATCTGGACGGAGTCTGGGGCAGCATCTTCAGCTTCGAGAAAAAACGGTTCTTCTGGAAATTGCCGAAAACCATTCCCTATCCCGTCACCGTGAGTTTCGGCCCTCCGATGCCGTCCACCGCAACCGCCGTTGAGGTGCGCCAATCGGTGCAGGAACTCCAGAGCCAGGCCTGGCACCACCGCAAAGCCCGGTTGCGTCCGCTCGACCGCGCCTTTGTGCAATCGGCCCGCAGGTATGCCTTCCGACTCATGGCCACCGACGCAACCGGCACCCCGCTCCGGTACTGGAGCGCGTTGGTGCGATCCATCTTCCTGGCCCGCCGGCTGGGGGTCCACTGGAAGGACCAAACGATGGTGGGCATCCTCGTTCCCCCCTCCGTGCCGGGCATGCTGGTGAACCTCGCCGCCCTGCTGGCAGGCAGGATCCCGGTCAATCTCAATTACACCAATACGGCGGAAACCATCGCCTCGTGCATCGATCAATGCGGCATTCGAACCGTGATCACCTCGCGGCAGCTGATCGAGAAGCTCAAGATGCCCGCTCCTCGCGGCGCTCTCTTTTTGGAGGACCTTGCAGCGCACCCTCGCTTCGCCGAACGGTGCATTGCTTTCCTGATCTCGTTTCTGCCATCCACCTGGTTGGGCAAAGCCTCGGGCAACCCTTCCAGGACCCAGATGGACGACCTTGCCACCGTGATCTTCTCAAGCGGCAGCACCGGCATCCCCAAGGGAGTTCAACTCACCCACTACAACATCGCGTCCAACGTGGAGCAGCTCAGGCAGGTTTTTGCCCTGAGCGGACAGGACCGGATTCTGGGAATCCTTCCATTCTTCCATTCCTTCGGATTTACCGGCACCCTGGCCCTTCCCAGCTCTCTTGGAATGGGGGTTGCGTTTCATCCAACCCCGCTCGACACCCGTGCGATCGGCCGGCTTGTCAGCACCCAGTCGGTGACCTTCCTCCTGGCAACTCCCACGTTCCTGCAAATGTACCTGCGCGGTTGCGCCGCGGAAGATTTCGGAAGCCTTCAAATCGTCATGACCGGTGCGGAGAAACTCCCCGAACGCCTGGCGACCGCATTCGAAGAAAAGTTCGGCATCCGGCCGATGGAAGGTTACGGCTGCACCGAATGTTCCCCCGTCGTCACGGTCAATACCCGCGACTTTCGAGCGAGCGGATTCCGCCAGACCGGATCCAAACGCGGCACCATCGGTCATCCGCTTCCCGGTGTGAGCGTACGAATCGTCGACCCGGAAACAGGTCTCCCACGAGCCATCGGCGAGCCCGGACTCCTGCTCGTCAAAGGACCCAACGTCATGCAGGGTTACCTGAACGCACCGGAAAAAACGGCCGAGGTGCTGCGGGATGGATGGTACACCACCGGAGACATCGCGGCCATGGACGTGGATGGATTCCTGCAAATCACCGACCGGTTGAGCCGGTTCAGCAAAATTGGAGGGGAGATGGTGCCCCACATCAAGATCGAGGAACGTCTCCACGAACTGGCCGGGTTGACGGAGCGTCACTTCGTGGTCACCGGCGTGCCCGACCCCAGAAAGGGCGAACGCCTCGTGGTGCTCCACACCCTGACCCAGGATCAACTCGAATCCTGTCTGGAACGGCTCGGCCAATCCGGTCTGCCCAACCTCTGGGTGCCGCGCCCCGACCAGTTTTTCTCCGTCGAAACCTTTCCCTATCTGGGCACCGGCAAACTCGATCTGCGCGCAATGCAGCAACTCGCACTGAAACTTTCCGGTGTTTCCTGATTCGGAAGGTGCCCCAGAACCGACGCCGCTCCAACCCCGGCCAGCCGGTGGCGGCCTACACCGAACCGTCCTGAAGGATCGTTTTTTCCTGATACTTCATTGCCACAACAATAAACAAAACTGCCGTGACAAACATCAATCCCGAAAAAAAGAGATAATAACTGGCACCCTCCAGTTTGCTGCTGCCATCTTCGTTCTGGATGAAGAAATTCACCAGGGCGGTGAACGCATTCCCGAGAGAGACCGACATATAGTAGATGCCCATCACCAGTGATTTCATATTCTTGGGCGCCTGGGTGTAGGAAAACTCCAGACAGGTGATCGACACCATGACCTCCGCCGCCGTCAACACCATATACGCGAGAACCTGCCAGAAGATCCCCGGAGTCTCACCCGCAGCGATCAGGGTTTCAACCCAGGCCGGAATCAGAAACGAAACCACCGTCACGAACAGTCCGATGGACACCTTGCGCAGTGGAGTAAGCCGGTACACCCGGTTCACGGCAGGGTAGATGCCATAGGAAAAAATGGGAATGAAGATCAGGATCAAAACGGGGTTGATCGCCTGAATCTGGGAGGGCAGCCAATCCACTCCCATCCAGCGCAGATTCATGCTCCTGGCCTGGAGAACCCAGGCTGAGGCGGTCTGATCGTACAAGGCCCAAAACATCGCCACAAACGCATAGATGCCAACGAGTTTGCCCACCGATCGAAACCCTTCCAGACTGAACGTCTCGCGCACGAAGGCCATGCCGCCCGGAGGCACATGCACGTAATCCCTCCGCCCCAGCCAGAAAATCCATGTGGCGATGAACATCAACAGTCCCGGAACTCCAAAGGCAACATGAGGACCAAACCATTTGAGGAAAATCGGGATCAACAGGGTGGAAACAAACGATCCAAGGTTCACCGCGAAATAAAACCATCCAAACACGCGCGAGAGCAAATGCTGGTTCAACGCTCCGAACTGATCGCCCACATTCGCCGAAACACACGGCTTGATGCCCCCGGAACCAATCGCGATCAAGGTCAGGCCAATCGACAGTCCGATCCGCGTGTCATCCAGAGCCAGTGCCAGGTGTCCGAGGCAATAGAGCACGGAAAACGCAATGACCGTACGGTACTTCCCGAGAAACGCGTCGGCAATCACGGCACCCACGATCGGAAAGAAATACACCGCCGACACAAACAAATGGTAATACCCCTTGGCTTCCCCTTCCGCCATGACATCCAGTCCCCCCCCCGATCCCATCAGGAACTGCGTCATAAAAACCACCAGGATGGCCCGCATGCCATAGTAGCTGAATCGCTCTGCCCCTTCATTGCCGACAATAAAGGGAATACCGCTCGGCATCCGTTCGGTTCTTTCAGGCACAGTGCGGTAGGACGATGAATTGGTCATGACGCCGGGCATTTGAAACGACATTCCCACTCACATGCAAAGAAAAACGCCCCGACTCCCCGGCCACCACAGCCCCACGCCATGACAACCTTTTGTTGCAGGTGCAACAAAAGGTTGTCATGGGGCCTTGTTCCCAGCGTTCCTGAAACCGGGCAGGCAATGCGCGCCACAAAGAATCGGGTCCACATTCCCGAGGTCGTCCGCCTGAAGATTGCCCTTGCGTCGTGGTTCCGGATCCTGGGTATAGTCTTTCAACCACCGCATGAACGCATCCATCCCATCCTCCAGACCCGCCTGCGGGTGCCGGCACGCGCGGCGCACGTTCGCAATGATTTTCACCGCTGCGTTGATCACCCTGTTTTCCGCAGAACCAGAAGCTGCGACCCCGCCACTGGTGATCAACAACCTGGCCGGCACCGGAAGTCCGGTTTGGTCCGGCGATGGCGGCCCGGCAGTTCGCGCGGGTCTCAACAATCCCTACGGCCTGACAAGGGGGCCCGATGGTGCCCTCTACATCTGCGACATGGGCAACCATTTGATTCGGAGAATCTCCCCCGAGGGCACGATCACGACCGTGGCTGGAACCGGGCGCCAGGGGTATTCGGGAGACGGCGGCCCGGCGATCCAAGCGGATCTGAACGAACCCTACGAGGTGCGGTTTGACAGGCAGGGGAACCTGTTCTTTGTCGAGATGAAGAACAACCTCATCCGCCGGGTCGATGCGATGACACGGACAATCTCAACGGTCGCGGGCGACGGGGAAGCCGGTTTTTCGGGTGACGGCGGCCCGGCCAGCGGAGCCCGGTTCCGGCAACCGCACAGCATTCAGTTCGGACCGAACGGCGATCTTTTTGTCTGTGACATCGGCAACCACCGGATCCGGAGGATCGACCACGCCACAGGCTTGATCTCCACGTTTTCCGGGACCGGCCTTCAGGCACCGACCCCCGATGGAGCTCCCATTCAGGGAACCCCGTTGCACGGTCCGCGCGCGCTGGATTTCGATGCGGACGGAAACCTCTGGCTTGCGCTGCGCGAGGGAAACGCGGTTTTTAAGTTCGATCTTGCAACCGGGACCATCCATCACCAGGCAGGCACGGGACGGAAAGGATTCACCGGAAACGGAGGCCCGGCCCGTGAAGCGGCTCTCTCCGGTCCCAAAGGGATCAGCATAGCCCCCAACGGAAACGTCTACCTGGCCGACACGGAAAGTCATTCCATCCGCATGATCGATGTTCATACAGGCAACCTCATGCTTGTGGCAGGCGATGGCACACGGGGGGATGGCCCGGAGGGAGCTTCAACGCACTGCCGGATGGCGCGGCCACACGGTGTTTTTGTGGATGCGGATGGAACCGTGCTGGTGGGCGACAGCGAAACCCATCGGGTGCGGATCATCCGGCGAAAGACGAACTAACCATTAAAGAACACACGAACCGCTGAGGCGACCGTTTCGATTTGGTCATCGCTCAACTCCGGATAGATCGGCAGGCTCAGGCATTCGTTCGCAGCCTTTTCGGCCACGGGAAAATCTCCGATCCGGTGCCCAAGACCTTGGTAACACTTCTGCAGGTGCAACGGGAGTGGATAGTGCAGCGCACACCCGATCTGGCGGGATTCCAGAAATTTCATCAGGGCATCCCGTTCCGGATGCCGAACGACAAACAAATGCCATGCGCTTTGCGCATACGCCGCTTCCTGCGGGAGCTTCAACGGTGTGTCCGCCAGCAACTCCTGATAGCGATGGGCAACCCGACGGCGCGCGGCGGTCCAGGCATCCAGATGCCTCAGTTTTACCCGGAGCACCGCCGCCTGAATACCCTCCATGCGGTAATTGTACCCAATCTCGTCGTGATAATAGCGCACCGAAGAACCATGATTCCTGAGCGATCGCGCGCGCGCGGCCAGTTCCGGATTGTTCGTCACCAGTGCCCCGCCCTCGCCGATCGCGCCGAGGTTTTTTCCAGGGTAAAAACTGAATGCAGCCGTCGAGCCAATGCTTCCCAGACATTTCCCGTGGTATGTGCCACCGTGCGCCTGGGCGGCGTCCTCGATCATCGTCAGGTTCGACGCGGAGGCGATTTCTCCGATCGGATCCAGATCCGCCGCGTGGCCATACAGATGCACCGGCACGATGGCCTTTGTCCGCAGCCCAATGGCAGCCTGCAACTTGTCCGGATTCAGGTTCATGGTGGCATCGTCGATGTCGATGTACCTGGGAACGGCACCGACGTACGAGATTGCCCAACTGGTGGCCACAAAGGTGAATGGCGTCGTGATCACCTCGTCTCCGACCCCCACCCCTGCCAGCAACATTGCCAAATGCAGGGCTGAAGTCCCGCTGTTGAGTCCGACGGCATGCTGAACCCCGCAGTAACCGGCGAATTCCGACTCGAACGCGTCCACCTCCGGTCCGAGGCAGAACGCACTGGAATCGAGCGTTCGCGCAATCGCAGCATCCACTTCAGAACGGATCGAAGCAAGTTGGGCTGCCAGGTCAAGGTACGGAACACTCAGTTTCATGCGTTTCTTTTAGCTAGCCTTCCTCCGAGCGGGAAGGCAATTATCTGGAAACCGGAAGGATTTCCGCCGAAACAGGAACGTTGACCAGGCCGAACCCGGCTGATGGACGCGTCTGACGGCTCAAAAGACACCCCTTTTCAAATGAACCAACCCATTCTTGAGTTTGCGGGAGTTGTGGTAACGCCCTGGAAAATTGTCGGTTATCTGGGAGTCCTCCTCTTTGCCGGCCGCTGGGTTGTGCAGGTGATGGCTTCGCGCAGGGAGGGACGCCCCACCGTCCCCCGGGTATTCTGGTACATGAGCATCGCGGGGAGCGTGCTTCTGCTGCTGTATTTCATCTTCGGAAAAAACGATTCCGTCGGAATCTTGTCGAACCTCTTCCCGGTCTCCATTTCGTCCTACAACCTCTTCCTGGATTACAGGGCTCGGGCAAAACGGAATCTGTAAAAGCGCGTTTCTTTCGGGGGAAAGATCTGGCCCATCGCCCCGCGACGAATGTTCAGGTCCGTCTTGCCGTGCCCACCACCGGAGTTTCCGCACTCTTCGCGGCACCGCCCGATGCAGATCCACGTCCATCCAAGTCTGGAGCACAGGATCGGAATCGTCCGCTGATCGCGGATTGGTTTGTCGCAGCGCGACCCCTATCCTCCCCACCTCAACAAACTCCACCCGCCGGGCGCACAAAAAGAAAGGCCGGACACAAAGTGTCCGGCCTTTCGTGTAATTAGGATCTAACGACTATTGAGCAGTCCGGTAGAACCGGGCACCCGAAGCAGCGTTGATGGTGGTGGGATTGGCCGCACCTGCGACGTCCGTCCACGGACCCGTGATCGAGTCGGCGCTCTGCAAACGACCGGCACCCTGCCAACCGATGGTTACGGAACCGTTGGCAACACTGACCGACAGTTTGCCGGGGGCCACAACGACGGGCGGTTCAAGAGTGACGGTGGTCAGAGCGTTTCCACCCTGTCCGGCCGCATAGATCTTGGTGATTTCGTCCGCGGAAAGACCGCGTGTCCAGAGGGCGAGATCATCAATCTGACCATTCATGAAGTACGGCTCAACCACAGCCGGTGCCAATGTGGCCGCCGGATCCGTGATGGCTTCGCGCTCGCGATTCAGCCGAACACCCATGGAGAGCCACGGGAGGGAGGAATGCGGAGGATTGATGTCCGTGATGTAATCTGCAGACGCCACTTGAGCTCCGTTGATGTAGAGGCGCAACTGCGCGCCGTCCGCGCTGAAGGCAATATGCTGCCAGGAACCCAGGGTGAAGAGACCGGGCTGGGTCACCCGAACAATGTTCGGACCAGCACCAATGCCCGCGGTCAATTTCATGCCGCCGGCGTCCAGATCCTCGATCAGACCGAGTTCGAACTGACCTTCCAAGCTGTCGCCCGTGGAACCCAGGCCGATGCCGAGGTTGCCAATCGCGTTGCGGAGGAATGCGACTCCCTCAAACACGCCCGTGCCAACGTTCACCCAACCCGAAGCAGCGATCTGCCGTTTGGCCTTGGTGTAGTTGGGGACAAACGCATAGGTGGAGCTGCCGTCAAAGGTCAGTGCGTTTCCGATTTTGCCGGCACCCCAGGTGGCGGAACCGGTGATCGCGCCAGCGGGAGCTCCAGGCGCGGCGTTGGCCACGGTGGAACCGCTGGATTCGTCGAACTTCCAGTAACCTGCGAGGGCTTCGTCGATCTTGAAGGTCGACACGCGGACCGCAACGGTCTTGCTGATGACGCTTCCCGACGAGTTGAACACAGCGACGCTGTAGCTGGCCACATCCGCTTCGCTGAGCGAGCTGATGGTGAGCTGCTCGGTGGTGGCGCCACTGATATTGCCGCCGTCAGGCAGGTTCCGTCCGTTTTTCCGCCACTGATAGGTCAGACCCGTTCCCTGGGCAGTGACCCGAAGCTGGACGGAGCCACCTTCAGCACCAACCGCCGGAGCGGGATTCGCCGCAATGGAGGGAGGCGTACCGGCTGCGGGTGCGTTCAACAGAAGCTGAACCGCGTTGACGGGACCGCCACGATCGAAACCGGTGGTCAGTGTGTCCCAGCTGATTTCGACCACACCACTGTTGGGCGAGACGTTGTCGAAACGCACATAGGTGGCGAGCGAGGGAGCAGCCGCATCCGTGCTGGTTCCACGGTAGTAACCGGGAGCCGCATTGTATTCATCCGCATTAACAACCCGTGTGTAGACCGTCTTGCCGTTGACCGTGTAGGTCACGTCCTGGAACTGGAGCGGAATACCGACCGTGTACAGGATGACGGAATGATTGCCCGCGGGAACATTCCCGAAGGTCATGGTGGCGGGCGTACCGGGGTTCGCCACGACCATACCATTGAGCAAACGCTGGGTCGCCGAGGCTGTGCCCGTTCCAGCGCCCCAGGAACCGGAACTTGTGAAGTCCAGATAGATGAACGATTCGGCATTGTCGCTGTCCGTGATCACGTCGGTGGTGCCGGAACCTCCGGTGACGTTGTTCCAGTAAGCCTGCGGGTGGATACCCGCGATGTCGGTTTCTTCCACGGCGGTGGGCGCGCCATTGGCGCCGCTGCCCTCGAAGTTGAAGCCGACACTCTTGATTGCCGAAGGCGTGAACAGTTCAGCCTTTACTTCCGAGCTGGTTTCGCAACCAACGATCTGCACGGAGTAGATATCGCCAGCGTTGGCGGCGGTGATCGCACCCGTGGTGTAGCTTGTGCTCGTGGCACCGGCGATCCGTTCACCGTTCTTCATCCACTGCACCGGCCAGGGGCCGTTCACGACGGTGAAGAAGGTGGCTGTGGAACCCGACAACACCGGGGTGTTGACCGGCTGTGTGAGGAATCGGGCTTTGTTGCAATCCGCACCCTGGGTGACTGCGAGCAGTTCGACTTCCGCAATCTGCATGCAGCAGCCATTGGCCGCACCCTGAGTCTCAACGATCGTCCAGCGGTAGTGCTTGTAGGATTTGCTGTTCGCGAAGTAGAACGTCTGCGTCTGGAACCGGCTGGCATAAGCCGGGATATCATCGATCCGAACAATCTGCGTCCAGGTGCCCGAGGCATAGGAAGTGATCTCCGCGTCGTTGGAGCCTTCGATCGTGATAACCTTCGGATCGCGCTCAGGTGCGTCGTTGGCCGACTGCATCGCTACACCGGTGATCGTCGTGGCTCCAATGGAAGGAGTGACCACAAAACCGGATGTTCCACCCGCCGCGCCGGAATCGCGGTTGAGGTATTTCGTGGGCTGTCCATCAATGGCGTTGGCGACACCTTCAGAACCAGGGCTGTTGGCCGAGCTGGCAATGATCGGGTCACCCGGCTGGGTGATGTCTTTGGGGGCTCCGCCGCCGAGGAACTCAACTTCGGCAATCTGCATACAGCAACCGTTTGCAGCTCCCTGGGTCTCAACGATTGTCCAGCGGTAATGTTTGTAGGGCTTGAAGTTGTCGAAGAGGAAGGTCTGGGTCTGGAAACGATTCGGATAAGCCGGAATGTTTTCAATCCGCTGGATCAGCTCCCAGGTGCCGGAAGCAAAATCGGTGAGCGCATCGTCATTCGATCCTTCCAGGGTCACGACCTTGGGATCGCGTTCCGGAGCGTCGTTGGCAGACTGCATGGCAAGACCGGAAACAACCGTTGCACCGATGGAGGGCGTGACGATGAAGCCCGAAGTTCCACCAGCCGCACCCGAGTCACGGTTGAGATACTTGGTCGGCTGACCGTCGATCGCATTCGCAACCCCTTCCGAACCAGGGCTGTTCGCCGAAGAGGCGATCACCGGGTCACCGGGTTGGGAAACGTCACCCGGCAACACACTGCCGAGCAGTTCGACTTCCGCGATCTGCATGCAGCATCCGTTGGCCGCACCCTGGGTCTCCAGGATCGTCCAGCGGTAGTGCTTGTAAGCCTTGAAGTTAGGGAAGTTGAACGACTGAGTCTCGAACCGGTTCGCGTAGGCGGGAATATCGTCCAACCGGACGATCAGTTCCCAGGTTCCCGAAGCGTAATCAACAATCGCGTCGTCATTCGATCCTTCCAGGGTGACAATCTTCGGATCCCGCTCAGGCGCGTCGTTCGCAGACTGCATCGCCAGTCCTGTAACACGGGTTGCTCCCACCGAAGGAGTGACCACAAAGCCGGAAGTACCGCCGGCCGCACCTGAATCCCGATTCAGGTATTTGGTTGGCTGTCCGTCGATCGCATTCGCAACGCCTTCAGAACCAGGGCTGTTCGCGGAAGACGCGATGATCGGATCCCCGGGCTGGGTGACGTCTTGCGCATGAACCATGGCCGCAAAAGCCATGGCCAGCGTCGACAGGAGTATCGGTATGGATAGTTTTCGTTTCATATTTGCTCTGAATTCAGGAGTCTTAACTTTGAACATTACTGTTTTTGAAGTTTTCTGAGAACCTTCAAGTTCAGAGCACCAGACTTCGGCGGAAATCAAAGGGATACTTTTCGGTAGATGAGGCGCAGGTCGGTGCCCGGGTATTTTGTTTCGGTTTCGGTCAGTTCGGCGCAGAGGTGTTCCAGGGCGGCATCGTCGCGAGGG
>JAIPJX010000073.1 GCA_021733945.1 Verrucomicrobiota bacterium | reverse complement strand
GGGTGCTGCCAAGGACCTGGGATACAAGGCCGCCGAGGATGCCCTCCAGGCCACACCCGATCTTCGCGGGATTTTCGCGATCAACGATCCCTCGGCGCTCGGAGCACGGGCTGCTCTGGAGAAGGCGGGAAAAGCCGATCAGGTGGTGATCGTGGGGTTTGACGGACAGCCCGAAGGCAAACAGGCAATCAAGGACGGGAAAATCTACGCGGATCCCATTCAGTTTCCAGACCGGATGGGCGTGGAAATCGCCCGAGCGATCATCGCGCACTCCAAAGGCGAGGAGGTCCTCCCGGAATTGCTGATTCCAACCCAGCTTTACCGAAAGGCGGATGCCGGGAAGGATCCGGAACTGAAATAGGATTCTCCGGTGTCATGGCCACCCCATTGCTTGAGATGCGCCGGATCGGGAAATCGTATCCCGGGGTACACGCTCTCACCAGGGTCGACCTGTCTCTCCGGTCCGGGGAAGTCCTGGCGTTGATGGGGGAGAACGGAGCGGGCAAAAGCACGCTGATCAAAATCCTGGGAGGTGCCCAGCGTCCCGACTGTGGAGTGATCCGATTACAGGGCGACGAAGTCTCCATCGAGTCTCCGGTCCGCGCCCGGGAACTGGGCATTGCCGTGATCTATCAGGAGTTCAACCTGGTACCCGGATTATCCGCAATGGAGAATGTTTTTCTGGGACAGGAACTCACCCGGGCGGGCTGGATCCAACACGATCAGCAAAGGGCGCGCACCCGGGAGTTGCTCACGCAACTGGGCATGGAGTTTGATCCGGAAACCCCTTGCCGACTTCTCACCGTGGCCCAGCAACAGGCCGTCGAAATCGCCCGGGCACTCTCACTGAAGGCCAGGATTTTGGTGCTGGATGAACCCTCGGCGGTATTGACTCCCCGGGAGGTTGATAAACTTTTTTCGATCATTCGCAGGCTGCAGGCGCGGGGTTTGGGCTTGATTTACATCGGCCATCGGCTTGAGGAGATTTTCCAGATAGCCGATCGGGTCACGGTCCTGAGGGATGGTGCCAATGTGGGCGAACGGGCCATTGTCGATTGTTCCCGGAACCAGCTGATTGAAATGATGGTGGGGAGGGAACTCCAGAATGAATTCCCGAAGCGTGATTCCAGGCCGGGGGCCGAACGCCTGGTCGTCAAAGGCATGTCCCGGGGGCGCGCGGTCCGGGATGTCTCACTGAAGGCGCGGCGGGGGGAAGTCCTCGCGATCGCCGGTTTGGTGGGGTCGGGACGCACCGAACTTGCCCGGCTTGTGTTTGGGGCGGATCGCGCCGACACCGGCGAGGTTTATCTGGACGGCCGCCTGCTCGGGATCCGAAGCCCTCGGGATGCGATTGCTGCCGGGATCGGGTTGCTCACGGAGGATCGGAAACTGCAGGGACTGGTGCTTTCTCATTCGGTCCGCCACAACTTCGCACTTCCCAATCTTGACATGTTTGCTCCATTGGGTTTTTTGGACTCTGCTCTGGAGCGGGCGGAGTTTGGGAGGTTCTCGGAAGCCCTCCGGATCAAACTCTCGGGTGGGGGACAGGCGGCGGGTCATTTGTCCGGCGGGAACCAGCAGAAGCTGGTCATCGCAAAATGGCTGGCACGGCGGTGCGAAGTTCTCATCTTCGACGAACCGACCCGCGGCATCGATGTGGGGGCGAAATACGAAATCTATGGTTTGATCAACGACCTGGCCTGGCAGGGCAAGGTCGTTGTGATGATCAGCTCGGAACTTCCCGAGGTGCTTGGCATGGCCGATCGCATCCTCGTCATGCACGAAGGGCGGATCACGGGGGAGATTGCGGATGTGCGGGCGTCGTCCCAGGAGGAAATCATGAAACTGGCCATCGCCTGAACCATGGTAACAGTTCCCGTCTCATCGCCACGAATCGAAGTCTAGGACCACATGAAATTTTCTCCAAAAATCGGTTCCCGAATTCTCGCGGATTACGGAATGTTCCTGGTCCTGATCGTGCTCGGAGTGTTCTTCAGTGCGGTCACCCTTTCCGAACAGCAACCCACCGGCCCCACCGCCGCCCTGCAGGTGGTCCGTCAGATCGAGGCCGGGTTTTCGGCGGAGGCCGGCATTCTGATTCCGGCACGGGATTTGACGGACGACGCCGCATTCGCCGCGGAACTGGTTCGATTGCTCGGGGAACGGGGTTTCAAAAACCTGTTTCAGGTGGTCGGAGAACCCCGGGATGCGCGAATGGAACTCGAACGTATGGAGGCATCCGGGGTCACTCTCCAGGTGGTTGCGGGGAACGAAACAACCGCCGGATGGCTCGTGTTTGCGGATTTGAAGGTTGATTTCCCGGGCCTCGGGAACCCGGTGGTTCTAAAACCACGAAGCCATCGATGGCCCAATTTTCTCAAGCGCGACAACCTTCTCAACATCACCAACCAGATCGCGGTCATCGCGATCATTGCCGTTGGCATGACCGTCGTCATCATCTCCGGCGGAATCGATTTGTCGGTGGGCAGTCTCATCGCCCTTTCGGCGGTGACGGCCTGTCTGCTGATTCAAAATCTTGCGGGTGCCTTGAAGGCCGGGGTGTTTGGCATGACACTCTCCTGCGCGGCGGCGATTCTCGGGTCGGGTTTGGTCGGTAGTTTTACCGGCTGCATGATCACCGGCTTTGGCATTCCTCCGTTTATTGTGACGCTGGGTGTCATGATGATGGCCAGCGGTTTTGCTTATCTCCTGTCCGGAGGTGAATCGGTTTATCAGGTGCCGGATTCCTTCGTCTGGCTCGGCCGGGAAGCCAGTTTTCTAGGCGTTCCCAATGCGGTGTTCCTCATGGTGCTGCTCTATTGGGTGGCGCACGTGATGATGTCCAAAACCAAACTGGGTCGATATTTCTATGCCGTCGGCGGGAATGCCGAAGCCGCCCGTCTCTCCGGTGTCCCTGTGCGACGTGTTCGCCTTCTGGCGTATTCCCTGTGCGGTCTGCTGGCCGGGCTGGGAGGGGTTGTGATGGCGTCCCAGCTGAAGAGTGGAGCCCCCACTTATGGGCAGATGTACGAGCTCTATGTCATCGCAGCCGTTGTCGTGGGTGGAACCAGTCTGTCGGGCGGGGAAGGAAGGATCTTCGGAACGTTGATCGGGGCCTTCATCATCGCAGTGATCCAGAACGGAATGAATCTGATGAATGTGGAGAGTTACACTCAAAAGGTTGTTTTGGGAGCTGTGATCCTCGTCGCCGTTCTGTTGGATAAACTGAAACAGGGTGGTTTTCGAACGCGCTAAGGCACGGTTTCGCTCCGGCCGGGGCTCCGTTTCTGGAGGGAAAGAGCCGGAGCGCTCCGCGCTGCTCCGGGTGGCACCCGGTTTCCGACTAGGGTTCCTGCCACGCTCCGCCCAGGGCCTTGATGAGTCGGACAGAGGCAATGTGCTGTTGGGCGAGGATCTGCGTGCAGGCGAACCCGACCTGGAGTCGGGTTCGCTCGGTGTCCAGAAGTTCGAAGCGACTCACCACGCCGTGTTCGTAACGTCGCCGGGTCAGGTCGGCGGTGGTGGTTGCGTGAACCAGGGACGCCCCGAGCGTGGTCGATTGCTCGGCCCGATAACGAATCTGGGCGAGGGATGTCTCCACATCCCTGATCGCGACGAGCACCGCCTGACGATCGTTTGCGATGGGCTCCTCGCGCGCCGCCCGCGCCAGTCGCACACGGGTTGCGATCAGGCCGTATCCGCTCAGCGGCAGGCTGACGCTCGGGCCAAGGGACCAGGTGCGGCTGTCCGCCGAGAGCAGGGAATCGACGTCGCGACTCAGGTAACCGGCCTGGCCGGTCAGGCGCACGCTGGGAAAGTAGTTCGCCGTCATGACCCCGATGTCGGCGTTTCGCGCGGCGACCCTCCGTTCGGCAGACGCAATGTCGGGCCTACGTTCCAGGAGGTCGGCCGGCAGTCCGGCAGGAACGGCTACGGGCGTGTTGGTCCCCAGGGGACGTTCCGGAAATTGGGTTTGTCCTGCCGGTTCACCGCACAACAGAGCGAGGGTGTTGGCGGTCTCCTGGGGCGATCGTTTTACATCGGGCAACTCGGCTCGCGCATTGGACAGTGCGATGCGGGCGCGGGACAGCTCGGTCTCCGAGATGGTTCCGGCCTGGAACCGTTGCTCCATCAGCTCGATCGAGGCTTCGTGCAGTTCGATCGTGCGCCGAAGGGTTTCAAGCTCCGAGTCGAGTGTGCGAAGCAGGAAATACTGGACCGCCACATCGGCGGTGAGGGATTGTTGTAGGCAGCCCCGACCCCTCGGGCGAGCATCATGGGAATCATGCCCGCGACAAAGGCGAGCGTGGTCATGAGGATGGGGCGCAGACGTTCCTTGTTCGCGAGCATTGAAAAGATATTGATCGATTGTCCAAACAGGATGAGCGAAAGAATGGCGAACGGCAGGGAGAGGGGAAGGGCGAGCAGAATGGTGGCCGGGTGCAACCAGCTTTCGAAGACCGCTGCAAGGATGAGATACATGAAGATGAACGCGAGCAGGAACGCCGTCGCGAAGGCGATGCCCGCCTTGCGCATCTCCTTGGTCCGTCCGGTGGTGCCGCTTTCGTACTCCGGCGGCAGGTTGGCCTTCTTCACGGCTTCCTCGAGCGCCTCCAGGATTTGAGTCTCGCCGAACCCGGGTGCGTTGTTGGCCGTAAAGGTGACCTGACGCCGGCGGTTGAGGCGGTTGATCTGCGATGGTCCGTCACCCGGTTCCAGTTGTACCATATTGTCGAGTGTCACAGGTCCCACCCGGGCTGAGGGCACGGCCAGAAGCGAGAGGGCCTCCCGGCTGTTCCGGTGGGATTCGGCCGCCCGCAGGTGGATGTTATATCGTTCCCCGCCTTCGTCGTAGGTGGATACATCGACCCCGCCAAGCAGCACCCGCAGGGTGGTGGAAATGTCGGCGGCGCGGATGCCCAACTGGCCGGCCTTGCTGCGGTCCACACGCGCCGTGATCTCGGGTTTCCCGGCGATCAACGTGGAATCAAGGTCGCGGATGCCTGGAATGGCCCGGGCTTCCTGCATCACCGCGTCCGTGGCTTTGGTGAGAAGATCAAGATCCGGGCCCGCGATGAAATACTGGATGTTGGCGCTGGACATCCCCGAGTTGAACGGGGGCACGGACAGCACCGTGATGCGCCATTGCTCGGGGTACTTGGGAACGATGTCGCGGCGCACACGGTCCATGAGGGTCTCCTGAGTGTCGGGTCGGAGATCCGGGGCGGTCAGTCGCACAAAGATCTCGGCGAAGTTGGGGGTCTGTTGCTGTGTGTCGCCAATGGTCAGCAGGGTCGATTCAACGCCGGACAACCGTCGGATGTCCCGGGCGACGCGTTCGGCAATCAGGTCCGTGGCGGCGAGGGTGGAGCCTTCGGGGGCGCGCAAACTGACCACAAACTCCGCTTCCTCGACCGGGGGAAGGAAATCCTTTTTCACGGTTTTCATCAGGACCGGCAGGCTTCCGAACACGATCAGGCAGGCAAGCACGACCACCCAGCGGTGGTGCAGCGAATGACGGAGCAGGACCATGTACAGGCGCTCCACGGGCCTGTAGCCGAGGTTCACGAAACGTTCCATCGCCGTGTCCCACGCGCCCGGTTTTTCGTGGTGATGGAACAGCTTGGCGGCCAGTGCCGGTGCCAGGGAGAAGCTGACCAGCAGCGACACCGCAATGGCAAAGGCCATTGTCAGACCGAAGCTTTTGAGGAACATGCCCACGATGCCACCCAGAAACGCAACGGGGATGAAAACGGCGAGGAGCGAGAGGGTGGTGGCCAGCACCGGCAACCCGATGTCGCGCGTGCCGCTGATCGATGCGTCGAAGGCGCTCTCGCCCTTCTCTTCCATGTGCCGGAAAATGTTTTCGACCACGATGATGGTGTCATCAATGACAATTCCGACCGCGAGCGCCAACGCGACCAGGCTGATCTGGTTGATGGTGACGTCCTGCACCCACATCACGCCAAACGCCGCTAGGATGGAGGTGGGAATCGCCAGCGCCGTAATCAGAGTGGCGCGGCTGTTACCCAGAAAAACCAGGACGGTCAGAGCCGCAAACAGGGCGCCGAGCACCAGGTGTTCCTTGACCGCATGCACGCTGGTGCGGATCACCTTCGAGTTGTCCCGGACAATCTCAACCGAATAGCCCTCCGGCAGCAGCCTGAGATTCTCTTCGAGCCGCTCGTTCACCGCATCCACGACCGCGATGGTGTTCTCGCCGGATTGTTTGCGCAGGGACAGGAGTACGGTGGGGATCCCGTTGCGGCGGGCAGCCGACCGCGGCTCCTGCTCGCCGTCTTCGACTTGCGCCACGGCGTTCAACCGAACCAGTCCGCCGTCGCGTTCGCTCACAACGATCCGCCCCAGAGCATCCACGGAAAGCGCCTTGCCAAGCACCCGCAGGCCGGCTTCGCTCGCGGTGTTCTTGACGATCCCGGCGGGGATTTGCACGTTTTCAGTCCGCAGGGCCCGCTGCACGTCCAGGGCCGTCAATGCGAACGCCTTCAGGCGCACTGGATCGAGCCGCACATTGATTTGCCGCTTGCGCCCGCCGACAATCCGCACATGGCCGACACCGGGCACGCTCTCCAACTGGCGACGCAGCACCTTGTCCGCATATTCGGTGATCTCGCGGACCGGCCGGTTCGCCGCCAGTGCGATGTTGAGGATTGGGGTGGCGTCCGGGTCCAGTTTTTCAACGACCGGTGCGTCGGCATCGTCGGGAAGTTCGGACACGATCTGGTTCACGCGGTCACGCACCTCCTGCGCAGCCACGTTGACATCCTTTTCCAGCAGAAATGTAACCAGCACCTGGGAAACTCCCTCGCTGGATGTGGACCGTACCTCGTCGATCCCGCTCACCGTGTCAAGAGGAACCGGCGGTTTCGTCGGCCACCGGTGTCCTGCAGATTCGTGCCGCCGATTGGTCTTCGGCGGCACAGTCCGTGGACCTTTTTGTTTTTTTCTTAGCCTCAGCCTGAATTAGGGGGTATGAAACGGCGATGGACAAAGAAGCGGTTTTAACCGAGGCGGAGCGTTCGATTTACGCCTGGCAATTCGATGTGGAGGGTTTCGGCGAAGCCGGACAGCGCCGACTCCGGAATGCCTCGGTGCTGGTCTCCCGGGTGGGCGGCCTGGGTGGGGTGGTGGCGACGGAATTGGCGGCAGCGGGCATTGGTCGACTGATTCTGGCACACGCCGGCGATGTCAAACCGAGCGATCTGAACCGGCAGACCCTGATGACGCATGACTGGATCGGCAAACCGCGCATTGAATCGGCCGAACGGCGGCTGAAAGAACTGAACCCGCGACTCGAGATTTTGGCGGTGCCGGAGAACATCAACGAAGCAAATGCGCGGCGGCTGGTTGGGGAAGCGGATCTGGTGGTTGATTGCGCTCCGTTGTTTGAGGAAAGATACCTTCTGAACAGTGAAGCCGTGCGGCAACGAAAGCCGATGGTGGAGTGCGCCGTGTATGCGATGGAAATCCATGTCACCACCATGGATCCGGGCGCGACGCCCTGCCTGCGTTGTCTGTACCCGGAGCAGTCGAGCACCTGGACCCGTCAGTTTCCGGTTTTCGGCGCGGTGTCCGGAACGGCGGGTGGTCTGGCTGCAATGGAGGCGATCAAGGTGTTGTCCGGTATGGGACGCCCGCTCCATGGCCGCCTGCTGGTGATGGACCTGGATACGATGAATACGCGGATTGTGAGGATCCGGAGGAATCCGCTTTGCCCGGAGTGTTCCATGCTTTAGGATGGAACCCGAATGGACGCATCGCCCATGATAATCCGCAAACACGTCATGCCCCTTTTTCTGGTCTGGTTTCTCCTCACGATGGTTGCGGCACCCGTCTGTCTGCACGCCTGCCGGTACAATGTCCGTGATGTCGGTTTTGTCTCCCTGGAGACGGTGTCGTATCGGCTGTACGGGTATGTTGGTGCCGGCACCTCCGGAGATGCGATGTCTGCCTGGCGGACCGTTGGAACGACCTCGTTTCTTGATTCAAACATCGAATGCGAGTTGATTGATCCCGAAGCCTCGCCAGATCACAGGGGACTGCGTTACCAGCAGGAGCCGCCCACGGCCGATCGCCCCACGTTTTCCCTGGTATCGCCGGACGGCCAGTTTCTTCCGCTGGAATTGCCGAAGGCATTGTCCGGCACCGACAAGGCTGTGGCGGCCCTGATGGAGAGTGTGGTGCGTTCCCCGCTACGGGATCGGCTTCAGACCGAAGTGGTGCGCTCTTATGCGGTGGTGGTCCTGATCGAAGGTGCGGATCCTCAGTCGCAGGCGAAAGCCCGGACCGAGGTGGATGAGGCTGTCCGTGATATTGCGTCGGTGATGGACCGGTTTCCAAAACCGGTCCGGATGCCCCCCCAGGTGATCGAAATCCCTCGTTCCGCGCTGGCGGCCGAGAAAGTATTGCTCTGGAGCCTGGGAATCGGGGAATCGATGCCGGAGGAGCCCGTCGCGGCGGTGGTTTATGGACGTGGCCGACGGTTGGGTCCGGTGCTCGAGGGGGAGGCGATCACACGAACCCAGCTTTCCACCATGCTGGGTCTGCTTGGTCAGGACTGTGAATGCGATCTGGACCGATCGTGGATGCAGGGACCGCTGGTACCGATGAGCTGGGGAATGGAGCAGCAGGCCGAGGTGCTGAAGGAGGTTGGGTTTGACGCGGAAAACCCGATGGTAAAAACAGAAATCAGCCGAATTCTGGCGCGTGGACCGTCCTCCGGTGCCCGTCGGGTGGCTCTGCCGGGCATCGATTCGGGTGGATTGATCGGTTACAAGGAAATGGCCATCGAATCCTCCACGTCAGGGGAGGGCGATTCGGCGGCACCCTCCACGGCTTCCATCAAACCAGCGGCGGTCAACGCCCCGGCGCTTGAGGCGGGTGGCGCGAGGGTTGCGGCTCAGATTCCAGAACCGGAGAAATCGGCGTTTCCGGTGTTGGGCTACGCGGCGATTGGGCTGGTTGTGTTCATGTTTGGCGGGGGAGCGATGGTGGTTCTGAGACGTCGGTAAGGAGATGGGCACCCTGAGTCTGATCTTAAAGGAGGCGTGTCATCGCAAGGTCAATTTTGCGATGAGCCTGATGGCCGTGATGGTGACGGTTGCCTTGTTCATCACCTATCTCACGACGGCCGAAGCGTCCAAACGGGAGACCACCCGGGTGACCCGTGACATCGGGTTTAATCTGCGGATCATTCCCAGGGAGACGGACATGGACCGGTTTTGGACGGACGGATTCTCGGAGTTGACGATGCCGGAGGAGACCATCCGCAAGTTTGCCGACTACGAGGGCGTATTCATGTCCTACAACCACCTGGTCGCGGTGCTCCAGCAGCGTTTCGCGCTCCTGGGCAGGGACGTGATCCTCACCGGGCTTTCACCCACCATCACGGCGGCCAAACAGAAGAAGCAGGCGATGGGGTTTGAGATCGAGGAAGGCACGGTGCACATCGGATTTCAGGTGGCTGAACGGCTCAAACTGCGCAAGGGGGATTCGCTTCAACTGGGAGACCGGGCGTTTTCGATTGTGCGGGCGATGGTGGAGAGCGGGACCGAGGAGGACATTCGGGTTTACGCGCGGCTGTCCGATGTTCAACAGGTGCTCGGCATGGAAGGGCGCATCAACGAGATCAAGGCGATCGATTGCCTCTGCCTCACGGCGGATCAGGATCCGCTCAAAGTCCTCCGTGCGGAGCTGGACAAGGCGCTGCCGGAGGCGCGGGTCATCCAGATGCGGACCATTGCCGATGCCCGCGCCAAGCAACGCCAGACGGCGGAACGTTATTTTGCGTTCATGTCACCCCTGCTGCTGGTCGTGTGCGCCGGCTGGGTCTGTGTGCTGGCCGTTCTCAATGTGCGGGACCGGCGTTCCGAGATCGGTCTGCTGCGTGCCCTGGGTCACGGTTCGGCGCGGATTGCCGGCTTGTTCCTGGGACGGGCCCTGCTCATCGGCATCGTGGCGGCGGTTGCGGGCTACGGCATCGGCGCGGTGCTGGCGTTGAATGTGGGACCTGAAATCTTCAAGGTGACGGCAAAGGCGATCCAACTGGAGGGCGGCCTCCTGGGCTGGGCTCTGCTGGTGGCACCCGCGTTTTCCGCGATGGCGACGTTCATCCCGGCGATGCTCGCGGTCACGCTTGACCCGGCCACGACTTTGCGGGCCGATTAACCGAAACTGACCAACCATCGATTTGATTTCCCATGGCAGAGACTTCCAATAAAAGCCCCATCGATTCGGACATGATTCGTTGCGTAGGATTGACGAAAACGTATCCGCGAGCCAGTGGCAACGTCCGCAGTCTCCGCGGGGTCGATCTCGCCGTGCGCCCGGGCGAGTTCATCACGATCCGGGGACCCAGCGGCTGCGGCAAGACAACCCTGCTGCTGATGCTCGGCGGCATGCTCCATCCCACCTCGGGACAGGTCAGGGTTTCCGGTCAGGAGGTGTACGCGCTGGATGCCAGACGCCGCGCTCAACTGCGCGCGGCCTCCATCGGGTTTGTATTTCAAATGTTTCACCTGCTGCCCTATCTGAGCGTGTTGGAAAACGTAATCCTGGCCTCAACCGAACCCGATGCAACCGTCTCCCGGGATCGTTCGCGGACGTTGTTGAAACAACTTGGGTTGAGCGGACGCGAGGATCATAAACCTTCCGAACTCAGCGCCGGGGAACGCCAGCGAACCGCCATCGCCCGCGCCCTGGTGAACCGGCCCAAGCTGGTTCTTGCCGATGAACCGACGGGAAACCTCGATCCGGAGAATGCGGGTGAGGTGTTCCGTTACCTCTCTGAATTTCATCATTCCGGTGGAACGGTTCTGGTGGTGAGCCACGGTTCCATGGCGGAGTCGTTCTCAGACCGGGTGATTCATATGCGGGAGGGAAACATCGTGCCAGACCCGGGGTCGGACACACCGAACACCGAAGCCCAGGGAGGGTAGGAGGGGGCGCTTGCACATTGCTTGTCCGTTATTGGCAGGGTGATGTTTTGAACCCCGGTTTGCGGGTTTGAGGGATTCGATTACCCGGGCCTCCATCAGGCTCGGGATGGGGAAATGGCAGGTTCGAATCAGAATCCGTTTCGGAAGGGGTGATTGGGTGTCAGGTGGTTTGGAAGCCCCCAAGAAAGGCTATTGCGATGAAGTTCGAAATTTCAGATGGTTCGCACCTGTCAGAGTGCACTCGATCATTCGGACCCGGACTTTTTCTGCAAGGGCAGGAACTGTAATGAAACCGGGGGAGGCACTCCGACGGTGCAGAGGCGACCGGGAATCCGGCAAAGCGGACCCATTTGAGACTCCGATCACATGAAAACGGCTATACCTACAGCGAAAGACAAGATTTTGTTCACACCGGGACCGCTGACCACGTCATTGGACGTGAAGCAGGCGATGTTGCGGGACGCCGGTTCGTGGCATTTCGAGTTCAACGAGAGAGTAGCGGGAATCCGGGGAAAGCTGTTGGAGTTGGCCGGAGTCGGCAAGGAGGATGGGTATACGGTGGTGTTGATGCAGGGCAGCGGGAGTTTCGGAGTGGAGGCGGTGCTGGGGTCCGTTGTTCCCGAGGAGGGGAAACTGCTGATCCTGGCGAACGGGGCGTATGGGGAACGCATGATTCAGATGGCCCGGCACCTGCGGTTGAAGCACTGCGCGCTGCGGTGGGACGAGAACACGGCACCGGATGTTGTGCAAATTGAGCAGGTGCTGAAGGATGACCCGGCGATTACCGATGTGTCGGTGGTGCATTGTGAAACCAGCACGGGAATCGAGAATCCGATTGTCGAAATCGGTCGTGTCGTGAAGGCGGCGGGCAGGACCTACATCGTGGACGCGATGAGCAGCTTTGGGGCTCTTGAAATTCCGCTGGAGGAGGCCGGGATTCATTATCTGATTTCCTCGGCCAACAAGTGTATTGAGGGAGTGCCGGGGTTTTCGTTTGTAATTGCCCGGCGCGCTGAACTGATGGCGTCGGAGGGGCGGGCCCGGAGCCTGTGTCTGGACCTGGTCGGGCAGCTCAAGGGGTTCGAGACCAATGGACAGTTCCGGTATACTCCGCCGACCCATTCGGTTTTGGCATTTGAACAGGCGTTGCGTGAATTGGCGACGGAGGGAGGCATCGCGGCGCGCGGGGACCGGTATCGGCAGAACCACGAGGTGCTGGTGAAGGGCATGCGGAATCTGGGGTTTCGGACTTACCTGGATCCTGCGTTACAGAGTTTCATCATCACATCCTTTCATTTTCCGGAGGATCCGAAGTTTTCATTCAATGAATTCTACCGGGGCCTGAGCGAGAAGGGATTCATCATTTACCCCGGCAAAATCGCGAAAGCCGATCTGTTTCGAATCGGATCAATCGGGCGGATCTTTCCGTCGGACATCCGGGCGTTGCTCGGAGCCATTGGCGACACGGTCCAGGAGTTGGGGTTGGATCTTCAATACAGGAAACCGGCGGCAACTCCGGTTCCGGAGTCGGCCTAAGACGTATTCCGGATCCATGAACAAAGAGATTCCATCTGCGAGTTACCGGGATCGGTCCCTGGCGGTATTTCCGAGCGGTTCGAATGGTGAATACGCCATTCCGGCGGATCTGGTGCCCGTGATCAAGCGGGGCAGGGAGTGCCGGGTCTGGGATTCTGAAGATCGGCAGTGGCTCGACATGACGATGGCCTGGGGTGCCGCGCTGGTCGGGCACAGTCACCCCAAAATCATCGAGGCGGCCTGCCGTCAGGCGCAGGAGGGGGCGAACTTTGCGGCGGTGAATGTTCGGTCCCTGGAACTGGCCGAGCGGATTTGCGCGCTGAGTCCCTGCATGGAGCGGATACGATTTGTGGCGTCCGGCACCGAAGCGACCATGCTCTGTCTGCGGGTTGCCCAGGCGGCAAACGGTCGGCCGAAGGTTCTCAAATTTGAGGGCGCCTACCACGGGCAACACCCGGTGGGGGTGGCCAGCATGCTGGGTGCGCGGTCGGAGCCCTTTCCGCAGGTGGACTCGGCAGGCGCGGGAGCCGCCTGGGTTGACCGCGACGTGCTGGTGGCACCCTTCAACGATCTTGAGACGACGCGCAGGATCATTGATGCGCACGCAGCCGAGATTTCGGCGGTGATCGTCGAGCCGCTTCACCGGTGCCTGGTCCCGGTCAAAGGGTTCCTGGAGGGATTGCGCGAAGTGACGGCGAAGCACGGAATCGTTTTGATCTTCGACGAAGTGGTCACGGGGTTTCGCCTGGCGATGGGGGGTGCCCAGGAGTATTACGGAGTGATCCCGGATCTGGTTGCCTACGGCAAGGCGCTTGGAGGCGGTTTTCCAACTGGCGCCTACGGAGGCCCCCGGGAGTTGATGGATGTCGTGGATGAGTTCCGGCTTCCGGGACCGCGTTACGCGTGGTCCGCTTCCACCGGCGGCGGGAATCCGGTGTCGGCGGCCGCGGCGCTGGCGACTCTGGACGTGCTCTCCGAACCCGGGGTGTACGCTGGGTTGCATGCCCTGGGGCGTCGGTTGCGCCTGCGGATGAAAGAAACGCTCGACGCCTGCGGTGAAGAGGGGCAGATCCTGGGGGATGGCCCGATCGCGCAGGTTGGATTTTCGACATCGCCCATCACCGATCAGCGGAGCTGGCTTGCCTCCGACCGCAAACGCGGCAGGGCGGTGATGCTTGAGCTGCTTGCATCCGGTGTGTTCCTGAACCCCATGGGAACCAAGCTGTATCTCTCGCTCGGACACGATGAGTCGGGCATTGAAGAATTTATCGGGCATTTTGAAACTGCCCTGACCCGTACCCGGGAAGTCCAATCGGCCAATCATTCATGAATTCGATTTCAACCCAACCCTTCAGTGTCAACGGGCGTGATTACGCCCCGGCTCAACGTCCGATTGTCGTGATCTGTCTCGACGGATCGGCTGACGAATATTTCGATGCCGCCCTGGCTCGCGACCGCATGCCCAATCTCAAGGCGATGTCGGTGCGGGGCTACCGCGGTTTTGCGCGGGGCGCCATGCCTTCGTTCACGAACGTCAACAATTCCTCCATAGTCACCGGTGTTCCGCCCTCGGTGCACGGAATTGGAGGGAACTTTTTCTTCGACACGGCGTCGGGTGAGGAAGTCATGATGAACTCGTCCAAGTTTCTGCGGGCGGAGACCATTTTTCCAGTTGCCGCGCGTGCGGGACGACGGGTGGCGGTGGTGACCGCCAAGGAAAAGCTGCGGGATATTTTTGCTTCGGGCCTGTTTGCCGAGTCCGCCTCTGCGGGATCCCATGGTCCAACGGGAGGCATTGCGTTCTCATCCGAACGGGCCAATCTGGCGAGGGTGGAAACCCACGGGATTGGTGACGTGGAGCCGTTGGTGGGCAAGCCGACTCCGGCGATTTACAGCGGGGATGCCAGCCTGTATGTGCTCTGGGCGGGGGTGGCGCTGCTGGAGAGGCATCGGGCGGATTTTCTCTATCTCTCGACGACCGATTTCATGCAGCACAAGTACGCTCCTGAAACCCCGGAAGCGCTTGATTTTTATGCCGCCATCGACGTCGAACTGGGCAGGCTGCAAAAACTCGGTGCGGTGGTCGGTGTTACCGCCGATCACGGAATGAACGCCAAGCAGAAGGCCGATGGGACTCCGAACGTGATCTATCTGGAGTCCGTGTTGACAGAGAAGTTTGGACCTGGATTCCGGGTGATCCTGCCGATCACGGACCCGTATGTGGTCCATCACGGAGCGCTTGGGAGTTTTGCGGTGGTGCATCTGCCGCCCGGCCAGGCGGCCGATCCCGTGCATCAGTGGCTGATGCAGTTTGAAGGAGTGAGCGAGGTTTACGATCGGGCGACGGCGGCCCGGAAGCTGGAGCTGCCCGAGGATCGGATGGGGGAACTGGTTGTGATGGCCGGACGCCATGCGGTGCTGGGGCGCACTCCCGAATACCACGATTTGAAGGCGATTGAGGGCGGTTTGCGGTCGCACGGCGGACGGTATGAGGAGATGGTGCCGCTGGTATTCTCGGAACCGCTGAATCCGGTTTACGCGGCGAAAGCCTCCGGGGATCCGCGGAACTTCGACGTATTTGATTTTACCATCAACGGCACCCATTAGCGGGAGCATTCTTCCGGAAACCATCCCGATTGATTTCATGGCATTGGAACTTACATGTTATTTGGCAGGCGAAGCGGTGCAATCCGACTCACGCCTGGAGGTTCGAAACCCGTACAACGGCGAATTGGTCGGCACGGTGGGAAGGGTGAACCGCGCGCAGACGGAGCAGGCCATCGGGCAGGCTCTGCTGTTTGACAAACCGCTCACGCGATTTGAACGGTCGCAGGTGCTCACGCGCGCGGCTCAGCGGCTTGAGGAACGCCGGGAGGAGTTCGCGCACCTGATCACCAGTGAAGCCGGACTCTGCCTGCGCGAGACCCGTTACGAGGTGGGCCGGGCGAGCGACGTGCTGCGGTTTGCGGCAGTCGAGGCTTTGCACGATGATGGGGAAATCTTTTCCTGCGACGTTTCGCCTCAGGGCAAGGCGCGCAAGATCTTTACGCTTCGGGAACCGCTGCGGCTGATTGCTGCGATCACGCCGTTTAATCATCCGTTGAACCAGGTGGTACACAAGGTGGCACCGGCCGTGGCGGCGGGTGCGCCCGTGATTCTGAAGCCCTCCGCCCGGGTGCCCCTGACGGCCATCCGACTTGCGGAGCTGTTGTATGAGTCGGGACTGCCCGGGAGAATGCTCAGTGTCCTGCTGGGGCCGAGCGAGGACGTGGCGGACATCCTGGTGCGGGATCCGAGGGTGGACTTGGTGACGTTCACCGGTGGAGAACGGGTTGGAAAACAGATTGCCGCCACGGCGGGATACAAACGGCTGGTTCTGGAATTGGGGGGGAACGATCCCTTGATTGTGTTGAACGATGCGGATCTGGATCTGGCGGTCACCCTGGCGGCCGAAGGTTCGTTCCGGAACTCGGGACAACGCTGCACCGCGGTCAAACGGATTCTGGTTGAAGAGGCTGTCGCGGATGAGTTCACCCGACGGTTCGTGGAAAAGGCCCGCGAATACCGGTGTGGCGATCCGATGGATCCGGAGACGCGGGTTGGCACGGTGATCAGCGAAGAATCGGCGATGCACCTGGAACGTGTGGTGAACGACGCAGTCGCCGCCGGAGCGAAGGTGCTGCTCGGTGGGGAACGCAAGGGGGCGCTGCTGGCACCGACGGTGATTGTCGATGTGCCGCGGGATGCCGAGATGGTGGTTTCCGAGTCGTTCGGACCGCTGGCTCCGATCATTCGGGTGGCGGATCTGGAAGACGCCATTGCCGTCGCCAATTCAACAGCGTATGGATTGTCCTCGGGTGTGGTGACGCGGGATCTGCAGAAGGCGATCCACGCCGTTAAATCCCTGAGAATGGGTACGGTGAACATCAACGAGGTTCCCGGTTACCGATTGGAGAACTCGCCATTCGGTGGAATCAAGGACAGCGGTCTGGGCATCAAGGAGGGTGTGATCGAGGCGATCAAGGGGATGACCACGGTGAAGACGTTTTCGTTGCCGTGGTAAGGATCTGATGCAATCTCCGACGAACAATCCCTTCCAATCGGAAGGAGATCTGAACACATCCCCGTGCCGCGATGCCTGGGCTCAGCAGCACATCGGGGGTGAAACGAAGAAATGGCTCGAATCCGATGCGCGAGTTTTTCTTCACCAATCGCTGTCGACCCCGTGCCTCAACGTTCTCAAGGAATGTTCCGGGAGCGTTCTGCGCGATTGGGAAGGGCGGGAAATGCTCGATTTCCACGGGAACAATGTCCATCAGGTCGGGTTTGGACATCCCCGGGTGATCGAAGCGATTACCCGGCAGCTTCGGGAACTCTCCTTTTGCACCCGGCGATATACCAACATCCCGTCGATTCAACTGGCTGAAAAGCTGGTCAGCCTGGCACCGGGTGACCTGAACCGGGTGCTGTTCGCGCCGAGCGGCACGGCCGCCATCGGCATGGCTCTCAAGTTGGCCCGTGTCGCCACCGGCCGTTTCAAGACGGTTTCCCTCTGGGATTCCTTTCACGGAGCGTCGATGGACGCCATTTCGGTGGGTGGCGAGGCGATTTTTCGAAACGGCATCGGACCGCTGTTGCCCGGATGCGAACACGCGCCGCCACCGGATGCGCAGCATTGTCTCTGGGGTTGCGGCGGCACCTGTTCGCTCAAGTGCGCCGATTACATCGAGTATATCCTCGAAAAGGAAGGCGACGTTGGGGCCGTGATCGCTGAGACGGTGCGATGCACCCCGTTCATTCCGCCGCCGGAGTATTGGAGGAAAGTCCGGGCGGCATGCGACAAGCACGGGGCCCTCTTGATTCTGGATGAGATCCCGACGTGCCTGGGGCGCACGGGCAGAATGTTTGCCTGCGAACATTACGATGTCGTGCCGGACATGCTGGTGATCGGCAAGGGGCTTGGCGGAGGAGTCTTTCCGCTGGCCGCATTGCTGGTGCGGGAAGGCCTGAACCAGATGCGGGCCGGCGCACTGGGACATTACACGCACGAGAAGAGCCCGGTGGGTGCCGCAGCGGCGATGGCCGCCATTTCAGTCATCGAAGAGGAGGGGTTGCTGGAGCACGCCCTGAATCTGGGTGGGAAGGCGGTTCGGGAGATGCGCGGGTTGATGGAAAAATATTCGATCATTGGAGATGTGCGTGGTCTGGGGTTGCTGATGGGGGTTGAGTTGGTGAACGACCGGCGTACCATGGAACGGGCCAGTGTCCAGACCGAACAAGTCATGTACGAAGCGCTGAGTCGCGGTTTAAATTTTAAGATCACCATGGGGAACATCATCACGCTCACGCCGCCACTGACCTTGTCTGAAGAAGAATGGGCTCTGGCCTTGCGCATTCTCACCGAATCGATTCAGGCTGTTGTTGAGAGGGGGGCCGCATGTTCGAACTCCTGAAAAAGGACACGAGCTCGAGGGCAAGGCTTGGCAAGCTCACCACGCCGCGTGGAGTGATCGACACACCGGTCTTCATGCCGGTCGGCACCCAGGGCAGCGTCAAGGCTTTGGACCCCAGGGAACTGATCGAGATGGGCACCCAGGTGATGCTGGGCAACACCTATCATCTTTCGTTGCGTCCCGGCATGGAAATCATCGAGGGCGCCGGGGGACTGCACCGGTTCATCAACTGGCCGCACCCGATCCTCACGGACAGCGGGGGCTTTCAGGTTTTCAGCCTTGCCAAGATTCGGAAGATCAAACCCCACGGAGTGGAGTTTCGCTCGCACCTGGATGGTTCCCTTCTGTTTCTTGGTCCGAAGGAAGCCATGAGCATCCAGACGCGACTTGGATCGGACATCGCCATGGTGTTTGACGAATGCCCGCCCCATGGTTGCACCCCCAAGGACGCGCGGAACGCGGTCGAACGTACGATCCGGTGGGCGCAGGAATGCCGCGAGCAACCCCGCGCCAACGGGCAGATGGTGTTTGGCATCGTGCAGGGATCCTGCGATCCCAAGCTGCGCGAGGAGTGCGCCAAAGCCCTGGTGAAACTCGGATTTGACGGATACGCCATCGGAGGCGTGAGTGTCGGGGAACCTGAGGCGGAGATGATGAAGGCGGTGGAGTACACGGAGCCGCATCTTCCCGAGGATCAACCCCGGTATGCGATGGGGCTGGGGACGCCGGCGCAGTTGGTGGAACTGGTGGCGCGCGGGGTCGACATGTTCGATTGCGTGCTTCCGACCCGCGTGGCGCGCAACGGCACGGCGTTCACCACCAAGGGAACGGTCAGTATCAAGGCCGGATTCAACAAGGCGGATCCGCTGCCGATCGAGCCGGGATGCGATTGTTACGCCTGCAGGAATTTCTCGCGTGCCTACCTGAGGCACCTGCTGAACGTGGGGGAAATCCTGGGGTTGCGCATGCTCAGCGTGCATAATTCCCATATGTACACCCGGCTGATGCAGGACATCCGCGCGCATCTGGCGGCGGGAACCTTTGGCGAATTCCGCAGGGAATTTGTGGCGGGTTATGTTCCCTCGCGCAGGGTTCTTTCCGCCCGGCTGCTGAGCAAGAGCGCCGAGGAGGAGCGCTGAAAGCACGAAGATGGAAGGTCGGAAACCCTGTTTTGGAGGGGGGTGGAGGCTGGTGGAGGGGGTGTTTTTGCCCCTGGGACAGCGGGCCGGAGGGGGCCCTTTGACCGAAGCAGAAATGTTAGGCTTGCCAAACGGAGAAGCACGCATAGATTTGACGGCTCTTGTAACTAAGTGATGAATTTAAATGGATTAGTAGCTCTACTGGGTTTTGCGCCCCCGCCTCAGGCTGGGACCGTGCCGAATCCGACGGGACAGTTGATTCAGATGCTCTGGACCTTTGCGATCCTGGGTGTGGTGTTTTATTTTGTTCTGATCCGGCCGCAGCAGAAGAAAACCAAGGAGCATGCCGACCTGCTCAAAACACTGAAGCCCGGCGACAAGGTGGTCACCACCAGCGGGATTTTGGGCGTCGTGGTCGGCGTCAAGGACAAGTCAGTTTCCATCCGCTCGGCGGACTCCAAGTTGGACGTGATTAAAAGCGCCATCGCGGAGATTACGGAAAGAGCCTCAGCTTCTAGTTCACAATCGTAACCGGGTAATTGAATGAATCGTAATCTGTTTTGGAAATTCTCGTTCGTGGTATTTGTTGTGCTTTGGTCTCTCTGGGAGATCAATCCGCCGCAGTCACGAAGTTTGATTGAAGAATTCGCCACGCGGGCGGTGAACACGGACGCCAATCACGCCGCAATCGTCGAGCAGGCGCGAAAGCTCCAGGAGGCGAATCCGGACCGCGAGTTCGCGAACCTGCGGGAGGCGGTTGGCACCAACGACATCTCCGGCTATTTTCCGTTCGTGCCCGTCACCAAGGAGCTTGATCCGGCGCGGGCGATTCTGAGCCGCCTCCAACGGGATGGAGCCGGCAAGATCAAGCTGGGGCTGGATCTGCGCGGGGGCACGTCCTTTCTGGTTGGTCTGGATACCAGCAGCCTGGATGATACGAACAACGTCGGGTCCACGACCCGAGATGCGGCGATTTCCCAGGCGGTCGAAGTGTTTCGTCGGCGCGTCGATCGGTTTGGCGTCGCCGAACCGTTGATTCAGCCGGTGGGCGACAACAAAATCCTCATTCAGCTGCCGGGGCTTTCCGAGGCGGATAAACTGAGCGCCAAGACGCAAATCGAGAAGGCCGCGTTCCTCGAATTCCGGCTGGTGCATCCCGAGAGCAACCAGTTGCTCCAGCAGGGACTCACGGCGCCCGGGTATCAGGTCCTGCAGATGAAGCGCAAGCTTCCTTCCGGTGAGGAAGTCATCAACAAATACCTCGTTCGACGCAAGGCCGAGCTCGGTCTGACGGGCCAGTATGTCGCCCGCGCGGGAGTGGAACCCGATCCGATGACGGGACAAATGCAGATCACGCTGCGCTTTGACAGCAAGGGAGCCGATCTTTTTGGCGAAGTCACCAGGAACCATGTCGGCGAACAGTTGGCGATTGTTTTGGACGGCGAACTTTATTCGGCACCAAACATCAACGAACCCATTCTGGGCGGAAGCGCCGTGATCAGCGGTGATTTTTCGATGAAGGAAGCTTTCGAGCTGGCCAACGTCCTGGAAAACCCGCTTCAGACTCCTGCCTCCATCGAACAGGAATCCAGCGTGGGGCCTTCCCTCGGACGGGATTCGATCAACAGCGGTGTTCGCGCCTCGATCATCGGCATCATCCTGGTTTCCATCTTCATGCTGATCTACTACATGCTGGCGGGTCTCGTCGCCAATGTAGCCCTGCTGCTCAATGTGATCATTCTCCTGGGTGTCATGTGTTCGATGCAGTCGACGCTGACCCTGCCTGGCATCGCGGGTATCGTCTTGACCATCGGTATGGCGGTCGACGCGAACGTTCTGATCTTCGAGCGCATCCGCGAGGAATTTGCCACGGGCAAATCGCTCCGCGGGGCCATCTCCTCCGGTTATGACAAGGCGTTCAGCACGATTTTCGATTCCAACGTCACCACGTTGATCTCGTCCGTGATTTTGATCTTCTTCGGAACCGGCCCGGTCAAGGGCTTCGGTGTGACGCTGACCATCGGTGTTGCCGCCAGTTTGTTCACGGCGCTCGTGGTGACCCGGTTGATGTTCGACTGGATGGTCAGCCGCCAGATGCTCAAGAGCCTGCCGATGCTGCGTTTGATCGGTGATACCAAGATCGATTTCCTGAAATACTCGAAGATTGCCTTTGCCTGTTCCTGGGCTCTCGTGATCGTGGGTGTGGGTTACGGCATCATGCGCGGCGGGGATACGCTTGGTGTTGAATTCAGAGGTGGGGACCGCCTGACCATGAGTTTTGACAAAAAGGTCGAAATGGGAGAGCTCCGCAAGTCCATCAACGGAATTGGCGTCGGCGATGCCGTCATTCAGTATGAAAAGGACATCTCGAGCGGCATTGAGGTCCTTCAGGTGACCAGCGCCTTTGATTCCGGGGACAAGGTGAAATCCACGTTGCTCACACAGTTTCCGGATTCGAACTTCCAGGTGATTGCGGCTTCCGCGGTCGGACCCTTGGTGGCTCAGGAGATTCTGATGACCGCCTTTGTGGCCACGCTCCTGGCTTTGTTCGGAATTCTTATTTATGTCGCGTTCCGTTACGAATACTCCTTTGCCATCGGTGCCGTGGTGGCCGTGATTCATGACGTGCTCATGACGATGGGATGGTTCTGCCTGACCGGTGGACAGTTCAGCGCGCCGATGGTCGCCGCGCTTCTCACCATCATCGGTTTCTCCATCAACGATACCATCGTCATCTTCGACCGGATCCGCGAGGATTTGAAACTCGGAATGCGGGGCAGCTTCAAGGACGTGATGAACTTCGCCCTGAACCAGACCCTGAGCCGGACGATCATTACTTCGGGAACCGTGTTCCTTTCCACGTTTTCGCTCTACGTATTCGGTGGATCGGTCATAAACGATTTCGCGTTCACCTTCCTTGTTGGCATCATCACCGGGACCTACTCGTCGATCTTCATTGCGAGTGCCCTGGTTCTCTGGTGGCACAAGGGCGAACGGCCGAAGGTCGCGTCCCAGGTCGTGATCCAGGAAAACACGATCTCAGCCCGAGCCTGAGCCGGGCCAAGGTTGATCCAATTCCACTGCGGCAATTGGCCAGGCCCGGGTTTGGCCCATGAAATACCGCTGGCAGCTTGCGCCCGTTCTGTCCAAGAAAACCTTGGAATGGAACGGGCGCTTTTGCATCTCGCGTCTCCTGGCTCAATGCCTGCTCAATCGCGGCCTGGAGCATGCGCCGGATGTTGAAACGTTCCTGAATCCGCGTCTGAAAACCCTTTCGGATCCGTTCGATCTTCCAGGCATGACCCGGGCGGTGGAACGGTTGCTTCAAGCCCGTGAACGCGCCGAACCGGTGGTTCTGTTCGGGGACTACGATGTGGATGGGGTGACATCGACCACGCTCCTCACCGAAGCGCTGCGGCGGTTGGGTTGGAACGTGGACTGGTATTTGCCCCAACGCTTTGATGAAGGGTACGGGTTGAGTCGGGAAGGGGTTGCGAATTGCCTGGCCACCAAACCGTGTTCGCTGCTCTTGGCCGTTGACTGCGGTTCAACGGCCGTCGCCACGATTGATTGGCTGCAGCATCAGGGGATCGATGTCCTCGTGCTTGATCATCATCAGATCTCGGATCCGCCGCCCGCCGCCTGTTCGTTGGTGAACCCGCGGGCCAACCCGGACCCTGATGCCATTGGATGGGAACTGTGTTCCGTGGGACTCGCGTTTAAGCTCGCCCATGCGCTTGTCAAACGCGGAAGGGATTTGGGCTGGGCCGCGGGGCAATCCTTCGACCTGCGTGATGATCTCGACCTTGTCGCGCTCGGCACCATCGCCGACGTGGTTCCTTTGGATCGTGAAAACCGAATCCTGGTGTCCGCCGGGCTGGAACGACTCAACCATTCCAAGCGTCCCGGGATTGTGGCTCTCAAGGAAGTGGCGGGATCCCGCGGTCGGATCGGAGTGTTTGATGTGGGTTATCAGCTCGGTCCGCGTTTAAACGCCGCCGGGCGGTTGGAGGACGCCTCGGAGGCGCTTCAGTTGCTGATGACACGGGATGAAGGGGAAGCGATCGAAGCGGCCGGGCGTCTGGATGGCAGGAACCGGGAGCGACAGCGAATCGAGAAGGAAATCACCGGGCAGGTCATTTCTTCGATCCGCGAACGGTTTGATTCCGAAAACGATTTTGTTCTGGTGGAGGGGCAGGCGCTTTGGCACATCGGAGTCGTCGGGATCGTAGCCTCCCGGGTGGTGCGCGAATTTTATCGTCCCAGCTTTGTCATCGGTGGCGGGGAAAACGGCGACTGGAAGGGATCGGGCCGCAGCATCGAAGGATTCGATCTGGGACTGGCGCTGCGGGAGTGCGATGATTTGCTGGTTAAACACGGTGGACACGCAATGGCGGCCGGGTTGACGATCAAGCCCGAAAACGTTTCCGCGTTCCGAACCCGGCTGAACGAGATTGCCCGGCGTGTCCTGACCCCGGAGATGCTTCAACCGAGCCTGCGGCTCGACGCGGCCGTGCCCCTCACCGAGGTGTCCCTTGAAACCCTGGAGGAACTGGGGAGGCTGCAACCCATTGGACAGGGAAATCCGGCGGTGCAGTTGATGAGCCGAAACCTGCGTTTTCATTCTCCACCCAGGCCGTTGGGACGCGAAGAGAAGCATCTGAAAATGCGGGTGACCGATGGGAACGTCGACCATGAAGCGGTCTGGTGGAACGGCAATGGTCAGGCAATCCCCGGGAGCCCGTTTGACCTGGCCTACGTGCCGGAAATCAACGAGTACAACGGACGGCGCTCGGTGCAGTTGCGCGTGCTGGATTGGCAACCGTCCGATCGCACGAATCCGCACTGAAACCCGCCTGAAGTGGGCGGTGCGACCCGTCCCGGTGAGCGGGGACAAGGTGAGCTCACGCGAAGACGCTTCGCTATATTTCAGGCGCGTGGGAATGGTGCGCCAGCTTGTGGACTGCGCCAGTCCTCTGGCGCTTTTCCGATGGAAACACCTGGCTTCCTCGACCATCGCGGGGCGCTCGGTAAAAACTTACCCAACACCTGGAAAGCGGCAGAGGACTGCCGCAGTCCATGACGCTTCGCGATTCTCGAGGCACGCCGGATTCATTTGCCGACCTCGCTTTGGTTGTCTGGTACCCGTTTTGCCCGGTGTTCGCGCCTTCGCGGCTTCGCGTGCCACCTGACTGGCGGGGCGGGATGAGCTCACGCGAAGGCGCGAAGACGCGAAGCCGCTTCGCTATATTTCAGGGGCGTGGGAATGGTGCGCCAGCTTGTGGACTGCGCCAGTCCTCTGGCGCTTTTCCGATGGAAACACCTGGCTTCCTCGACCATGGCGGGGCGTTTGCGGAAACTTACCCAACACCCGGAAAGCGGCAGAGGACTGCCGCAGTCCATGACGCTTCGCGATTCTCGAGGCACGCCGGATTCATTTGCCGACCTCGCTTTGGTTGTCGGCCACCCGTTTTGCCCGGTGTTCGCGCCTTCGCGGCTTCGCGTGCCACCTGACTGGCGGGGCGGGATGAGCTCACGCGAAGGCGCGAAGACGCGAAGACGCTTCGCTATATTTCAGGGGCGTGGGAATGGTGCGCCAGCTTGTGGACTGCGCCAGTCCTCTGGCGCTTTTCCGATGGAAACACCTGGCTTCCTCGACCATGGCGAGGCGTTTGCGGAAACTTACCCAACACCTGGAAAGCGGCAGAGGACTGCCGCACTCCATGACGCTTCGCGATTCTCGAGGCACGCCGGATTCATTTGCCGACCTCGCTTTGGTTGTCTGGTACCCGTTTTGCCCGGTGTTCGCGCCTTCGCGGCTTCGCGTGCCACCTGACTGAAGGGGCGGGATGAGCTCACGCGAAGACGCGAAGACGCGAAGCCTTGCGCGAATGGGCGGAAGCGGCGGGATTAACGCTGCATCCGACCAAGACGCGCATTGTGGATGCGAGCCAGAAAGGCGGATTCGACTTTCTGGGGTATCACTTCGAAAGGGGCCATCGGTGGCCACGGCAGAAGAGCATCGACAAGTTTCGAGAAACGATCCGGGAGAAAACGCGTCGGCTGGACCCGCGTCCGATGCGGGAGATGGTGGCGAATGTGAACCAGACGCTCAAAGGGTGGTTTGGATACTTTCGTCACAGTGTGAAGAATGTGCTCGTCGGACAGGACTATTTTGTGCGGCGGAGACTGCGCACGGTAGTGAAAAGGCGACATAAGCTTAAAGGGGGAGCGCGGGGACTAGATCATCAACGCTGGCCAAATGCATGCTTCGCGGAACTTGGGTTAATCTCCTTAGCCTTAGCCCGAGACAAAGCGAGCCGATCTCAGAGATGAGACCACCGACTGGAGAGCCGGATGCGGGAGACCCGCCAGTCCGGTTCGGAGGGAGGGGCGAGGTTTAAACCC